>NZ_JBGCCL010000007.1:0-300415 GCF_041262505.1 Streptacidiphilus sp. MAP5-3
TCCTCCACCGCTACAACTACCATCGCTGTCACACCGCACTCGGAGGCCAAACCCCCATCAGCCGAGTCAACAACGCTGCGGATCAATACAGCTAGCGGGCCGCGGTCGGAGGCAGCAGGCGCAGGTCGGCCAGGTCCGGTGGGACGGGGGAGTCGGGGCGGAAGAAGAACGGCGCCGACTCCCCGTCAGAAGCCGTCGCGGGCGCGTCGGTGAGCTGGAACCGGTCCCGCAGGCGGCCGTAGAAGTCGGTCGGGTGGATGCGGATCAACCGGACCCGTTGCGGGGCGCGGTAGACGCCGATCCAGTCGCCGGGGTCGAGCACCCCGCGCAACTGGCCGTCGATGGTGACCACCGCCCGGCCGGAGTGCGGCAGGATGCGCAGCGCGACCGGCTCGTCGGGGGCTGCCACGACACTGCGGTTGAAGGTCATGTGGGGTGCGATCGGCGTGAACACGACGGCGTCCATGTGCGGGGAGAGCACCGGACCCCCGGCCGAGAAGGAGTAGGCGGTGGAACCGGTGGGCGTGGCGACCACCAGGGCGTCGGCCGAGTAGGCGGCCAGCAGTCGGCCGGAGATGTAGACGCCGGCACTGACCTGGCGGTCCCGGGCGAGCTTCTCCACGACGACGTCGTTGAGGGCGTTGACGTCCAGGGCCATCCCCCAGCCGCCGCCTTCGGTGCTCTCCGGCCGCACCGGTGGGGGCGGCAGGGCAGGACCGCGACCGAAGTGGAGGAAGGACTCCAGCTCCTTCGGCAGCTCGGGTGGCCTGGACGCCCGCATGGTCAAGGTCATGCGTTCCTCGACCAGGGCGTGGCCGGTGTGGACGGCGTCCAGGGCGGCGGTGACGTCGTGGGCGGGCACCTCGGTGAGGAAGCCGACGTGGCCCAGGTCGACGCCGAGCACGCTGGCCGAGGTCTTCACGGCGATCCGTGCGCCGCGCAGGAACGTCCCGTCCCCGCCCAGGGTGACGACCAGGTCCGGGTCTCCGGCCGCGTGCGACTCGTCGCGGCCGGAGCGCCGGTGGTGGTCCGCCCAGACGTCGATGTCGGTGCACGGCAGGCCGTGCGCCGCGCACCAGGCCCGCACGGTCTGTGCGGCGTCCCTGGCGGCGGCACGGCCCTGGTGGACGACGAGTCCGACGCGGTGCACGGCCATCTACGTGTCCGAGCGGGCGCGGCTCGGCTGGACCCGCTTGGGCTCGCCCGGCATCTTCGGGTACTCGGGTGGGTACGGCATGTCGCCCAGGCCGCGCTCCTCCTCGTCCTGCCGGGCCAGCTCCAGAGCCGCCGTCAGGTCGAAGGCGTGGTCCTCCATGTCCGCGTGGACGTCGCCGAGTTCGGCGTAGCGGCGCGGCATGGTGACGATGTCGAACCGGTCGGGGCGGGCCGCGTCCAGCTCCTCCCAGCGCAGGGGTGCGGAGACGGGGGCGTTGGGGTGCGGGCGGACCGAGTACGCGGAGGCGATGGTGCGGTCGCGGGCGGTCTGGTTGAAGTCGACGAAGATCCGGCTGCCGCGCTCCTCCTTCCACCACGCGGTGGTGACCCTCTCGGGCATCCGGCGTTCCAGCTCCCGCCCGATGGCGATCACCGCGCGCCGTACCTCGACGAAGGTCCACTCCGGGCGGATCGGGACGAAGACGTGCAGGCCGCGACCGCCGGAGGTCTTCGGCCAACCGGTCAGGCCGAGTTCGCCGAGCACCTCGCGGAGCCGGTGCGCGGCGTGGACCGCGTCGGTGAAGTCGGTGCCCGGCTGCGGGTCGAGGTCGATACGGAGCTCGTCGGGGTGGTCGGTGTCGGAGCTGCGGACCGGCCACGGGTGGAAGGTGAGGCAGCCGCGGTTGACCGCCCAGAGCACGGCGGCCGGCTCGGTCGGGCACATCTCGTCCGCCGGCCGGCCGCTGGGGAAGGTCACCCGAGTGCTCGGAATCCAGTCGGGCAGGTCGCGCGGGACGCGCTTCTGGTAGAAGGCCTCGCCGCCGATGCCGTCGACGAAGCGCTGCAGCGTCGTCGGCCGGTCGCGGACCGCGCGCAGCGCGCCGTCCTGGACGGCCTCGAAGTAGCGGGCCACGTCCAGCTTGGTGTAGCCGGTCTCGGGGAAGTACACCTTGTCCGGGTGGGTCACGCGCACCGCGCGCCCGCCGATCTCGAGCTCCAGCGCGTCCGCCATGACGTCCACCGTAGGGCGGCCTTCGGGGCTGCGCCTGTCGGGAGTGCGCCTGTCGGGCGGAGCCGGGACTGCGGAGACCGGACCCAGGCAGCAGAATCGGCTCATGGACCTGCCCGTGATGCCGCCGGTCAAGCCGATGCTGGCCAAGTCCGTCAAGGCGATCCCGCCGGGGATGCTCTACGAGGCCAAGTGGGACGGCTTCCGTGCCATCGTCCACCGCGACGGGCCGGAGACGGTGATCGGCTCCCGCACCGGCAAGCCGCTGACGCGTTACTTCCCCGAGCTGGTCCGCGAGCTGGAACGGCAGCTGCCGCAGCGCTGCGTGCTGGACGGGGAGATCGTGCTGGTCCGCGGCGACCGGCTGGACTTCGACGCGCTGACGGAGCGGATCCATCCGGCGGCCTCCCGGGTCAAGCTGCTCTCGGAGCGGACGCCCGCCTCGTTCGTCGCGTTCGACCTGCTGGCGCTGGGGGACCGCAGCCTGCTGGACGCCCCGCAGCGCGAGCGCCGCGCCGAGCTGGAGCAGGTCCTCGCCGGGACCGAGCCACCGCTGCACCTCGCGCCCGCGACCCTGGACCAGGCGGAGGCGCAGCAGTGGTTCGAGCGGTACGAGGGCGCGGGCCTGGACGGCGTGGTGGCCAAGCCGCTGGACCTGCCCTACGCGCCGGACCAGCGGCAGATGTTCAAGATCAAGCACGAGCGCACCGCCGACTGCGTGGTGGCCGGCTACCGCGAGCACAAGAGCGGACCGGTGGTCGGCTCGCTGCTGCTCGGCCTGCACGACGCGGACGGGCGGCTGCAGCACGTCGGCGTCTGCGCCTCGTTCCCGATGAAGCGGCGCGCGGAGCTGGTCGAGGAGCTCGCGCCGCTGCGGATGGGGACGGCCGAGGGCCATCCGTGGGCCGCGTGGCAGGACGAGGACGCCCAGGCGAGCTCGCGGCTGCCGGGCGCGACCAGCCGCTGGACCGGCACCAAGGACCTGTCCTGGGTGCCGCTGCGGCCGGAGCGGGTGATCGAGGTCGGCTACGACCACATGCAGGGGGACCGGTTCCGGCACACCACGCAGTTCAAGCGGTGGCGTCCGGACCGGTCCCCGGAGAGCTGCGACTACACCCAGTTGGACGAGCCGGTCGGCTACGACCTCAGCGCGATCCTGGGGTAGCGAGGGTAGCGAGTGATCCTCACGTGGCGACAGGCTCCGCCACGGCGTTCGGGACGGCGTCCGTCGCAACGTCCGCGGGCGCGGCCACAACGCCCCCCGGAGCCGCAGCACGCGGGCGGTAGGCGAGGGCCAGCCCGGCGAGAACGGTGCCGATCAGGCCGGCCACGACGAAGCCCCAGACGGGGGACGAGTGGTCGATGACCGAGCCCGCCAGCGGCGCGCCCAGCGAGCCGCCCAGCGTCAGCGCGGAGCCCTGCAGGCCCATGGCCTGACCGCGTGCCGACTCCGGGACCGACCGGCTGATGGCCTCGGCCGTCGACGCGATCGTGGGCGCGCAGACCAGGCCCGCTGGCAGCAGCGCCAGCGCGGCCCAGGTCCAGCCGTGGGCGGCGACGACACCGATCGGGACGGTGCCCAGACCCAGCATCAGCATCAGCACCGGCAGCCGCAGCGGCTTGGCCGTCGTCCCGTGCCAGAAGCCGCCGATCAGGGAGGCGGTGCACCAGGCGATGATGGTCACGCCCGCCCACTGGGTCTGCCCGACCGCACGCAGCGACGCCACCACGGAGACCTCGGTGCCGGAGAGCACCAGGTTGGCCGACATGCAGACGGCCAGCGTCAGCAGTAGCCCCGGGTGCAGCCAGAACGGGCGTCCGCCCTTGACGGTCTCGGTGGCTGTCGACGCCGCCTCGGCGCCGGGCAGGCCCGGGGTGAGGATGCGGCCGAGCGGCCAGAGCGCGGCGGCGCCGGCCAGCGTCAGCACGCCGATGGCCAGCATGGCCGGCTCGGCCCGGTGCAGGCCGGTGACCACGAGGACGGCGACGGCGGGGCCGATCATGTAGGCGACCTCGACGATCATCGAGTCCAGCGCGAACGCCTGCCGCCGCTGCCCGCCCGGAACGTGCACCGAGACGGCCTGCCGGATCGCCGGGAAGACCGGCACCGCGACCAGCCCGCCGACCAGGGTGGCCGGGAGCAGCGCGTCGTACGGGAGGAACGGTGCGGCCAGCCAGAAGACGCTCTCGGCCAGCCCGGTGACCACCAGCACCGGCCGCACCCCGTGCCGGTCCACCATCCGGCCCAGCACCGGGCTGCCCGCCGCCACGCCTATGGTCAGCGCCATCGCGGCCAGGCCTGCGGCGCCGTAGCCGCGGTGCAGGTCGAGCACGATGTGCAGGGTCAGCAGCATCCCTTTGGCCGTCGACGGGACGCGTGCCAGCAGGGCGACGGCGAACAGCGACCTGGTGCCGGGTATGCGCAAGACGGAGCGGTAAGGACTGAACAGACGGTGCATGGGTTTCCTCCGGCGTGATCATCGCAGATCCGCGGGTTTCGCTGTCCGGAATTTCCGGCGGCCTGCCGGTGCCGGGGAGGTGCCGGGCCGGGTCTGCGCGCCCGCTTTCTGCCGAGGAAACGTTTCCGCTGGTCAGAAGGGGTGCTTTCGAAACATAAAAGCGTCCGTGTTTGTCAGCTGTACGGGGGGCAAAAGCAGCCGTACTGTGATTTTCGTGACGTCCTGTGCGACGTCCTGATCGAGCCTCTTGGAAGGAGCACGGTCATGAGCAACGAAACCCCCACCGCGTCATCCGGCTCGTCGTCCAGCCCGCTGACGACGAACACCCCCGCGCCCGCGTACGCCGATCCGGCGCCGCTCGGGCTGGCCGGCTTCGCGCTGACCACCCTGGTGCTGTCGTTCGTCAACGCCAACATCATCAAGGAGACCGGCGCGATCCTCGTCGTGCTGGGCCTGGCCGCGTTCTACGGCGGTCTGGCGCAGTTCGTGGCCGGCATCCTCGAATGGCGGCGGGGCAACACCTTCGGCCTGATGGCCTTCTGCTCGTACGGCGCGTTCTGGCTGTCCTACTGGTGGATCATCACCCATGTCACCCTGCGCACCGGAGACGTCCACCAGGCGATCGGTCTCTACCTGATCGGCTGGTGCATCATCAGCGCCTACCTGACCCTCGCCGCGTTGCGCACCAACCTCGCGGTGGTCGTCGTCCTCGCGCTGCTGACGCTGGCCTTCCTCTTCCTGGGCATCGGCTACTTCCAGAACGGCGTGCCCGTGCCGGACACGATGATCAAGGTGGGCGGGTGGATCGGCATCTTCACGGCCGCCGCCGCGTTCTACGCATCCGCCGCGACCGTCGTGAACGCCCAGCACAAGCGCACCGTGCTGCCCATCCCGCCGTTGGAGCGCTGACACCCGGTCGCCCCGACGAGCTCGTCGTCGCCAAGAGTCCGTCGTCCCAAGGAGGAACTCACCATGGCTGCGGAAGAGGCAGCAAAGGGGACAGCGCAAGGGGCGGCGCAGGAGACGCTGTCCAACCTGCTCCACGAGGGGCGGCGGTTCCAGCCGCCCGCTGCGCTCGCCGAGGCCGCCAACGTCCGCGCGGACGCCTACCAGGCCGCCCGCGCGGACCGGCTCGCCTTCTGGGCGGAGCAGGCCCGACGGCTGCACTGGGACCAGGAGTGGACCGAGGTCCTCGACTGGAGCGGCGCGCCCTTCGCCCGCTGGTTCGTCGGGGGACGGCTCAACGTCGCCTACAACTGCGTCGACCGGCACGTCGAGGCGGGCCACGGAGACCAGGTGGCCTTCCACTTCGAGGGCGAGCCCGGCGACCGACGCTCCGTCACCTACGCGGAACTCCAGCGCGAGGTGTCCAAGGCGGCCAACGCGCTGACCGAACTCGGCGTCCGGGCGGGGGACCGGGTCGCCATCTACATGCCGATGATCCCGGAGACGGTCGTCGCGATGCTGGCCTGCGCCCGCATCGGTGCGCCGCACTCGGTGGTCTTCGCGGCGTTCTCGCCGAGCGCGCTGCGCTCGCGGATCGACGACGCCCGGGCCAAGGTGCTGATCACCGCGGACGGGTACAACCGCCGCGGCGCGTTGGTGCCGCTCAAGCCGAACGCCGACGAGGCAGTCGGCGCGGGCGGGGCCGGCGAGTCCAGCGGCGTCGCCGGCAGCATCGAGCACGTGATCGTGGTCCGCCGCACCGGCCAGGAGGTGCCCTGGACCGAGGGCCGCGACCTGTGGTGGGACGAGCTGATGGAGCGTCAGTCCGACCGGCACACCCCGGAGTCGTTCGACTCCGAGCACCCGCTCTTCATCCTCTACACCTCCGGCACCACGGGGAAGCCGAAGGGCATCCTGCACACCACCGGCGGGTACCTGACCCAGGTCGCCTTCACCCACAACGCCGTCTTCGATCTCAAGCCGGACACCGACGTCTTCTGGTGCACGGCGGACGTGGGCTGGGTGACCGGCCACTCCTACATCGTCTACGGGCCGTTGGCCAACCGGGCCACCAGCGTGCTCTACGAGGGCACCCCGGACACCCCGGACAAGGGCCGGTTCTGGGAGAACGTCGACCGCTACGGCGTGACGCTCATCTACACCGCGCCCACCGCCATCCGCACCTTCATGAAGTGGGGCGACGAGATCCCGGCCCGGTTCGACCTCTCCTCGCTGCGGGTGCTCGGCTCCGTCGGCGAGCCGATCAACCCCGAGGCGTGGATCTGGTACCGGGAGAACATCGGCCGCGACCGCTGCCCGATCGTCGACACCTGGTGGCAGACCGAGACCGGGGCGATGATGATCAGCCCACTGCCGGGCGTCACCGCCACCAAGCCGGGTTCGGCGATGACCCCGCTGCCGGGGATCTCCGCCGAGGTGGTGGACATCGACGGCAAGCCGGTGCCCAACGGCAGCGGCGGACTGCTGGTGATCGACCAGCCGTGGCCGTCGATGCTGCGCGGCATCTGGGGCGACGACGAGCGGTTCCGGGAGACGTACTGGGCGCGCTTCGCCGACCAGGGCTACTACTTCGCGGGCGACGGTGCCAAGAAGGACGAGGACGGCGACATCTGGCTGCTGGGCCGGGTCGACGACATCATGCTCGTCTCCGGGCACAACATCTCGACCACCGAGGTCGAGTCGGCGCTGGTCTCCCACCCGGCGGTGGCCGAGGCCGCAGTGGTCGGCGCGGCGGACGAGACGACGGGCCAGCGCATTGTCGCCTTCGTCATCCTGCGCGGCGGGAACGAGGAGGTCCCCACGCTCGTCGAGACGCTCCAGGCGCATGTCGCCAAGGAGATCGGGCCGATCGCCAAGCCGCGGCAGATCCAGGTGGTTCAGGAGCTGCCCAAGACCCGGTCCGGCAAGATCATGCGACGGCTGCTGAAGGACGTCGCCGAGGACCGCGCCCTCGGGGACACCACGACGCTCACCGACGCGTCGGTGATGGACCTGATCGCGGCCAAGCTCCCGCACGCGGCGGAATAGGAGCTCTCAGGAGACGGTGATGTGGGTGTCCATGCCGAGGGCCTTGTGGCCGTCGACCGGGCACCAGAGTTCGTAGCTGCCCGGCTTCAGGGTGACCGAGAGGTCGGCCTTGCCGCCGGGCGAAAGGATCGGCGTCTGGTGCGTCGGGACGCCGGGACCGGAGATCGCCAGCGCGTGCGAGACGGTCCCGGCGTTCTGGGCGACGAAGGTGTAGGCGCCGGGCTTGAACGCCGTGGTGGAGAGGGTGAGTTTGAACTCGGTCTCCTTCACCGTGACGTTCGTGCCTGTGCCTGTGCTCGCGATCGCGCTCGTGGCAGCGGTCGACGCGGGCGGGGAGGTGGACGCTGACGTCGAGCCGCTCGAAGAGCATCCAGCGGTGAGCGCGGCGAGAGAGACGGCCACGACGAGGGAGCGTTTCACAATCGCCTGCTTTCGACGGCACGGGTTTCGACGGCACGGGCGGGGCTTCCCTCGACGCTAGCGGCGCGGAGCGGAGGGCGGGAGGCGGCGCGCGCGGGAGTCGCGAGGTTAATTCGGTTGCGCCGCCGGCGCCGCTCGTTACGATGGCTGACGTTCCTGCAGATGTGAGTGAGTGAGTACGGCGAGGAGGTGCGTAGCAGTGGTTGTCGCCTTCGTGCGGCGCGCCTTCGTATGCGCGCCAGACGCCTTCCCTCGTCACCCGCTCGCCGGCTGAATCCGCGTCACTTCCATGCGCTCCGGCGGGCCCTCCAGCAGGAGACCTTTCCGTGCGCAAGCGCTTTGCCGACAGCGACGACCACTCCTTCGTGCGTATGTCCCGCCGCGGCCGTGACCGCGACGCCGAGTACGCGATCGCCTACGACTTCCCTCACGACTGGCTGCCGGGTGCGGACGATGAGTCTGCGTCCGACGAGTCCGGCACATTCGCCGTGTCCGCCACGTCCGCCGAGCTGCCGCCCGAGGGCGACCGCTGGTCGACCTGGGACCGGTCCACGCCCACCGAGAAGGGCCCCGAGCCGCGCCCTGACTGGGTGGTCACCGAACTCGCGGCCGTGGACACGGAGTTCGGCATTCTCAAGACCGGCAAGGAGGCTGACGTCTTCCTCCTCGAACGCGGCGTCCCCGGGACCGACTGCCGCACCCTGATGGCCGCCAAGCGCTACCGCGACGGCCGGCACCGCCTCTTCCACCGCGACTCCGGCTATCTGGAGGGCCGCGCGCACAAGGAGTCCCGGGTCAGCCGGGCCATGTCCAAGCGCACCGAGTTCGGCAAGCAGGCCATCGCCGGGCAGTGGGCGGCAGCCGAGTTCGCCGCGCTGTCGCGGCTCTGGCAGGCCGGTGCGGCCGTGCCGTACCCGGTGCAGATCATGGGCACGGAGATCCTGATGGAGTTCATCGGCGATGCCGAAGGCGCCGCCGCCCCGCGGCTCGCCCAGGTGCGGCCGGAGGAGGCCGACCTCGACGACCTCTGGGAGCAGCTCGGGCACAGCCTCTCGCTGCTCGCCCGGGACGGCTACGCGCACGGGGACCTCAGCGCCTACAACATCCTGGTGCACGAGGGCCGGTTGGTGATCATCGACGTGCCCCAGATCGTCGACGTCATCGCCAACCCGCGCGGACGCGCCTTCCTGGAGCGCGACGTGCGCAACGTCGGGGCCTGGTTCACCGCGCGCGGCCTGCCGGAGCGGCGGGTGGAGGAGCTGGCGGAGTCGCTGGCCTTTGACGCCCGGCTGGACTGACAGGCCGTCACCTCGCGGGCTCAGTCTCGCGGGTGCTCAGGCTCGCCGGTGCTTGACGGGCAGCGAGGCCGGGCCGCGCAGGATGAGGTTGTCCCGGTAGGGCACCTCGTCCGTCGCGAGCTCCGGCTCGCGCACCCGTCGGGCGAAGGCGGCGAGCGCGATCTGACCCTCCATCCGGGCCAGTGCCGCGCCCAGGCAGAAGTGGATGCCGAGGCCGAAGGCGAGGTGGCGGTCGGTCGCGTCCGCGCGGGCGAAGTCGAGGCGGTCGGGGTCGGCGTAGGCCTCGGGGTCGCGGTTGGCCGCGCCGATCACCAGCAGGATCTGCTCGCCCGCCGCGATCGGGGTGCCCTCGACGTCGGCGTCCTCCAGTGCCGTGCGCATGGTCAGTTGGACCGGCGGGTCGAAGCGGAGCAACTCCTCCACCACGGCGGGAGCGGCCTCCGGATGGGCGCGGAACCAGGCCAGCTGCTCCGGCTCGCGCAGCAGCGCCAGCGTGCCGTTGGCGATCAGGTTGACCGTGGTCTCGTGCCCGGCGATGAGCAGCAGGATGCAGGTGGCGATCAGCTCTGCCTCGGAGAGCACCTCGCCCTCGTCGCAGACCGCGACCAGGGCGCTGAGCAGGTCGTCGGTCGGCCGAACACGGCGCTGCGCGGCCAGTTCGCGGAAGTACGCCTCGAACTGCTCACGGACGCTGTCGATCTCGGCCAGCGCGTCCGGCGGCAGCAGGTACTCCGGCCCCAGCGCGCGGGCCAGGGTGTCGGACCAGGCGGTGAACCGGTCGCGGTCCTGCGTCGGCACGCCCAGCAGCTCGCTGATCACGATCACCGGCAGCGGGTGGGCGAACGTCGCGACCAGGTCGAACTCGTCGTGCCGCAGCGCCTCGTCGAGCAGCTGTTCCGCCAACTCCTCGATGCGCGGGCGCAGGCCCTCGATCAGCCGCGGCGTGAACGCCTTGGCGGCCAGGCGGCGCAGGCGGGTGTGGTCCGGCGGATTGAGCGCGAGGAAGGAGCGGGTACGGCCGTCGTCCGGCAGTTCGGCACGTCCGAAGCGCGGGTCGCGCAGCACCTGTGCGCATACGCGGTAGGAGGGCGAGATCCACGCGCCGAACGCGGTCCGGCGCAGCCGACCGGCGGCGTGCAGGCGCGCGTAGCCGGGGTAGGGGTCCGCGCGGAACCGGGGGTCGAAGAGCGAGAAGTCCGCGCCGGCGTCGGCGTGTTCTGTGGCGGGGTGTTTTGCGGCGGGGCGTTCTGCGTCGGTGTGCTCGGTCGCGTGCGCCATGGCGGATCCTCGGGGTGGACGGCAGGACAGGCTCATCCTGCCCCCGGACCCGCGAACTGTCTGCAGAGCCCGGGAGATTACCAGCTCAGCCTGGTGGCCGTGAGGAGTTCGGGCGAGATTGCGGTCCTTCGCCGAGGCGGCTGCGACTGTGAAGATCGTGTCGCTGGAACAGTCCCTGGTGGCGCCACTCTTCATCCCCGTCCCGCATTCCCGTCCCGCGCCGCGCGGAGGCCCGTCATGAGGTTCTGCCCGCCCTGTCATCGCTATCTCAACGGCGCGTTCTCCTGCGCGGGCTGCGGCGCCGATGCCCGGACCCTGCCCGAGGTGCCGACGCCGGTCGAGCCACCGCGGCCGAGGGTGACGATGCGCCCGCTCCCGTCCCCCCCGGACGCGTCGGTGTTCCGGGCCGGACGCCCGCGCGTCCCGATCAGCCACGCGCGACGGCCGGTGCGGCAGGCGGGTGCGCGGAAGGTCGCCCCCGCGCTGCTGGCGGCCGGGCTCGGATTCGCCGTGATGAGCGCCGTCGCCGGAGCCGGGGCCGGCACCGGGCAGGCGAGTGCGGCCGGGGGTTCGTTGCCCTCCTCGTCGGGCCCGTTGGTCGGCCTGCCCCCGAACGTCGACGCGCCGCAGAACCCGACCGTCGGCGGCTACGGAACCGCCCCCGGCCTGACGGCCACTCAGACCCCCAACGCCGCACCGGTGGCAGCCGTCGCCGACGCGACGCCGGACGACACACCGTCCGGCGTGCCGACCAGCCTGCTCACCGGCTCGCCGACACCTGCCCTGCCCACCGGCGCCGTGCCCACCGGCGCGGGCGGGAGCAACCCGACGCCCCTGCCGTCGCGCGTCCCGACGCCTGGCCGACCGACGCCCGCGCCGACCGGCCCCGCCAGCCCGACCTACATCCCCGGCCTGCCGAGCCAGCTGCCCACGCCCGGCGTCACCGTTCCGCTCGGGTCCACCGGGACCCCCGGCCCCGCGTGCGCGATCCAGCTGCTGATCATCTGCCTGGGCTAGGGCCTGTCTGACAATTCCCGTCGGATCAGCCCGGGTCGGCTGGCGCGGTCAGCTGCAAGGCGGAGGATCGCCCTCGTGCTGGGCCGTACTTGGGCGATTCGACAACGCAGCGTGGGGGCACCCCCTAGCCGAAGGCCGGGGGAGGCCGTGCCAGGCGGGTCGGGCCCGGCGGGAATTGTCAGACAGGGCCTAGGGCCTGTCCGGCTTGCGGACAGCTCGACGATTCGACATCCGGTCGGAAGTACGGAAGCTGTACGCCGACGCGTGTCGTGGCCGGAGGGACTGACGGAGCGGACGGGCCGGGTGGAAGATGGGACCGTCAGTATCGTCAGTATCGGAACCATCACGTTCCGACGATCGCGAGGGGACGGAAGCGCATGCCGCTGAACGGTGAGTACGAGCCGAGCCCGACCGAATGGGTGCGCAACCAGGTCGAGGAGATCGAGTCCTCGGGCGGGGCGAAGGGCATGTCCATGCGTGGGATGTCGGTGATCCTGCTGACCTCGCGCGGTGTGAAGAGCGGCAAGCTCAGGAAGACCCCGCTGATGCGGGTCGAGCACGACGGCAGCTACGCTGTGGTCGCCTCCCAGGGCGGTGCGCCGAAGCACCCGGTCTGGTACTGGAACCTGAAGGCCGACCCGCACGTCGAGCTCCGGGACGCCACGGTCGTCCAGGACATGACGGCCCGTGAGGTCACCGGCGAGGAGAAGGCGCAGTGGTGGGAGCGGGCCGTCGCGGCGTTCCCGGACTACGCCGACTACCAGCTCAAGACGGACCGTCAGATCCCGGTCTTCGTCCTGGAGCCGACCGCAGCGCCGCACTAGCGGCGGCTGGAACCGAGAGCGAAGGACCGGAGGAGCGGGAGCGTCGTGTCGCTGACCGGCAGCGGGGTGCTGATCCTCGGGATGGTGCTGACCGTGCTCTCGGTCGTGGGAACCGTCTGGATCTGGCCCCGCCTCGCCCGGCGTCGCTGGTGGGCGCTCCTGGGCCGGATCGGGACGATCGTGGTGACGCAGGTGCTCCTGCTCTGCACGCTCGGGATCTGGATCAACGACTCCTTCTCGTTCTACGGCAGTTGGTCCGATCTGCTGGGCATCGGGGCGAAGGGCCCGGTCACGGTGGGGTCTGGTCCGTCGGGCACGTCGGGGCACTCCGGCTCCGGTCCGCACGGACCGGCCGGGGCGCAGGTGCAGGTGCTGGGCCCGGTCACCGTCGCCTCGGCGGGTATCGGTCTGCTCGACCCCGCCAAGGTGGGCAAGCTGGAGCGGGTCCGCATCCCCGGCACGGTCACCGGTCTGACCACCGACGGCTATGTCTACCTGCCGCCGCAGTACTTCCAACCCGCCTACGCCAAGGACCGGTTCCCGGCGCTGGTGGCCATGACCGGGTTCCCCGGCGAGGCCACCAACCTGGTGACCAAGCTCCAGTACCCCTCGATCGAGCTGCAGCTGATCCAGCAGGGGAGGATCAAGCCGATGATCCAGGTGCTGATGCAGCCGTCACCGTCCATGCCCAGGGACAGCGAGTGCGAGGACATCCCGAACGGCCCGCAGGCGGAGACCTACTTCACCGCTGACGTGCCGTTGGACGTGGAGAACTCGTACCGGGTCCGCACCGACGGTCGTGGCTTCAGCGCGATGGGTGACTCGACCGGCGGTTACTGCGCGCTCAAGCTCGCGATGCGCAACCCCGCCCTCTACGCCACCGCGGCCTCCCTCTCCGGCTACTTCAAGGCGGCCGAGGACGTGACCACCGGCGACCTCTTCGGCGGCAGCCAACTGCGGCGCAACGAGGCCGACCTGAGCTGGCGGATGCAGAACCTGCCCGCGCCGCCGGTGGCGCTGATGCTGGCCAGCAGCAAGCAGGACGGCGACACCTACGCGCTCGCCCGGTCCTTCGCCGCGCTGGTGCGCCCGCCGACCACGGTCGCCGAGGCGACAGTCGACACCGGCGGGCACAACTTCACCACCTGGGTCCGGCTGCTCCCGGCGTGCCTGACCTACCTGAGCGACCATCTCCCGGCGCCTGCGCCGTGACCTCACCGGGCCGGCTCAGAGCTTTCAGAGCCTTTAGAGTTTGTAGCCGATCGTCCTGAGCAGCTGCTTGCGCGCGGCGACGTCGGTCTCGGTCTCCTCACCGAGCGGCGGCTCGCCGTCGACCACGCCCACGATGCCGCGGCCCTGCCCGGTCACCGCGACCAGTACCTGGACCGGGTTGGCGGTCGCGCAGTAGAGGCTGCAGACCTCCGGCACGGCCTTGATCGCGTTGAGCACGTTGACCGGGTAGCCCTCGCGGAGCAGCAGGACGAAGCAGTGCCCGGCCCCGATCGCCGTCGCGTTGGCGACGGCCAGCGCGGTCAGCTCGGCGTCGTTGCCGGAACGGCGGACCAGGCGTGGGCCGGAGGCCTCGCAGAAGGCCAGACCGAAGCGCAGGTGCGGACTGATGCCGACCAGCGCCTCGTGCAGGTCCTCGACGGTCTTGATGAAGTGGGACTGGCCGATGACGACGTTGAGGTCGTCCGGCTTGTCCACGCCGACCACCTCGATGCCGACCGCTTCGCTCGATGCCACGCTGTGGGCCCGCCTCTCCTGCCGCGGAAACGTCCCTCGACGACTCCAGCCTGCGGGCCGTGAGTTCCCGGCGCACCTCGGAAGTCCGAACCCCGCCGGGCCCCGGACGCTATGCTTGCCCCATGCATCGTTCTTCGTGCGTGCGTACGACATCGCTGGGTTGGTGGCGCTCCTTCTAGGAGCGGCCGACCCTCACGCACGCATGCCCAGTACGCATGCCAGGGCCGTCCGTCTGGACGGCCCTTCGGTTTCCCCGGTCCCGGTTTCCCAGGCGCGGGTGGCCCGCCGTCCTACGGCCCCTGCCATCCGCACCGCCCAGCGACACCACCGGGAGAAACCATGACCAGCACCGCCACCGCCACCCGCGTGCTCACCGGCGACCGTCCCACCGGTCGGCTGCACCTGGGGCACTACTTCGGCACCTTGCGCAATCGCGTCGCGCTCCAGCGGCAGGGCGCGGACCTCTTCGTCGTGATCGCGGACTACCAGGTGATCACCGATCGCGACGTCGCCGAGGACCTGCCCGGCCATGTCGAGGAGCTGGTCCTCGACTACCTCGCCGTCGGCATCGACCCCGAGCGCGCCACGATCTTCACGCACAGTGCCGTCCCGGCCCTCAACCAGCTGCTGCTGCCGTTCCTCAGCCTGGTCTCCGTCGCGGAGCTGCGCCGCAACCCGACGGTCAAGGACGAGATCGCCCACTCGCGCCAACATGCCGTCAGCGGACTGATGTTCACCTATCCCGTGCACCAGGCGGCCGACATCCTCTTCTGCAAGGCGTCCGTTGTTCCGGTCGGGCAGGACCAGCTGCCACATCTGGAGGTCACCCGGACCGTGGCACGGCGCTTCAACGAGCGCTACGCCTCTGCCGCAGAGCCCGTCTTTCCCGAGCCGGAGGCGCAGCTCTCCGCAGCGCCGCTGCTGCTGGGGACCGACGGCACCAAGATGAGCAAGAGCCGGGGCAACGCGGTCTCGCTGGCGGCGACCGCGGACGAGACGGCCAAGCTGATCCGCGGTGCGGTCACCGACGCCGACCGTCGGATCAGCTACGACCCCGTCGGCCGCCCTGCGGTCTCGTCCCTGGTGCTGCTGGCCGCGCTCTGCGAGGACGTCGATCCGCACCAGGTCGCCGAGGAGATCGGCGACGGCGGCGCGGCGGCGCTGAAGCGGCGGGTCACCGACGCCGTCAACGGCCACCTCGCCCCGATCCGGGCGCGCCGTGCCGAGCTCGCCCGGGACCGTGACGCCGTGCGGGAGGTGCTGCGGCGCGGCAACGCGCGCGCCAACGCCGTGGCCGACGCCACGCTGGACGAAGTCCGCTCGGCGATGAACGCCCGGTACTGACGCCGCCTCGGCCGGCCGGCCGACGCGCCGAGACGGTTCCCCCACATGGCCGTCCGGGGTGGTTCGCCCGGCTGGGTGGCGGAGACTCTGGTGGGAGCGTTCGTCTGCGGAACCCCGGAAACCCTCCGAGCTCGGGACGGGCGTTTCCGCAGGGACGCTGCGGAATCACTGCACACACTGGAGTAGTACCGTGGCACGCGCTCTCTCGCTCACCCCGTCGTCCAACGCCCAGACCACCACCGGCCAGACCTCCAGCGGCCAGACCTCCGCCGACGTCGTCACCGCCCCTCCCGGGCACGACTGGGCCGCCTCGCTGGTCCACACCGCTGTTGCGAACCGGCCGGTGGAGGAGGTGGCACAGCTCTTCGCGATCCTCGACTCCGCGGGTGAGATGGGCTCACCGAGCCCGGCCTGCGCGATCGCCGCAGGCCGCCCGTTGGAGGACGTGTCGCGACTACTTGCGTCACTCGACGGCGCTCAACAGGCGAGAGGACACGAGATCCTGTGTGCGGCGGTGGTCCACCGGCCGATAGCGGATGTCGCGTTCCTGGTCGGCTCACTGGCGGACGGGCCCGCCGTCGCCGCCGTGGAGAGCGCGCTGCGCATCGCCGCCGTGCACCGGCCGCTGGACGACGTGGTCGCCCTGGCCCGCGCGCTCACTGTTGACAAGGCCATGATCGACAAGCCCCAGGCTGACCAGTCCCCGGTCGACAGGTCCGCGATCGAGAAGGGCAAGGGCGAGGGGAAGGCCAAGGCCGACAACGGTGCGGTGAAGCCCGTGACTGCGCCGGAGGACAGCGGCCGACGCGGTTTCCTCGGCGGCAAGCGCGGCTGACGCGCACTCCGGAGTCCGGAGCTGCGGCCCGGGCGCGGCCGGTCGGACGGACCTAGACTCGCTCCATGGCGACCTGGGACGACGTCCGCCGGATCGCGCTCGGGCTGCCCGGCACCAGCGAGCGCCCCTCGCGCGACCATGCGCACTGGTGGGTCGGGGACAAGGGGTTCGTCTGGGAGCGCCCGCTGCGCTCCACCGACCTGGCCGCGCTCGGCGCGGCGGCGCCGGAAGGGCCGGTCCTGGGCGTCCGGGTGCCCGATCTCGGCGTCAAGACGGCGCTGGTCGAGCAGGGCGGCGACGTCTACTTCACCACCCCGCACTTCGACGGCTACCCGGCGGTCCTGGTCCAGCTCGACCACATCGACGTCCAGGAGCTGACGGAACTGATCACCGAGGCCTGGCTGGACCGCGCGCCGAAGAAGCTGGTCAAGGAGTACCTGGCCGCGGACTGAGCCGCCGCGGACTGAGCCGGGGGTCGATCAGCAGTCAGATCCCGGCAGCCGGAGCATCTGTGGAACTCATCTGTGGAACTCTGGGGCCGAGAAAGATCGACTCGGCCGCGGAGGTACGCGATGCAGGACGCGACGCAGGACGCGAAGCAGCAGGTCACAGTGGTCACCGGCGGAAGCCGTGGCATCGGCGCGGCGATCTGCGAACGGCTCGCCGTCGACGGTCACGACATCGTCGTCGGTTACCGCTCCGACCGGGCCGCCGCCGAGAAGGTCGCCGACGCCGTCCGCGGCGCGGGACGCCGCGCGCTGACCGTCGCGGTCGACACCGGGGACGAGGCCGCCGTCGACGCGCTCTTCGACGCCGCCGCCCGGGAACTCGGCCCGGTGACGGGGCTGGTCAACAACGCGGGCGAAAGCGGGCCGAACGGCCGTCTGGCCGACGCCGACGTGGACGGCCTGCGCCGCGCGCTGGACACCAACGTCCTCGGCTACCTGCTCTGCGCCCGCCGGGCGATCCGGGACATGACCGCGAACGGCGGCGGCGCGATCGTCAACATCTCCTCGGCCGCGGCTACCCTCGGCAGCCCCGGCCAGTACGTCCACTACGCGGCGTCGAAGGCGGCCGTGGACGCGATGACGATCGGGCTGGCCAAGGAGGTCGCGCAGGACGGCATCCGCGTCAACTGCGTTGCTCCGGGCGTTATTTGGACCGAGTTCCACGCCGATCCGGAGCGTCCCGCCAAGCTGGCGTCCACCATCCCGATGGGGCGCTCGGGCGATCCGGCCGAGATCGCGGGCGCGGTCTCCTGGTTGATGTCGGCCGACGCCTCCTTCACCACGGGCGCGGTGCTGCGCGTCGCCGGAGGGATGTAGCTGCTGGACGGAGCTGCGGGAGGTAGTGCGGGCGGGAGCGGCTTACGGTGGGGAACGGGGCCAGTCGACCGAGGCGGTGCCGGGATGGAGCAGGAGCGGGCGGAGCGGTTGGTGGCCGCGTTGCGGGCACGCGGAGTGATGGCCCACCTCGCCGACCTCGGCGTGTACGCGTACGCGGTGCGCGTGCTGCTCCCCGACGACGAAGGCGAGGCGATCTGGGACAGCAGCGACGCGCTGGGCCTGGAGGCCGAGGTGCTGCAGGACGGCGTGCTCATGGGCTTGGTCCCGCACGTCCCCGGCTCGGAGGACATGAGCGAGGACCAGCTGATCGAGGTGATCGCCACCACCGAGTACGAGCGCGAGGGCCTGTACCCGCCGAAGGACGCCGCAGGCCGGCCGGTCGCGCCGCCGAGGTCGGCGGCGTCGAACGCGGGGGCGTCGAATGGAGCCCCGTCGAACGCGGACGCGCCCAGTGCGGAGGGGTTGACCGACGGGCCGGTCTCGCACCGGGGGCCGAAGCGGCACTGGTGGTCGCGCGGGTCGGGCGGGTCGGGTTCCTGAGCGCTCGGCGCCCGTTCCGTGTCCGGGCGGTCAGCCCTTGCCGAGCGTGCGCACGGGTGCGCCGTCGAGGAAGGCGGCGATGTCCTCGACTCCCTCGGTGAAGAAGCGCGTGTAGTTCCGCTCGGTCACGTAGCCGATGTGCGGCGTCGCCAGCAGGTTGGGCAGCGTGCGGAAGGGGTGGTCCGCCGGGAGCGGCTCGATGTCGAACACGTCGACGGCCGCGCCCGCGATCCAGCCCTCGCGGAGCGCCCGGGCCAGCGCGTCCTGGTGGACGACGGCCGCGCGCGAGGTGTTGACCAGGTAGGCGGTGGGGCGCATCCGCCGCAGCTCGGGCGCGCCGACAAGGCCGCGGGTCCGCTCGCTCAGCACCAGATGGACGGAGAGGAAGTCGCTGGTCTCCAGCAGCTCCTCCTTGCTCGCGGCAAGCGCGACGCCCTCCGCGCCGGCCCGTTCCGCGGTGAGGTTCTGGCTCCAGGCGGAGACCTCCATACCGAACGCCTGCCCCACCTTGGCCACCCGCGAGCCGATCCTGCCGAGCCCGAGCAGGCCGAGCCGTCGGCCGTACAGGTCCGTGCCGACCGTCTGCTGCCACGGACCGCCCGACCGCAGGGCGTCGTTCTCCGTCGTGACCTGCCGGGCCAGGCCCAGCAGCAGCGCCCAGGTGAGCTCGGCCGGGGGTTCTGCGGAGCCGGCCGTCCCGCAGACGGTGACGCCGTGCCGCGCCGCCGCGTCGAGGTCGACCGAGGCGTTGTGCATCCCGGAGGTGACCAGCAACCGCAGCCGGGGCAGGCGCGCGAACAGCTCCGCGTCGAACGGCGTGCGCTCGCGCATGATGAAGACGATCTCGCAGTCGTCTACGGCCTTGACCAGCTCCTCGCGGTCGCTGATGTGCCGACGCACCGTCCGCACCTCGACCCGGTCCGTGACGGGGGACCAGTCGGCAGCGGTCAGTGCGACGTTCTGGTAGTCGTCGAGGACGGCACAGCGCAGCTTCTCCATGATCCTGAGCCTAGCCGCGCGGCTGCCCCGTCCCCTGGAGGGTGGCTCACTTCGTGTAGGTGACCGTGAAGTCGGCGTTGCTGCTGTTGGCGATCGGGGTGACCGTCACCGTGCCGTGGGCGCCCGCCAGCCTGCCGGTGCCGCTGGTGATCGGGAAGGTCATCGGGGCAGTGGAGTTCTGGCTGGTCGCCAGGTTCTGCGTGGAGTTGTCGGAGATCAGCATCGACCCGTCCGCCATGGCGATCTGGGCCGAGCAGGTGGCGGTGGCCGGAGCCTTGGTGATCAGGCAGTAGAGGTGGTCGGTGCCGACCGCGGTGGAGCCGTGCGAGGTGTGGTTGCCGAGGTAGTCGGTGTCCGTGGACACCACGTAGCTGCCGAGCGTGGGCGCGGTGCTCGGGTTGGTCACCACCGTCCCGTCGGGCGCGTACAGGTTGGACATCTCCGCGACGCTGTAGAGGCGCAGGGTGGTGGTGGTCGTGCCGGACCCGCTCCCGCTGGACGAGGGCGCGGGCATCGGGCTGGACGACGTGGAACCGGACGACGTCGAGCTGGACGGCATGGAACTGGACGGCATGGAACTGGACGACATCGAGGTGGACGACATCGAACTGGACGACGGGTAGGCAGAGGCGGAGCTGGAGGCGTTGGGCGTCGAGGACGCGCTTCCGGCCGCGAGTACGAAGGCGCCTGCGGCGAGCGCGGCTGCTGTTGCCGCGTAGCGGGGGTAACGCGAGTGGCTTCTCATCGGGTCCTCCCAGATGGACGGGCAGACCCCTCGCACCATTCTCCCGCGCCCGCCCCCGGCCCGCGCGCCGCGCGTCGGACGGCGCACGTCAGTCCGGGCCGGGCTGGGCAGGCGGGCGCTACGCCGCGAACGGTGTCGCGTGGTCCCAGAGGCGGGCGAACGACTCCGCCAACTCCTCGACGGCGGGCGGGAGATCGATCAACAGCACCGGGCCGCCGGCCGTCGCCGGGTCCGCGGCGGGGAGCGTCAGCAGGGCGCGGGCGCTGTCGGTGAGGATCATCCGGGTCTCCACGCTGTCGGTGACCCGTGCCTCCTCGCCTGCGGCGACGTAGGCGGCGGCCTGGCGCACGAGCGCGGGGTCGTCGAGCAGGTCGGAGTGGTAGACGCAGCGGACGATCCCGCCCGAGCCGGTCAGCGTACGGACCCGGCGGATCCAGTCCGGGTCGTCGAGGCCTTCGAACGGCGGGCGGGCGGTGGCCAGGACCGAGTGCATCGCGTAGTCCCGCCAGTGCTCCATGCGCGCCAGCGCGATCCGTCCGGTGTCCCGGTCTGCGTCGACGGCGGCGGCCTTCGTGTCCCGGCGTCCCGCGCGGCGGGCGGCGGCGCGGGCGCACTGCCAGGCCCGGCGCAGGTCGGCCACCAGGTCGGCGGCGATCGACTCCAGCCGGACCAGGTTCTCCCGCTGCGCGCCGAGCAGCACGGCGCTCGCGTCGAGGGGGTCCACTGCGTGGAAGACGGCGGGCTTGGCCGGGCTCTTGGTCACCAGGCCCTGGTCGATCAGTGACTCCAGCACGTCGTAGACGCGTTGCCGGGGCACCCGAGCCTCCTCCGACAACTCGGCCGCCGTGGCCTGCGCGACGCGGGCCAGCGCGGCGTAGACCCTTGCCGCGTACGGGGGCAGGCCAAGGGACTCGAGGGCCCGCTCGGCGGGCCCTTCGGCCAGGATGGAAGGGACCGTGAGTGACATGTCCAAGTCATATCAGAATGACCCTGCCGGTTGCCAACCGTGAGCAGTCTGTCACACCACGCACGGGTGTGGGGTGGCGATGTGGGGTGGATGCGTGAACCTTGTGAGAACTTGTGAGAATCCGTCAAGTCACCGGCCCGCCCCCGTCGGAGGGGGCGGGCCGGTGATCACGCAGCGTTACGGCGCCGGGGCGTAGCCGGTGGGCCGGCTGGTGAAGGTGCCGCGGCCCTGGGTGCGGCTGCGGAGCCGGGTCGCGTAGCCGAAGAGCTCGGCCAGCGGCACCGTCGCCGTCACCACCGCCGTGCCCGTCCGCGCCGCCCCGCCGGTCACCCGGCCGCGTCGGGCGGCCAGATCACCGAGGACGGCGCCGACCGCGTCGTCCGGGACGGTCACGGTGACCTCGACCACGGGCTCCAGCAGGATCGGCGCGGCCTGCCGTAGCGCCTCGCGTAGGGCGAGGCGTCCGGCGGTGCGGAACGCCAACTCCGAGGAGTCCTTCACATGGGTCGCCCCGTCGGTCAGGGTGACCCGCACACCCGTCACCGGGTGGCTGCCGAGGGGACCGTCCGCGAGCGCGTCGCGGCAGCCCGCCTCGACGGCGCGGACGAACTCCTGCGGGACCCGGCCGCCGACCACGGCGGAGGAGAAGGCGAACTCCTCGCCCTGCTCCGCCGGTTCGACGTCCAGCACCACCTGGGCGAACTGACCCGAGCCGCCGTCCTGTTTGGCGTGCCGGTAGGTCAGCCCGGTGACCGGACGCGTCACCGTCTCGCGGAAGGCCACCTGCGGGCGGCCCACGACCACCTCCAACTCCCGTTCCCTGCGGATCTTCGTAGCCGCCACCTCCAGGTGCAGTTCGCCCATCCCGGACAGCACCGTCTGACCCGTCTCCGGATCGGTGCGGACCGACAGTGACGGGTCCTCCTCGATCAACCGAGCCAGCGCCGTCGCCAGTCGGTCGGCGTCGGCGGAGCGGCGCGGCTCGATCGCGACCGTCACCACCGGGACGGCCACGCTCGGCGGTTCCAGCACCAGCGGCGCGTTCGGCGCGCACAGGGTCGCCCCGGCCCGTGCCGAACGGGGACCGATCACGGCGACGATGTCGCCGGCCACGGCCTGCGCCACGTCGACATGCCGGTCCGCCTGGACGCGGAGGATCCGGCCCACCCGCTCGGTACGGCCCGAGGCCGTGTCGAGCACGGTGTCACCCCGGCGCAGCGTCCCCGCGTAGAGGCGCAGGAACGTCAGCCGTCCCGTCGGCGCCGCGTGGACCTTGAAGACCAGCGCGACCAGCGGCGCGTCCGGATCGGCCGGGCGTTCCCCGGTGCTGTCGGTGGCCCCGGCATCGCTCCCGGCAGCCCGGACCGGCGGGAGGTCCGAGGGGGCAGGGAGGTACGCCACGACGGCGTCCAGCAGCGGCTCGACGCCGCGGTTGCGGTAGGCCGAGCCGCAGAGCACCACCACGGCCTCACCGCTGCGGGTGAGGTCGCGCAGCGCTGCGTTCAGCGTCCCGGGGGAGAGGGTGCCGAGGGCACAGAACTCCTCCAGGGCCACCGGGTGCAGCTCGGCCACGGCCTCGGCGAGGCGGTGACGCCTGGCCTCGGCCTCCGGCCGCAGTTGCTCGGGCACCGGGGTGACGAGCATGCCCTCCACCGTTCCGTCTGCCGTTCCGCCCGTCGGGCCGCCCGCAGTCCCGTCCGTCGGGCCGTCCGTCGGGCCGCCCGGCCAGAGCAGCGCCTGCATCCGGACCAGGTCCACCACGCCCGTGAACGCGTCCTCCTGACCGATCGGCAGTTGCACCGCCAGCGGGTTGGGGTGCAGCCGCTGCCGGATGGAGTCCACCGCGGCGTCGAGGTCGGCCCCGGCGCGGTCGAGCTTGTTGACGAAGGCGATCCGCGGCACGCCGTGCCGGTCCGCCTGCCGCCACACCGACTCGCTCTGCGGCTCGACCCCGGCGACGGCGTCGAAGACCGCAACCGCGCCGTCGAGGACCCGGAGCGAGCGTTCGACCTCGTCGGCGAAGTCGACGTGGCCGGGGGTGTCGAGCAGGTTGATCCGGTGCCCGTCCCAGTCGCAGCTGACCGCCGCGGCGAAGATGGTGATGCCGCGGTCGCGCTCCTGCGGGTCGAAGTCGGTGACGGTGGTGCCGTCGTGGACCTCGCCGCGCTTGTGGGTCGCGCCGGTCAGGAAGAGGACGCGCTCGGTGACGGTGGTCTTACCGGCGTCCACATGGGCGAGGATGCCGATGTTGCGGACGCGGGAGAGGTTGCTGATCAGGGTGGTACGCACGGCCGTTGGCCTTTCAGGGAATACCTGGACAGGACGGCGCGATTGCCCGGGACGGGACGCGTCTGAACGCGGGCGTCAGAACTCGGGTGTCTGAACTCGAGTGTCAGGACGCGGGTGTCGTCACCGGGTCCGGTACCGGCCGCGCAGCCGGGACCGGTGCGACGAGGACACCAGAATCACCTCGGACCGGGCGGCCCGGCGGAGGACGGAGAGCATGTCGGCACTACGCTGACGCATGGCCCGGCCCCTCTCGTCTCCTGTGTGTTCGGTTCGTGGTGAGTGTAGGGAAGGGGCCCGCTGCGGGGCATCCGAATATCGCGGGCCGGCCCACGTAGGCAGGCACGAGGGCAGGCGCGCGGGCCGGTGAAGGACGAAGGGGAGCGTCGTGGCGGGCAGTTGGCGGAGGCTGGCGTCGGTGGTGGGCGCGCGGGTGCGGTATCGGCGGCGGAGGGCGCGGATCGCGGTCGTGGTCCTCTTCGTGCTGCTCGGGATCGGCTTCTGCTTTCCGGCGGGCGACGACACCGACCCGCTCGACAACGTGGACTTCTCGATCGCGGTGGTCCTGCTGCTGACCGCCGCGACGCTCTGGGTCTGGCGTGCGCCGAGGGCCGAACTTCCGGCGCTGCGGTGGCGGTTGCGGCAGCGCCGGGTCTGCTGGCGTGGGTCGGTGACGGCACTCTACGGTGCGTGCTTCGGGCTGCTCGGCAACGCGTGGTTCGCGTACCGCCAGGACGGGCTGCCCGACACCGCGAGCATGGCGAGCTACGACCACCTCGGCCAGCTCTCGCGTGCCTCCGGCTCCGTCGGCCTGTGGATGCTGCTGCTCTCGCCCCTTCCCGCCCTGCTGGACGTGCCGCTGTGGCGGTTGATGCCGCGTCAGCTGCGGCGCGCGGCGATGCTGGACCGGGTCACGGAGGAACTGGCCGACCCGCGGCGCAGCCTGGTCCGGGGCGAACTGCCGCAGCAGCACGTGCCGGCGCCGGGCACGCCGGGTAAGCCGCTGCGGTTGGATCCCGCCTCGAAGCAGCACCGGTTGCCGTTCCCGGCCGAGCGGCTTCCGGCGCTGGACTGGGACGGAGAGCTGCTCCGGGTCCGGGTACGGCGCGGGGTCGTCTACGGCTTCCGGGCGGAGGGCCCCGGACCCCGGCCCGCGACCCTGGCCGAGGTCGTCGAGGAGGTCGGGCTCTTCCATCGCCGCTGGATCGTGCTGCTCGACGCCGACGGCGACCGGCTGCTCGTCGTGCGGATCGGGTCCGTGAGCACCCATCTGCGCGCCAACCGGCTCGCGACGCTGGCCGGTCGGGCCAACCTGGCCTTCGCCCAGTACAACCTCGGCTGGACCAAGGACGAGGCGGGCAGCCTCGGGCGCCGCATGTTCCCGCCCGTCCCGCACGCCTGGCGCGTCCGGCGCGCGGCCCGGGCGTTGGCCGCACGGGCGGGGACGGCGGAGCGGGGCTCGGCGTAGCCGTCGGTCGCCGGCTCGTGGAAACCGCTCGTGGAAACCGCTCGTGGAAACCCAAGGTCACGAGGTTGCAACGGCGCCGGTGCGGGGGTGCGCGGTCTGGAAGAGTGCAGATTCATCACATGATCTTCATGGATCCTGCACATCCGGACATCGAGGAGATGCCTTGCTCCGTCGTTCCATAGCCGTCGTCGCCACCGCAGCCGCGCTCGCCCTCGCACCCGCTGCTGCCGCCTCGGCGAGCGGCAGCCTGCCGGCCACCAACACGGCTCACCGCTGCGTCTCCCACACCACAGGTCTCTGTGGCTGGACCCACCGCCAGCGTCCGGCGAACAAGTGGGAGACCGCCCAGTGCCGTGACTACTCGATCAGCTACAGCGCTCACTCCCAGGGCACCTGCTCCTACCACCACGGCGTCCGCTACTGGTTCAAGTAGGAGTTCGGCCGGAGCAGTTCGGAGTCAGGTGGTCGCCGGAGGCTCGGGCGGTATCGGTGGGATCGGTGGTTCGGTCTGTGGTGGTTCGCCGCGGAGGGCGGCGAGGCGGCGGTAGTAGTCGTCGACCTCGATGTCGCCGCGGGCCAGGCGTTCGGCCAGCAGTTGTTCCGCGCTGGGCGCGGCCTGGGCGCGCGGACCCCACTTCGGCGGGCCGGGCCAGCCGCCCGGTCCGGGGGCGGTACCGGGTCCGCTCTGGTGCGCCTGCTGCGCGTTCCAGCGCGAGCGGCGGGCCATGAAGCGGACCAGCAGCACGATGATGATCAGCAGCAGCACCCAGAAGATCACCATCGTGATCACCGGGAAGATCCACAGGCCCCCGTGGTGCGGGCCCCCGTAGCGTCCATACGGTCCGAACGGTCCCATGTCAGTCGCCTGCCCTGCTCGCCCCCGTCCGGCTGACGGGGTGCTGCCTGGCTGATACCCGGTGGCGGGCCGGTATCGATGAAGGCTGGATGAGAAAGCACAGGAAAACGCCGGGGGTGCGCATCGTGACGCGCACCCCCGGCGGTTCAGCCTGTCGGCTCAGGTGAGCAGTTCCTCCGGAACCGCCGCCAGCGCCTCCTGGATCGCCGCGACCAGACGCCGCGCGGACTCCGCCGTCAGCTCCAGCGCGACCCGGGACGCCGGGTCACGGGACGGGTCGGCGAAGTCGATGTTGAGCGTGTGCTCGTGCATCGCGTGGACGGGGTGGTCGTAGTAGACCGTCGCGTCCGTGACGTGGAGCCAGGAGCCGCCCGGCCCCTTGCCGCTGCCGTCGATCTCGGCCTTGACGGTGGTGTACGTGCACATGGTCCGAACTCCTGCTCAGTTGCTCAAACGCTCAGTTACCGAGGTGGGCGGCGTAGAAGGCGGCGATCCGCTCCCAGCCGTCGTTGACCGCGGCCACGTTGTACGACGGACGGTCCACGGCGAAGAACGCGTGGCCCGCGCCCTCGTAGCTGTGGAACTCGTGCGGCTTGTCGTCCTTGGTCAGCAGCTGGTCCAGCTCCTCGACCTGGTCGGGGGAGGGGAACTTGTCCTCCGCGCCGAACAGGCCCAGCAGCGGCGCGCGCAGCTGCGGCAGCTGGGAGACCAGCGAGCGGGCCGAGGTCGGGAAGTCCGCCGGCGGGTCGAGGGTGACGAACGCGCCGTAGCAGTCGACGGCGGCCTGGAGGTCGAGGTGGCAGGCGGCGAGCACGGACTGGCGACCGCCGGAGCAGTAGCCGATCACGCCGATCTTGCCGTTGGAGTGCGGCAGCGCCCGCAGGTACGCGGCGGCGCCGCCGACGTCGCCGACCAGGCGGTCGTCCGGCACACCGCCGTTGGCGCGGGCCACGGCTGCGGCGTCGTCCGGCGCCGCGCCGGGCGCCTCACGGGAGTAGAGGTTGGGGCAGAGGGCGTCGTAGCCCATCTCGGCGAAGCGCCGGACGATCTCCTTGGTGGCCCGGTCGTATCCGGGCATGTGGTGGATGACCACCACGCCGCCGCGCGAAGCGTCGCCATCGGGGCGGGCCAGGTAGCCCTCGATCTCGTCCCCGTCGTGACCGGGGAAGTGGATCGTGGAAGCGCTCAGGGATCCGTTCATGGCACAGCTATACCACGCGTGCCTGAAGTCTCCGTTCGGTGAGGGTGAGCGTTTCGCCGTCAGTGGGCGAGGGAGTCGACGCCTCGGTAGCCGGACGGGACGCCCGCGACGAAGGCGGCGTCGGCGTTCATGTGGCGGGTGCGCAGCGGCAGGATCTCCTGGTACGCGGGCGAGGCGTGCCAGGCGCGGAGGTTGTCCTCGTCCGGGAACTCGATCAGGATCACGTCGCGGATGTCGTCCCAGGTGCCCTCGAAGGCCTCGACGTTGCCGCCGTGGATGAGGAACCGGCCGCCGAAGGGGTCGAGGGTGGCGTCGATCCGCCGGAGGTAGTCGACGATGTCCGGGCCGAACTCGACGGAGTGGACAAGGGCGAGGGCGTAGGCGGTCATCTCGGGCTCCGGTTCTCTGCGGTTGGTTCTCGGTGGTTCGGCTCGTTCGTTCCGATGCTTCGAGTCTCCGCGAACGCCGTGGTCGGGGAATCCGTCACGTATCCGTCATGCGGCGGGCCCGGGAACCGGTCGTCCTGCGGAGCGTGGGATGCTGCGGGCATGCACGCCCCGCACGACGTCACCAATACCGCCGCATCCGCCTCCGCAGCTGCCTTCGCCCCCGTGGTCGACCCGGCAGCGCGGCGACGCAACCCGATCGGGGCGCACGTCCCGGTCGCGGGGCGCGGGCTGGTCGGGACCGGGCTCGCCTACGCGGAGCGGATGGGGGCGGAGGCGGTCCAGGTCTTCGTCGCCAACCCGCGCGGCTGGGCCACGCCCGAGGGCGATCCCGCCCAGGACCGGGCGTTCCGTGAGGCCTGCCGGGAGCGCGGCATCCCCGCGTACGTGCACGCGCCGTACCTCATCAACTTCGGTTCGGACACGGCCGCGACCCGTGAGCGGTCCACCGACTCGCTGCGGCACTCACTGCTGCGCGCGCACGCGATCGGCGCGCTGGGCGTGGTGGTCCACACCGGCTCGGCGGTCGGCCGCACCGCGGACGGCGGATCGCGCCGGGCCGAGGCGATGGCCCAGGTCCGCGCGGACGTGCGGCCGCTCTTGGACGAGTTGGACGAGTTGGACGAGCTGCAGGGCGGCGAGGCGGTGCCCTGGCTGCTGCTGGAGCCGACGGCCGGTCAGGGCCAGTCGCTCTGCTCGCGGATCGAGGACCTGGCCGCCTACGCCGACGCGCTGGACCGCCATCCCCGGCTCGGCGTCTGCCTGGACACCTGCCACGCTTTCGCGGCCGGGCACGACCTGGCCGCGCCCGGCGGCGTGACGGAGGCGCTGGACCTGCTGGAGGAGGTCTTCGGTCCGGGGCGGCTGAAGCTGATCCACGCCAACGACTCCAAGGACGTGGTCGGCGCGCGCAAGGACCGGCACGCCAACATCGGCGACGGCCACATCGGCGCGGAGCCGTTCCGGGAGCTGTTCCGGCACCCCGCGACGGACGGGGTGCCGCTGATCCTGGAGACGCCCGACCGCAGCGCCGCGCCCGGCTTCGGGCACGCCGCCGACGTCGAGACGCTGAAGCGGTTGCGCGCCGAGGCCTGGATCAAGGGAACTGACCGGGTGTCAGCTCTCTGACGGCTCAGGGAGATCGAGGACGCCAAGCTCCAACTTCCGCAGTTGCTCCGGCTCGCCGATCACGTTGATCCCGGTGATCCGTGCGTCCGGGCCCTCGGTGAAGCCGAAGGTCAGCACGACCGCGATTCGGCCGAGCGGCGCCATGACCAGCCCGTAGCCGCCGTCGACCAGCGCCTCCTCGGTGACTTGGGCGCGCTCCTTGGAACCGAGCGCCGCCTTGGCGACGATCCGCGCGCCGCTGAGCGAGATCGGATGCGGGGTCGGGCCGGCCGCCGCGTCGGCGCGGATGACCACGTCCGGGTCCAGCAGGGTGACCAGCGCCTCGAAGTCCCCGCCGCGACAGGCCGTCAGATACGCCGACACCACCTCCCGTCGCCGGTCCGGATCCGGCTGCGGGACGACGGTGACGCCCTTGACCCGGCGCCGCGCCCGGCTGGCCAACTGCCGGACGGAGGCCGAGGTGCGCTCCATCATCGGGCTGATGTCGTCGAAGGGGACGGCGAACATGTCGTGCAGCACGAAGGCGAACCGCTCGGCCGGGGTGAGTGTGTCCAGCACCACCAGCATGGCCAGGCTGACCTCGTCGGCCAGCAGCGCCTCCTGCTCCGGATCGGCCGGGCGCTGCTCCGGCGCGGCCTCACGGCCGACGGCGGGTTCGACCACGGCCGCGTCCAGGGCGTCCTCGCGGCGGCGCTCGCGTGAGCGCAGCAGGTTCAGGCAGATGCGCCCGACCGTGGTGGTCAGCCAGCCCGCCAGGTTCTCCACCGGCTCGGCCTCGGGGTCCTGCTCCGTCCGGTTCACGGCCCGGTCCAGCCGCAACCAGGCCTCCTGGACCGCGTCCTCGGCCTCCGCGAGCGAGCCGAGCATCCGGTAGGCGACGGCCCGCAGCCGGGGCCGCTGTTCCTCGAAGCGCCTGCTCAGTTCCTCGCGGTCGTCCACGGACGGCTCCCCTCTTCACGACACGGCGGTGGCCCGGGTCGTGCCTATCACAGCCAGGGCCGCGGGCCTGGCACGTGTTGAACTTCGCCGAGCCGGACCGAAGATCGCACGGGCCGTGGCGCGACGCCGTCAACTGTGCAAAGCTCCAGGTTCGACACCTTACTGGCGCGTAAGAGGCGCACGGCGCGTACGGCTCGGATCGGGTCGCACGGGTGGGAACAGGGTCAAGTGGACGAAGCCGGAGGGGCGTTGATGGGCGACCAGGGGACGGACGGGCGGAGTGGGGCGCCGGGTGTCGGGCGGCGGACCTTTCTGGGATACGTCCTCGCCGCGTCGACGCTGACCGTCGCCGCGCAGTTCGGCGAGAGCGTCGCGGCGCCGCAGCGCGCCTCCGCGGCCGTGCCCGAGTCGGGCCTCCCGGAGGCGGGCATCCCGTCCCTGCCGGAGCCGTCCGAGATCTACGACCTCAACGACATGCTGACCGATGCGGCCCTGCCCACGGCCAATCTGATCAGCATCCAGCTCGGCACCGACGGGACCGCCACGCTTGCCCTGCCCCGCGCCGAGGTCGGGCAGGGCATCACCACCTCCAGCGCCATGATCGTGGCTGAGGAGCTGGACATCCCGCTGAGCCAGGTCCGGATCACCCTGGCCGACGCCCGGCCGGAGCTGCTCTTCAACCAGCTGACCGGTGGGTCCAACACCACCATCTCCACCTTCACCCCGATCCGGGTCGCCGCCGCGATCGCGCGCGGGCGGTTGCTCAACGCCGCCGCGCTGGCGCTCGCCGAGCCGATCGACACGCTGACCACCGCCCTCGGCGTGGTGACCGCAGCCAGCGGCGCGAAGATGACGTACGGTCAGCTCGCCACGGCGGCAGCCTCGGTGAGCACGACGGCGGTCTCGGTCACGCTCAAGGACGCCAAGGACTTCACCCTCGTCGGTACGCCGCAGGGCCGGATCGACGCGCTGGACGCGGTCACCGGACGCAAGCAGTTCGCGATGGACCTGCAGGTCGAGGGCGCGCTTCCGAGCATGGTGTGCCGTCCGCCGACGATCAACGGCACGGTCGTCTCGGTGCAGAACCAGGGCGCCGTGCTGGCCATGCCCGGGATCACCGACGTGGCCGTGATCTCCACCGGCGTCGCCGTGCGCGGCGCGACCTTCGGGCAGTGCATCGACGCGGTGCGTGCGCTGCAGGTCACCTGGGGCCCGGGGACGGAGGACCACTCCTCGGACGCCACCGTGCTCGCCGAGCTGGCCGCCGCCGAACTGCCGCTGGTCGTACCGCCGTTGCCGCTGCTGACGCAGGCGGTCGACGAGCGGTTCACCTTCCACTTCGCCAGCAACAGCGCGCTGGAGCCCAACTGCGCGGTCGCCGACGTCCGTTCGGACCGGGCGGAGATCTGGGCCTCGCTCAAGTCGCCCATCGTGGCGCAGGAGGCGATCGCGGCCGACCTCGGTCTGCCGGTCTCGGCGGTCACCGTCCACGTGGTCCAGGGCGGCGGGTCGTTCGGGCGCAAGCTCTTCTTCGACGCGGCCCGCGAGGCGGCCGAGATCTCGAAGGCCATGGGCAAGCCGGTCCGGCTGATGTGGCACCGCACCGACGACTTCCGGCAGGGCCGCAGCCACCCGATGTCGACCTCCCGGGTCCGGGCGACCTACTCGCTCGGCGAGGTGATCAGTTACGAGCAGCGACACACCTCGGTGGCGACCGACTTCAGTCACGGGCTCGGTGAGATCATCACCGCGCTGGTCGCCAAGCTCCCGGTCGGCGACATCGGCTTCTCGGAGACCATCTTCGAGCTGACCCAGCAGACGCCCTACAACTTCGGCGTGACGACGCAGCTGCTCAGCGAGGTCGACAAGGGCTTCAACACCGGCAGCATGCGCAACATCTACTCGCCCAACGTGCGCTGCGCCCAGGAGTTGGTGGTCGACAAGCTGGCCGCCGCGATGAACCAGGACCCGTACGCGTTCCGCCGCTCCTTCCTCAAGGACCAGCGGGCGATCGCGGTGCTGGACACGGTGGCCCGGCAGGGCGACTGGGGCCGGACGATGGCCCCCGGCACCGCCCAGGGCATCGCGCTGCACGCGGAGTACCACGGCTTCGTCGCGATGCTGGTGGAGATCGACTGCACGGCGGCGACCGTCGACCGGAAGATCCCGGACGCGTACACCGGGCCGCGGGTGACCAAGGCGGTCTGCGCCGTCGACGTCGGCCTGGCCGTCAACCCGCTGGGCCTGAAGGCGCAGATGATGGGCGGCATCATGGACGGCATCGCGCTGACCCTGAGCTCCTCCCTGCACCTTACGAACGGCGTCTTCCAGGAGGGGAGTTGGGACAACTACTTCTACACCCGGCAGTGGAACGTCCCGAACGACCTGGAGATCGTGGTGATGCCGCCGACCACCGGCCAGCCGGGCGGCGCCGGCGAGTTCGGTGTGGCGGCGTCGATGGCGGCCGTGGCGTGCGCCTACGCGCGGGCGACCGGGACGTTTCCCACCACCTTCCCGATCAACCACGACCAGCCGCTGGGCTTCACGCCGCTGCCCACCGTGCCGCCGATCCCGCAGTCGCCCACCGACGGCCTCAGCCGCGCGTACTGACGGCTCGTCAGCCCTGCTTCGAACGATCTGAACAAGGAGAGTTCCGTTCATGCCCCAGCACACCTTCGTCCTCAACGGTAAGCAGGTCACCGTGGACGTCGAGGACGACGTGCGCCTGCTCTGGGTGCTGCGCGACATCCTGGGCGTGCGGGGGCCCAAGTACGGCTGCGGGCTCGGCGTCTGCCAGGCGTGCACCAGCCACCTCAACGGCAAGGCGGTGAACCTCTGCTGCATCCCCGTCTCCGACGTGGCGTCGACGGACGAGGTCACCACCATCGAGGGCCTGCCCGCCACCGTGGGCAAGGACCTGCACCCGATGCAGGAGGCCTGGCTGGAGATGGACGTCCCGCAGTGCGGCTACTGCCAGCCGGGGCAGATCATGGCGGCCGTCGCCAAGGTCCTGGAGGCGCGCGCCGCAGGCCACGAGATCGGCGACGCGGACTTCGACGAGATCCGGAACATCTGCCGCTGCGGGACCTACGTCCGCATCCGCGAGGCGATCCTCTCGGCGGCGGACAAGTTCTGACCGCCGCCGGGGGTCCGAACCCGTTCTCTCACAGGCGGAGCCGGGCGGTGCGGGTGGTGCCTGGCAGGCCCTGGGCGAGGTCCAGCGTGATCGTCGCTGCGCCGTCGGCCACCCGGACCCGGACGCCTGGGTCGTCGCCGAAGCCGCCGCGGATCCGGCCGAAGCCGGTCACGGTGACGGTGAGCGTGGACTGGGTGCAGGTGGGGTCGCTCATCGCGACCGAGAGCGCGGCTCCTCTGCGCCGCACCAGCACCGAGGCGGGACCGCTGACCGTGAGGCCGACGCCCGTGCCGGCGGTGAAGAAGTTGGCCGCCGTCAGGTCCTGCTGCCGGTCCCGGATCGCCTGCAGGTCGGCCGAGTTGGCCGGCACCTCGACCAGCGGACGGGCCGCCCGCCGCGCGGTGGTGCGGGCGTCCGCGCCGGGCAGCAGGACGTAGGCGTACTGCGCGTCGGTCGGGTTCACGCCGTGGTCGAGCCAGAGCGTGAGGTAGGTGTTGGTGTAGGGCGTGGAGGTTCCGCCGGTGCTGGGGCCGTTGTCGATGTCGGCCCAGGCGCCGGTCCGCTGTTCGCGCAGCGCGCGCAGCACGGTGCCGTCCGACGTCCCGCCCGGCAGCTGGACGTAGCCGCCGACGCCGTCCAGGTGCGCCCAGCCCGAGCCGGCCGGGAACGCCGCCGTCCAGCCGAGTGCGGTCGACTGCGCGGTGCCGTCGACGGTCAGCCGGTTGGTGCCCGTCGGGTGCAGGTTGCGGTTCTCCAGCGTGGTCTCGACGGTGTGGCCGGAGCTGCCGGTGATGCCCGCGCCGAGTGCCACCACGCAGTCGTCGAGGCAGAACCAGGACTTTCGCGCCCGCAGCGGTGAGCCGTACGGCACCAGGTCCAGGCCGACCGCGCCCCACCGGTCGTCCAACACCGCGCCGCCCGCCCAGGTGGTCGGCGGCAAGGTGCCGTTGCCCGCGCTGTTCGGGAGCGGCAGCGTGTCGGCGGTGACGCCGGGGAGCCGGGTGCAGTCGACGGTGGGCCAGTAGTTGTCCGTGTAGTGGCCGTTGTCGTTCGTGTAGAGGTAGGTCGCGCCGTCGCCGGTGTGCCAGCCGCGCTGGTTCTCGCCGTTGATCGCCTCCAGCCGGGCGATCCGGCCGCTGGAGAGCGCGACCGCCCAACCCCAGCCCTCGCGCCGGTGGACCGCGCGCTCGATCGACGGCTGCTGGACGTGGTTCGGCCCCTGCCGCGCCGGGTGGACCAAGGGGTCGTCCAGCACCGACTTGACCAGCGCCATCCGGGCGGGCGAGGCGGTGGCCCTGATCGGCGCGAAGCTCTCGCGGGTGATCCAGCCCTTGGCCAGCGCCTTCCAGCGCTTCTGCTGCTCCCGCGAGCCGACCGGGATCAGCCGCAGCACCGCCTCGGTGATGTCGTGCCCCGCGTCGTGGTCGGTCTCGCCCTGCCGGGAGAGGAACCGGCCGCGCACCACGTCCATCACCAACCCGTCGTACATGTACGGCGCGTAGGTCAGGTCGACGGAGTCGAGGATCACCGCGAAGCCCGGGTCGCTGATCGGCCAGGACGAGCCGGTCAGCAGCAGCGACAGCTGGCTCAGGTCGTTCAGCAGCACGTACGCGTAGTGTCCGTTGTAGGCCACGCTGCCGTGCTGGATGTAGCCCCCGTCGCGGTAGTAGCCGTCGGAGGCGGTGACGTAGGGGTAGATGTCGGAGAGCTTGTCGCGGCCGAGAGCGATCAGCGTGCCGTCCTTGGCCAGGATGCCGCGCAGGATGGTGATCTGGCACAGGTCGGAGCGGTTGGCCCCGGTGCTGACCACGGTGCCCTGCTGCTGGTGGGTGGGGTCCGGCACGAAGTGGGCCACGGTGGCGACGTAGGAGGTGAGATCGGCGCTCGGGACCTGGGTGCCGAGTACGGCGCAGGTGTTGACCAGGTTCTGCGGTGCGGCGATCTCCCAGTGGTACCAGTTGCCGACCTCGGCCGAGGACGGGTTGTAGTACGCCGTGCCGATCAGCCGCAGCGCCTGGACCAGTCGGGCCGCCACGGCCGGGTCCTGGTGGTAGCGCGAACCGGGCGTTCCCCAGGCGACGGCGGCGGCCAGCAGCCGGGCGTAGGTGGCGCTGGCGTTCTCGACGTGGGTGAACGGCAGGTCGGTGTAGACGGACGCCGGGCTCGGGGAGTCGTCGTAGAGCGCGATGTCCGCCGCTGCCGTGGCGTCGACGGTCGCGATCGCGGCGGCGTAGTCGGGGTCGCTCGGATCGACCGCGCTGCCGCCGGTGAGGATGTCGGACCAGACGCCGCGCAGCTGGTCGAACGGGTCCGACGTCGGAGTGGGCGCCGGAGTGGTCGCCGGAGTCGGAGTCGGGGACGGCGTTGCAGGGGGAGCGGCGGCGTCGGCCGGTCCGGCGGCTGCAGCCGCGCCGAGGAGGGCGGCGCCGGTCACCGCGGCGCCGGTGCTGAGGAGGTGTCGGCGCGTCAGCTGCGCGCGACGGATCGTCGTCGGGTCTGTCCCGTCGGTCTCGTCCATGGATGACATGACAGGGCTTCTTCCGAAGCCAGTCAAGGAGTTGGACAGAGTTCATATGCATGAACATCTACTCCGGTCTATGCTGAACGCAGTCCATGTGTGTGAACTTCTCCAGAAGACCTGTACGAATCCGAGGGGGCCGTTCGATGGCGCAGTCCAGCACCGCCGCAACCACCGCTGCGAGCGGCGGTGCGAACGTCAAGTCCGCGGTGCGCACGGTCGAGTTGCTGGAGTTCTTCGCCGGACGCCCCGGGCTGCACAGTCTGGCCGAGGTCCAGGAGGCGCTGGGCTACCCCAAGTCCAGCCTCTACATGCTGCTGCGCACCCTGGTCGAGCTCGGCTGGGTGGAGACCGACGTCACCGGCACCCGCTACGGGATCGGCATGCGCGCGCTGCTGGTCGGCACCTCGTACATCGACGGCGACGAGGTGGTCGCCGCGACCAGGCCGGTGCTGGACCGGCTCGCCGACGACACCACCGAGACCATCCACCTGGCCCGGCTGGACGGCACCGACGTCGTCTACCTGGCCACCCGCGCCTCGCAGCACTACCTGCGCCCGTTCACCCGCGTCGGCCGGCGGCTGCCCGCGTACGCGACGTCCCTGGGCAAGGCGTTGCTCGCCACCTACGACGACGCCGAGCTGGAGCGGATGCTGCCCGAGCGGTTGGAGCCGATGACCGAGCGGACCCACACCACCCGCGCCGCGCTGATCGAGGACCTGCGGACGGTCCGCGAGCGCGGCTACGCGATGGACCGGGAGGAGAACACCCTGGGGCTGTGCTGCTTCGCGGTCGACATCCCCTACCGCACCCCGGCCCGCGACGCGGTCAGCTGCTCGGTCCCGGTCGCCCGGCTGACGCCGGGGCGGGAGCAGATGATCCGGGACGCGCTGATCGGCGCGCGGGAGCGGCTGGCGCTGGCGACGCGGCACCTCTGAGTTCCCCGACGGGTCAGGCACTGCTGGACGGCTTCGGCACTGCTCGACGGCTCAGGCATTGCCCAGGCGGAGGCACAGTTCTAGGCTGTTCATATCCATGTGATGCGTTCATATGTCTGAATACAGCCGTAAGGGGCAGTCGTTGCGTACTCCCAAGGTCACCGACGTCGTCGTCACGCCCGTGGCGGTGCTCGACCCGCCGTTGCTCAACGCCTCCGGCGTGCATCAGCCGTACCAGCTGCGGGCCGTCATCGAACTGCACACCGACGCCGGGATCACCGGCCTCGGCGAGGCCTACGGAGACGACCCGACGCTCGCCAACCTCCGCGCCGCCGCGCCCGCGCTGGTCGGGCTCTCGGTGTTCGACCTCAACGGCATCGGTACGCGCGTGGCGAAGGCGCTGGGCGGCTCGGTCGACTCGGTCGGCATGACGGACCTGATCGGCGCCGCGTCGCGCGAGAAGTCCGTGGCGCAGACGGTCGGGGCCTTCGAGGTCGCCTGCTACGACGCGCAGGGCAAGGCCACCGGTCTGCGGGTCTGCGACCTGCTCGGCGGCCCGGTGCGGGAGTCCGTCCCGTTCAGCGCCTACCTCTTCTACCGCTGGGCGGCGCACCCCGAAGGCGCGGCCCCCGACGGCTACCCGGACGACGACTGGGGCGCGGCGCTCGACCCCGACGGGATCGTGGCCCAGGCCCGTCGGCTGGTGGACACCTACGGCTTCCGCTCGCTCAAGCTCAAGGGCGGTGTCTTCGAGCCCGAGGCGGAGGTCGAGGCGATCGAGGCGCTGCGGGCGGCCTTCCCCGAGCATCCGCTGCGGCTGGACCCGAACGCCAACTGGTCGGTGGCGACGTCCAAGCGGATCGCGCCCCGGCTGGAGGGCCTGCTGGAGTACCTGGAGGACCCCACCGGCGGCAACCCCGGCATGGCGGAGGTGGCCAGGTCGACCTCGCTGCCGCTGGCCACCAACATGTGCGTCACCTCCTTCGCGGAGGTACCGGAGGCCGCCGCGCTCAACTCGGTCGCCATCGTGCTGACGGACCATCACTACTGGGGCGGCTTCCGGGCCAGCCTGAAGCTGGCGGGCATCTGCGAGACCTTCGGCTGGGACCTCTCCATGCACTCCAACACGCATCTCGGCATCTCCCTGGCCGCGATGACGCACCTGGCCGCCGCCGTCCCCGGCCTCACCTACGCCTGCGACACGCACTCGCCGTGGCAGCGCGAGGACGTGGTCCGGCCCGGCGCGCTCATCTGGTCGGACGGGTCGCTGGCCGTGCCGCAGGGGCCGGGACTGGGCGTCGAGTTGGACCGCGACGCGTTGGAGCGGCTGCACAAGCAGTACCTCGACTGCGGCGTCCGGAGCCGCGACGACCGGGTCGGCATGGTGCTCGCCGACCCGGCCTGGGAGCGCCGCACGCCGCGCTTCTGACGGTCTGTGCGCGCGGCGGTGGTCAGGCGCGGTGGTCAGGCGGTGAGCCCGGCCACCGCCGCGCGGATCGCCGCAAGGTCCGCGGCCGATGCCAATCCGGCATGGTAGAAGCGCAGTTCGGTCGCCCCGGCGGCGACGAGGTCGGCGCACCACGCGGGCAGGTCGTCGAGGTCCGCGCCCATGCCGCGCACCGCCGTGACGGTCGCGGCCACCCGCCGTCCGGGCCCCGCCTGCGTCCGGACGGCGTCCAGTGCGGACGACGCGCGCACCGGGCAGGGCAGGATCGCGCCGTCGGCGGTGGCGTGGAGCGTGGCCGGCTCGGCGCCCGGGTTCGCGCCGACGGCGAGCGGGTCGGGTTGGGTGTGCAGCAGCACGGGCAGTCCCGGCCGCTCGGCCCGGACGGCGTCCAGCACTCCGGCGCGGAACGCGGTGGCCGTGGCGATGCGCATCCGCCGTACCGCGTCAGCGAGTTCGGGCGGGAGCGTGGCATCGTCCGGGCGGCCACCGGCGCGCCCGGAGAAGACCTCGTCCAGGGACTCGCGGACGGCTCGACGCAGGCGCCAGGGCTCCGCGCCGTGGGCGGCGTAGCCGTCCGCGCAGGATCGGCAGAAGCAGAGCGAGAGGAGCAGGCGGGCGGCGGGCGGCAGGGCGACGCCGGAGGTCTTGTCGTGGGCGTGCAGGTGGTCGAAGCCGTACCAGCCGCAGGACTCCAGCTCCAGCCCGGCGAGGTGGGGGAGCGCGGCGGTCTCGGCCGCCAGCGTCGCGCCGTAGCGGCGGACGGCCGGGGAGGACACGCACAGCGCCCACGGGTAGCGGTCGCCGTAGGCGTTGACCACCGCGCTGTCGGGATGGAGCGTCCCCAGGCGCTGGTTGTGCGCCAGCACGGTCCAGGCGTAGACCTCCAGGCCCGCTTCGGCGAGGGATGCCGCGGCCTGCTCGAAGGCTCCTTCGGCGATCCAGGAAGCCGGGGCGGGCTCGAGCTCTCCGCCGTCCGCCCAACGGGCCGGATCCAGGCGGTAGTAGACCGCCGAGTGGTCCGCGGTCACCACCCGGTGCCCGGGGTGACGCGGCGTCAGCGCCCGGACGCTGTGGTACGCGGCGGCCAGGGCGACCCGGCGGATGCCGAGTTCGGCGACCCGGTCCGCACAGCCCGGGTCCTCGACGACGTCCCACGGGTAGAGGTAGGCGCCGACGGGCACGGCCCCGATGTCGGTCCAAGGGTCGGCCGCCGCGCTCACCCGAGCGCCTGGCGGGTGCGGGCGAGCAGGTCCAGCAGCGTGCGCAGGTGCTCCGGCTCGGGCTCGGTCAGCGGCGCCCGGACGCCGCCGACGGCGTGCCCGGCCGCACGGGTCGCGGCCTTGACCAACGAGACCGCGTAGCCCGGCCGTTGGCGGCGCAGCTCGACGTAGGGGCGGAGCAGGACGTCGGTGAGCGTGGTCAGTGTGGCCGCGTCGCCCTTCTCCAGCGCCCGGTGGAAGGCGAGGGCGAGGTCCGGGGCGAAGCAGAACAGCGCGGAGGAGTAGAGCGGGACGCCGATCGCCCGATAGGCCTGCTGCGTCATCTCGGCGGTGGGCATGCCGTTGAAGAAGAGGAAGTCCTCGCCCACGCCGGAGGTGCGCACCGCGCTGACGATACGGAGCATCAGGTCCAGGTCGCCGCGTCCGTCCTTGAAGCCGACGATGTTCGGCACCGTCGCCAACTCCGCGACCGTGTCCGGGGCGAAGGCCACCTGGTCACGCTGGTAGAGGACGAGGTCGAGCGGGGTCGCGGCGGCGAGGGCCGTGTAGTGGCGCAGCAGCCCGTCCTGGCCGCCGTCGGCGCTGTACGGAGGAAGCACCAACAGGCCGTCCACACCCGCGCGTTCGGCGGCGCGGGCGTAGTCGAGGGCGAGCGCGGTGCCGTAGCCGGTGCCGCCGACGACCGGGACCCGGCCGCCCGCCGCACGGACGGCGACCCGCAGCACCTGCTCGTACTCGGCGGGCGCGAGGGCGGGGAACTCACCCGTTCCGCAGGCGGCGAAGACGGCGCCGGGGCCGTCCTCCAGCCGCGCCTCCACATGCCCCTGGTAGCCGACCGGGTCGAAGGCGCCGGAGTCGTCGAAGGCGGTGACCGGGAAGAAGAGCAGTCCGTCGAGGCGGGCGGCCAGGGGCTGGGTGGAGTCGGGCCGGGAGGCGGGAGAGGACAAGGTCGTGGATCCCTTCGGTGGCACGGGAACACAGCAGATCCATGTACATGGTCAGCGTATATGGATCTGAACGCGGGAAAGCGTAAGCGCGCCATTCGACCCGGGTCAAGGGAGCGGCGTCCATATATATGAACAAGGATTGGCATTGTGAACAAGCTGATCTTCTGTGAGCATGGGCAGGGCCGAGAGGCAGGACCGAGACGATGCAGCACCGGCAGCGCGAGGGGGAGACCTTGTCCCGCATTCTCATCACCGGCGCCGCAGGCGGCGTGGGCACCTTGATCCGGCCCCGGCTGGCCCGCGCCGACCGCGTCCTGCGGCTGCTCGACATCGCCCCGCTCACCCCCGGAGCAGCAGGCACGGCCGGGGCGGCGGGAGCCGGCGACGAGGAGCTGATCCAGGCGTCGGTCACCGACCTGCCCGCGATGGAGCAGGCCTGCGCCGGTGTCGACGCGGTGATCCACCTCGGCGGCATCTCGCTGGAGGCGCCCTGGGAGCACATCCTGGACGCCAACATCAACGGCACCTACACCGTCTTCGAGGCCGCCCGGCGGGCCGGAGTGCCGCGCGTCGTGTTCGCCTCCTCCAACCACGCCGTCGGCTTCCGCACCCCGGACGAGTACCCGCTGACCGCCGACACGCCGCCGCTGCCGGACACCTACTACGGCGTCTCGAAGGTCGCGGGCGAGGCGCTCGGCGCGCTCTACCACCACCGCTACGGGCTCGACGTGATCTGCATCCGGATCATGACCTGCTTCCCCGAACCGCCCGACCCGCGTGCGCTGTCCACCTGGCTCTCCCCGGACGACTGCGCCCGGCTGCTGGAGGCCTGCCTCTCCGTGCCGGAGCCGGGCTTCCGGATCGTCTACGGCGTCTCGCCCAACACACGCGGCGGTTGGGTCTCCCTCGACGAGGCGCGGGCCCTCGGCTACCGCCCCGCCGACGACGCCGAGGTCTATGCGGCCGAGGTCCTCGCCGAACACGGCGAGCCGCCTGCGGACGACCCGGTCTACCGTTATGTGGGTGGCCAGTTCACCTTCCCCGATCTCGACGCCGACCGGCGCGACCGGCCCTGATCCGACCGGCCCGGACTCGATCGGCCCAGACTTGACCGGCACTGACCAGGCTCGACCGGCACTGAGGAGACACCTGCGATGACGCACAGCACGTCCCGGACCGACCAGGAACCGCACGTCCAGGGGTACGACCCGCGGACCGGAGAGCCGGTCGGCGCGCCCGTGCCGGCGACCTCGGCCGCCGAGGTCGACCGGATCTGCGCCGACCTGGACGCGACCGCGTCCGTCTGGGCGGGGACCTCGCGCGAGGGCCGGGCCCGCGCGCTGGAGGCGGTCGCCGCCGCGCTGGACGCGCACAGCGACGAACTCGCCGGGCTGGCGGACGCGGAGACCGCGCTCGGCATGCCGCGACTGACCGGCGAGGTCGCCCGGACCACCGGGCAACTGCGGCTCTTCGCCGAGGTGTTGCGCGAGGGCGCGTATCTGGGCCGGGTCGTCGAGCCCGCCGCCGAGGGCCGACCCGACCTGCGCCGGGTGAAGCAGCCGACCGGCCTGGTTGCCGTCTTCGCCGCGTCCAACTTCCCCTTCGCCTTCTCCGTGGCCGGTGGTGACACGGCGTCAGCACTGGCCGCCGGATGTCCGGTGGTGGTCAAGGCGCACGAGGCCCACCCCGGGACCTCGCGGCGCACCGCCGAGCTGGTCAAGGCCGCCCTCGCGGAGGTTGGTGCGCCGCCGGTCTTCGACATCGTGCACGGCTTCGCGGCCGGGGCCGCCGTGATCGGGCACCCGGCCGTCACCGCCGTCGGGTTCACCGGCTCCACGCGTGGCGGACTGGCCCTGGCCCGGCTCTGCGCCGAGCGACCGGTGCCGGTTCCTTTCCACGGTGAGCTCGGCTCCGTCAACCCGGTCGTCGTCCTACCGGGCGCGGCCCGGTCCCGCGCGGCGGAGGTGGCCTCCGGCTACGCGGCCTCGCTGACCCAGGGGGTGGGTCAGTTCTGCACCAACCCCGGACTGATGTTCGTTCCTGATGACGCATCACTAATGGGTGCGCTGGCAGAGTCGGTCGCGGGGACCGACGGCGGACCGATGCTCTCCGCCCGGATCCACGACGCGTGGGCGGCCGCGGTCGCCGAGCTGCGCGGCCGGGACGACGTGCGGGTGCTGGCCGAAGGCCGTCCCGGCAAGGGGCCGTGGGCGGCGACGCCCACGGTCTTCGCCGTCGACGGCGCGGCGTACGACCGCGCGCCGGAGGTCTTCGGTCAGGAGCGCTTCGGGCCGGTCGGCGTGGTCGTGGTCGACGGTGACGCCGACCGTACCCGGACCCGACTCGGAGGCGTCGAGGGCAGCCTGACCGTCAGCGTCCAGCTGGACCGCGATCGGCCGGAGGACATCGATGCGGCCCGCGCGCTGCTGCCGGTGGCGGCACGGCGCGCGGGGCGGCTGGTGGTCAACGGCTGGCCCACGGGCGTCGCGGTGACCCGCGCCCAGCACCACGGCGGCCCGTTCCCGGCCAGCACCAGCCCGGCCCACACCTCCGTCGGCGCCGCGGCCATCGACCGCTGGCTGGTGCCGGTGGCGTACCAGGACGTGCCGTCCGAGCTGTTGCCGCCCGAGCTGCGCTGATCCCGACCAGGGGACGGACCGTCACGGTCCGTCCCCTGCGCGGTGCCTTCGCGTTGCCTGCGCGGTGCCGTCGCGGTGGCTGGCGTCAGCCGCGCAGGCCCAGTTCGATCTGCTCCAGGCTGCGGCCCTTGGTCTCCGGGACCAGGCGCCTGGTCAGCAGCAACAGCACCAGGTTGACGGCCGCGAACACGTACATCGAGGTGCCGACGCCGAGATGGTTCTTGTCCGACATGATCGGGAAGATCGCGCTGATCAGGCCCGTCGCCGCCCAGAGCACGACCGAGCCGACGGCCATGCCCGCCCCGCGCGCCTTGAGCGGGAAGACCTCGGCCATCATCACCCAGACCACCGCGCCCCACCCCAGCTCGTACCCGGCGAGGTAGAGCACGAGCAGCACGACCGTCAGCGTGCCGAGGGTGCCCTTGTCGTGCACGTTGAGCACCACCCAGCCGGTGAGCACCAGGGTGACCACCATGACCACGTTGCCGATCAGCAGCAGCGGCTTGCGCCCCCAGCGGTCCACCACGAAGACGACCCAGGCGGTGAACGCCAGCTTGGTCACGCCCAGCACGATGGCGGAGAGCAGCGCGGTGTTGGCGGTGAAGCCCAGGGCGACCAGCATGGTCGGGAAGTAGGCGTTGATCGCGTTGACGCCGCTGAACTGCTGGCCGATCGCCAGCAGCAGCGCCACCAGCAGCATCGGACGCACCCAGGGCCGCCACAGGTCGCGCACCCGGTAGGTCTGCTCGCTGTCGAGGCGGATCACCTGGCGGATCGAGGCGAGCTCGGCCTCGATCTCGTCGGCCCGGTGGGTGCCCGCCAGCACAGCGCGGGCCTCGTCCTCGCGGCCCAGGTTGAGCAGCCAACGCGGTGTCTCCGGCAGGAAGGTGAGGCCGACGACCAGCACCAGCGCCGGGACCAGCGCGCCGGCGAACATCCACCGCCACAGCGCGTGCGGCTGCAGCCAGTAGTCCACCAGGAACGCGATCAGGATGCCGCTGACGATGAAGATCTGGTTGAGCGATCCCATCGCGCCGCGGATCCGGGCCGGTGCGAGCTCGCTGAGGTAGGTCGGCACGGTCGCGGAGGAGAGGCCGATGCCGACGCCGAGCACGGTCCGGAAGCCGACCAGCGCGCCGAATCCCGGGGCCAGCGCGCAGGCGAGCGTGCCGACGATGACGACGCCGCCCGCCGCCATGATGGTCCGGCGACGGCCGACCCTGCTGGTCAGCCGGGCGGCCAGGCCCGCGCCGACCATCGCGCCGACGGAGAGGCTGGCGGTGAGCATGCCCTTGTCGAAGCCGGACAGGTTCCAGGAATTGGAGATGACGACCAGGATCCCGGCGATCACGCCGAGGTCGTAGCCGAAGAGGATGCCGCCCAGTGCGCCGAAGACGTAGAGGGTGGCCGGGCTGACTCTGCGGGTGACCGTCCCGCGGCCGGGGGACGGCGGGGAGGATGCGGACGCGGTGGCCTGGGTCATGCGGGATCGCCTCGTCTCGGAGCGGGGGCGGTGGATGGTCGTGGCGCGCTTCGCAGGACCGGTCCGGGCCGTTGGCCGTGGCGAGGGGAGGGCGGGGTGACGGCGTTGGTGCCGCTCGGGGATTGAAGCCCCGTCAGGTCCGGCGGGTCAAGGGTCCGCGTCCATATCCGGGATCAACGGCTCGTCGGAATCGCCTGTTTCAATACGATTAGTCGGCTCTATCCGTTCAGGAATCTGAACTAGGATCGAAATGACGAACAACTTTGCCATTCCTTGACGTTCTGGCGATTGCCTCGTCCGGCGTCGGTGCCCACGATGAATCCCACGCTTCGTCAGGACTGGTCCAGGTCATTGCCGTCATTGCCGTCACTGCCTCGGCCCCGGCCCCGAGCCCCAGAGCCTTATGACAAGGAGTCAGATGTCCTCCCATCGTGCCCGTCGACTCGTACCCCTCACCCTGGCCGGCGCCGTCGCCGTGGCGTTGAGCGGGACCGCCGCGCTCGCGTTAGCCGGCACCTCGTCCGCCTCGTCCGCCGCCTCCGTTCCCGGAGACCTCGCCTGCGGCGCCGCGACCACCGCCACCACCACGGCGAGCGGCAGCGCCCCGGGCAACGCCACCGACTGCGACACCGCGACGGGCTGGCAGAGCGCGCCGGCGACGCTGCAGGAGCTCAAGGTCGACCTCGGCTCGACCCAGGCCGTCGACCACGTCACCGTCGTCTGGGGGAGCGGCTACGGCAGCTCCTTCAAGATCCGCACCTCCCCGGACGGCACGACCTGGCACACCCAGACCGCCGTCACAGCCGGGACCGGCGGCACCGAGACCGTCGCCCTGCCCAGCGGAGTCAGCACCCGCTGGATCGAGATCTACGGCGAGCACTACGCGGGCAACGCCGGGTTCACCGTGGACGAGTTCGAGGTCTTCGGCAGCGCGGGCACGCCGACCGCGACGCCGAGCACGTCCGCCAGCGCGAGCGCCTCCGCGTCGGCCAGCGCCTCCGCCTCCGCCAGTGCGACTCCGTCGCCCACCCCGTCGGCGACCTCGACCGGCAGCGGCAGTCCGGCCGCGTGGACGGGGCAGTTCACCGGCTACGGCTCCAGCGCGTGGAAGTCGGCCTGGGGTTGGACCTCCACCGGCGCGTGGGGGCAGGCGCAGTTGCAGGAGATCTCGGACTCGACCGCGCCCGGTGACGGCAGCGCGCTCCAGGTCACCTACGGCGCGGGCTCCTCGGCCAACTCCTGCTCCGACTGCCCGAACCCCGGCGGCGGACAGTTCTACACCCAGCTGAGCTCGATCGGTGGCGGCAGCGCACTGGCCGGCGGCAGCACGCTCGACCTCAAGTACAGCGTGAAGTTCCCGTCCGGGTACGACTGGGGCAAGGCGGGCAAGCTGCCCGGCCTCTACGGTGGCCAGATCGGCCAGGAGTCCGGTGGGAACCACGGCAACGGCTGGTCGACCCGCTACATGTGGCGCGGCACCAGCGCCGCCCCGAACAACGGTGAGGTCTACCTCTACACGCCCACCAACTCCGGCCCGACCGGCTACGGCGTGGACCTCGGCGTCGGCGACTGGAAGTGGCTCGCCGACGGCAACTGGCACACCGTGGAGCAGCTGGTCGATCGCAGCACCGGCGACGTGACGGTCTGGCTCGACGGCAAGCAGGCGGCGTCCTTCTCCGGCGCGGCGTCCGGGATCGGCTCGATCCCGTTCAGCGGGGTCTTCTTCTCCACCTTCTATGGCGGCCACGACACCAGTTGGGGCCCCAAGGTGACCACACACGCGTACTTCGCGGACTTCTCACTGTCGAGCGGCGCGCAGCACTGAGGCTGTTGAAGCACCGAGATCAGGCGGACGGGCGCGCGGCCGTGCGACGATGGCCGTGACGCCCGTCCGCCCGTACTGACCCCGCAGTCCTGGAGCCGCCGTGCCGACCCCTGAGCAGCGGGCCCCGGCCGCCCGCGGCCTCGACGCGCTCGACGCGCTGGTCGGCGACTGCCGGGCCTGCCCGCGCCTGGTCGCCTGGCGCGAGGAGGTCGGGCGGACCAAGCGGCGTTCCTTCGCCGAGTGGGACTACTGGTCCCGCCCGGTCGCGGGCTTCGGGCCGCACGACGCCTCGATGCTGCTCGTCGGCCTGGCCCCGGCCGCGCACGGCGGTAACCGGACCGGACGGATGTTCACCGGCGACCGCTCCGGCGACGTGCTGGTCGCGGCGCTGCACGATCTCGGGCTCGCCAACCAGGCGACCTCCGAGCGGCGCGACGACGGGCTGCGGCTGCACGACGTCCGGTTCACCGCGCCGGTCCACTGCGCGCCGCCGGACAACAAGCCCACGCCGACCGAGCGGGACACCTGCCGCCCGTGGCTGGTCCGCGAACTGGAGCTGATGCGGCCGACGCTGCGGTCGCTGGTGGTGCTCGGCGCGTTCGGCTGGCAGGCCGTCATGCCCGCGCTGGCGCAGGCAGGTTGGCAGGTGCCGCGTCCGCTGCCGCGCTTCGGGCACGGCGTCCGGGTGGATCTCGACGCGAGCGATCCGGGGCGTCCGGGTATGGCGGTGTTCGGCTGCTACCACGTCAGCCAGCAGAACACGTTCACCGGACGGTTGACCCCGGCCATGCTCCGTGAGGTCCTCGCCCGGGCGCACGCGGTGGCGACCGAGGGCAAGACCATGCCGGGCGAAACGGGTTGATCATGCTTGTTGTCGGGCACCGGGGTGCGCCGCGCGTGGCCAGGGAGAACACCCTGGCCTCGATCCGGGCCGCGTTGGAGCTCGGCGCCGACTGGATCGAGGTCGACGTCCGCGTGGCCCGCTGCGGCACGCCGGTGCTGCTCCACGACGCCACGCTGGAGCGGCTCTGGGGTGACCGGCGGCCCGTCGGCGCCCTCGACGCCGAGGAGTTGGCGCGGCTGGGCGGAGGCGGGGTTGAAGGTGGCGGTGGGGGTGTTCCCACGTTGCGCGCGGGCGTAGAGCCGGCCCGCGCGGCGGGCGTGACCGTGATGGTGGACGTTCCCGGCCCGGCCGAGGGCGCGGCGTCGCTGGCGCTGCTGCGCGGGATCGGCGCGCTCGACGCCGTGGTCTTCGCGGGCGACCGGGCCGCGCTCGGCCTGATTCGCGACGCCGCGCCGGATGCCCGGATCGCGCTCAGCTGGGAGTCGCCGCTGCTGCCCCGCCAACGGATCCTGGACCGGATCCGCCCGGAGTTCCTCAACGTCGAGCAGCACCGGGTCACTCCCGCACTGGTCCGGGCCGCGCACCGGCGCGGGCTGCGGGTCAGCGTCTGGACCGTCGACCGCCCGGCCCGGATGGCGCGCCTGGCCGCGCGGGGCGTGGACGTGCTGATCACCAACGACCCCGCCGCGGCCAGGACGGTCATCCCGTCCGTCAGTGGGTGACCACCTCCAGCACCGGCGGATTGCTCGCGTTCTCACGGGAGTTGACCACGACGGCCAGACCGGCCGTGCCCTGCGGTTTCCAGACGGCGAGGGACGCCGTCCCGTCACCGCCCGCTCCGGTCAGCGAGGCGGCGACCGCGCTGGTGACGTCGAGGCCGACCCAGTCCGCGGTGCTGGAGAGGGCGCCGGTGCCGAGCGCGGTGCCGACCGACGGGGCGTTGTTCCAGGTGGTGCCGGTCTCGCTCCAACTGTCCGTGGCGGTGGTGAAGGCCTGGAGCGTGGTCTGGTTGCCGCCCGCGTCCTGGACGCTTCCGTTGAGCCAGAGCACCGCCCGGTCGACCGTCCCGCTGATGCCGGCCGTGTCGAATCTCAGCAGTGCGATCCGGTCGTAGCCGGTGTTGGTCGCATTGGCGTTCTTGATCTGGAGCGTCGTCGACGTCCCGTAGTTGGTGGCGGCGTATGAGCCGTCGCGCACGTAGGTGTCGGCGTTCGCGGGGAGCAGTTGGCCGGTGGCCGGGGTGAGCGCGGCGCCGGAGGCGGCCAGGGTGACGCTGTGCGTGCCGCCGCGGCTGCCGCCGGTCTCCACCAGCAGCCGGACCGCTCCGCCGCTGGTGCCGAGCACGGTCACGGTCGGGTCGGCCGAGACGAGTGAGGTGTAGCCGGAGGCGGTGACGGTGATGTGGACCGTCGCCGCGGCCCGGCTCGGGTCGGAGACGGCGATGGTGAGCTGCCCGCCGCCGGTCTGTGTCGACACCGACGCGGGCGCGTCGACCGTGATCGGCCCGGCGGTGCCCGCCGCGAAGAAGTTGGCCATCGTCACGCCGAGCGCGCTGTCCGTGACGGCCTGCGCGGTCGGGGAGTTGCTGAGGACCGACACCGGCGGCGCGGCGGCGTAGGCGGCGGTCTGCGCCTCGGTGAACGTCGGCAGCAGGACGTAGGAGTAGGTCGCCCCGGCGGGGTTGGCGCCGTGGTCGAGGGCGAGGGAGAGGTAGGGGCGGGTGTCGCTCGCCAGCGTGGTGGGCGCGGAGGCGTTGACGTCCGTCCAGTTGCCGGTGCGGCTGGTGTCGGCGAGCACGACGTTGTTGGCCCCGGCCGGCCAGAGGAAGAAGTAGCCGCCGACGCCGCTGATGCTCGCCCAGCGCACCCCGTTCACCGTGCTGGTCCAACCGGCACCGGTGGCTTGGGCGTTGCCGTTGACCGAGAGGGTGGCGCCGCCGCCGCTGTGCAGGTTGCGGTTCTCCACCGTGGTCACCACCTGGTTGCCGCTGGTCGAGGTGATGCCCGCACCCAGGCAGACCACCGAATCGTCCAGGCAGAACCAGGACTTGACGGCGGTCAGGTTGGTCGACGCCGCCTGCAGCTGCATGCCGACCGCGCCGTAGCTGCCCGCGACGACCGAGCCGCCGACCCAGCTGGTGCTCGGCTTGGTGTTCTCCCCGGCCGAGTTGGCGAGCGGGCCCTGGTCGGCCGTGGTGCCGGGGAGCTGGTACATGTCGGCGGTGTCCCAGTAGGCGTCGTTGAACTGCGCCACGTCGCCGTCGAGATGGAGCTGGCCCATACCGTCGCCGGTGAACCAGCCGTGCAGGTTCTCGCCGTTGATCACCTCGTAGCGGGTGATCTGGCGCGAGCAGAGCGACAGCGAGTACGCCCACCCCGGACGACGGTGCACGGCCCGTGCCATGTCCGGGAACTGACGGTGCGTCTGCGGCTCGGGCGCGGCCGGGACCGAGGAGTCGCCGAGCACGCTCTGCGCCAGGGCGATGCCCGAGACCCCGGCGGTGGACGTGGTCACGGTCTGGCCGGTGGTGTAGTCGACGATCGACTGGGTGGTGGAGGCGATGGTGCTGACCGTGTTGCGCTGCAGCCAGCCCTTGGCGGTCGCGCGCCAGGTCGCGGCCTGGGTGGCGTCGGTGGTGGCCTGGGCGTAGCGCAGCAGCATCAGCGAGGCGGAGAAGCCGTCGCCGGCGTCCGACTCGTTGAAGCGCGAGACGGCCCGGCCGCGCACCGAGTCCAGCATCAGGCCGTTGTGGACCATCGGTGCGAAGCCGTCGGCGACGCCGGTGAAGAGGTCGGTCAGGTTCGGGTCGGTGACCGCCCACTGGGAGCCCTGGAGCAGCAGCACCAGAGCGACGACGTCGGCGAAGTAGATCTCGCCGTAGGTGCCGGTGTAGGCGACGCCGGTGTGCTGCTGGTACGAGCCGTCCGCGTAGAGGCCGTCGCCGTACATCACCAGCGGCAGCGCGGGGGAGAGGTCGGCGACTCCGGTGCTGATGGCGGTCGCGTCGGAGCCGAGCGCGCCGCGCACGATCACCGCGCGGCACTCGTCGAGGCGGTTGGCTCCGGTCGAGGTGGTCGAACTGCTCGGCACGATCAGCTGCTTGGTCGGGTCGGGCACGAAGGCGTCGATGGCGGCGCAGCAGGCGGCGACCTGAGTGGACGTCAGCTGGCTGTACATCAGGATCGCGGTGTCCTCCAGCGCCTGGCTGGAGCCGATCTGCCAGTCCCACCAGTTGTTGTACGGGGTGGTGCCCGGCGCGTAGACGGAGCTCGTCATGAAGTCGAGCGCCGACGCCACCGTGGCCGCCAGCGAGGAGCTGCCGGTGTAGGCGGTGCCGGGGACGGTCCAGGCCAGGGCCAGGGTCTTGAGCCGGGAGAAGCTGGTGGTCATGTTGGCCGAGACCGAGCCGAGCGGCAGGTCGGACCAGAGCGAGGTCCGGCCCGAGCCGGTCTGGATCGAGCTAAGGAACGCGGCGGCCTCGGCGTTGAGCCCGGCGATCGCCGGGGCGTAGACCGAGGGGGACGTGTCGGTCACGCCGCCGGTGAGATAGCCGGTCCAGGCGGAGCGCAGCGCCGCGTAGGGGTCGGTGGTGGCGGCGACCGGAGAGGCCGCGCCGAAGGGCAGCGCGAGCGCGCCCAGCCCGAGGCCGCCCAGTTGCAGCAGGCGACGTCGGGTCAGCGCCGGGAGCGGGGGCAGGGAGGCGGAGAGGGAGGGAGAGGAGGGATGGCGATCGGCGGGGGAGTGGCGCACGCGGGCCTCCGAGGCATCGGGATGCCACGGATAGTGCTCACTCGTATGATCGGACGTCAATAAGTTGGGATCGATTCACCGAATTTCGTTCAAACGATCAGGTGATCAGTCGCCTGCTGGTGCTCAGGCCCGGCGCAGCTCGATCCAGACGCTCTCCGCCTCGCCGAGCAGGCGTCCCGTGCTGCCGTAGAGCGCCGTGCAGGTGGTGAACTTGCGGCCGTCCTGGCTGATCAGACGCGAGGTGATCACGCAGGCCTCGCCCGGCGCGGGCGCCCCGTCCACCCGCGCGGTGATCCGGCCGAGCACCACCTCCCGGGTCTCCAGATCCACCGTCCACGCGCCGGGGCAGTCCAGCGCGGCCCAGACGAACTCCGGGCGGACGGTCGATGCGCCCGGGTCGGCGAGCGTCGCGCTCGGGGTCCAGGTGCAGGCGTGCAGTGCGCCCGGCTCGTCACTGACCGGGCCGGAGAAGAGGTGCAGCCCCTCGCGGTCGCCGCGTCCGGTGCCGCAGACGAAACAGGTCGGGAAGGGGTGGTGCTTGTGGCCGCGGAAGCCCGCCTCGGCCGCCTCGGCGACGTCGAAGGGCACCGGCGGCGGCGTCCCCAGACCGGCCAGCCGGGCCGGAGCGGCCTCGGCGACCAGCAGCTCCCCGTCGAGCAGCCGCACCGCCCCCGCGACGCCGTCCGGAGTCGGCACGACGGCCATCGGCCGGTCCAGCGGCGGCGGCTGACGGAGCGTCACCACAACAGCCGGGGCGTCACCGCTGGAGGCGTCACTGCTGGAGCTGCCACTGCCGGCGACGTGCTGGGCCAGGGCGCCGGAGATCCAGCCGCCGTTCGCGGACGTGGGCGGGCCGTTGAACAGGGGCGGGACGACCAACTCGACGGGGTTCGACATGCGCCGATCCTCGCATGTGGGAGCACGTGGTAGAACGACGGTCATGATCGCGCCTGCCGACGTCGTGCACGACGTGCCGTACTACGCCCAGTGGGAGTCTCCCGACCTGATCGAGGCGATCATCGGGGGGCGGCTGTCCGCGGCCGATGACCCGGCCTGGGCGGCGTCCGGCGCGACGACGCCGGAGGAGTACGCCTGGTGGGCCCGGCGACTGTGCGGGATGGCCTGCCTGCGGATGGCGCTGCACCACGTCACCGGCGCGGAACCCCCGCGCGCCCTGGAGCTGGCCCGTGACTACCTGCGGGCCGGCGCCTACGTGAAGCGGGACGACGGCGGGCTGGACGGGCTGATCTACGCGCCGTTCGCCGCGCACACCAGCGCGCGTCACCCGCTGCACGCGCAGGTGCGCGCGGAGTTGACGCTCGGCGAGGTCGCCGCGTCGGTGCGGGACGGGAGCCTGGTGATGCTCTCGGTCCACCCCTCCGTCCGCACGCCCGAGCGGCAGCCGCCGCAGCGCGGCGGACACCTGGTCCTCGCCGTCGGGGCGGGCGAGAGCGCTCAGGGCGGCGTCCTGTTCCTGCACAACCCCTCCGGCTTCGCCGGGCGGTCGCAGCGCTTCGTCCGACTGACCTGCACCGAGTTGGAGCCCTTCTTCGCCGGACGCGGCGTGGTGCTGACCGGTCGCGCTGCGTGAGCGCGAGCGACTGAGCGTTTGACTGGTTGACCTCGGCGACTTCCGCGCGGCGTACTGGTGGGAGAGCGCGGGTCGTCGTCGGCGGAAGGTGGGACACCATGTGGGTCCCCAGAGTCATCGGACTGGTGCTGATCGCGATCGGCGGGGTCTGGATCGCGCAGGGGGTCGGCGCGTTGCACGGGTCGGTGATGACCGGGCGTCCCGGCTACACCGTGCTCGGGGTCCTGCTGGTGGCGGGCGGCGTGGCGCTGCTCGTCCTCGGCCTGCGCGGGCGTCCCCGCGACTGAGTCGATCAGGAAGCGCTCCGCCCGGTTGTCGGTGGCAACCCGTTCGGCGCATCCTGGGGGAGTCAGGGCTCAGAGCCTCCCGGGCCTGCACGTCGCAGTGGCGAGGTGAGGCATGGTTGCACCCGGGCCGTCCGGCGGCGCTCACGGCGCCCCACCGGACGACGCGTCGATACCGATCCCCTCGGCCTCCGCGCATGCGCAGGTGAACACGTCTGCGACTGCGGATGCGGCGGAGGAGACGGTCATCCGCGCCGCAGCGCTGACCAAGGTCTACCCCAAGGCCACCGTGCCGGCCGTGGACGGCATCGACCTGGCCGTCCGTCGGGGCGAACTCTTCGGGCTGCTGGGCCCGAACGGCGCCGGCAAGACCACCACCGTGGGCATGCTGACCACCCGCGTCATCCCCACCTCCGGCCGGGCCGAGGTCGCCGGGATCGACGTGGTCACCCGGTCCACGCTGGCCAAGCAGGTCATCTCGGTGGTCACCCAGCAGAACACGCTGGACCGCGCGCTCACGGTGCGCGAGAACCTCTACTTCCACGGCCTCCTCTTCGGCCTGCCCTCGCGTCAGGCCCGCGCCGCCGCGGACGCGCTGCTGGAGCGGTTCCACCTCACCGCGCAGGCGGACGCCTCGGTGCACATCCTCTCCGGCGGCATGGCACAGCGGCTGATGGTCGCCCGCGCGATCCTGCATCGCCCCGCCGTGCTCTTCCTCGACGAGCCGACGGCCGGTCTCGACCCGCAGAGCCGTCTGGCGCTCTGGGAGGTGCTGGCCGGGCTGATCGCCGACGGGCAGACGATCCTGCTGACCACCCACAACATGGAGGAGGCGGACCGGCTCTGCGACCGCGTCGCCATCATCGACCACGGCCGGATCCTCGCCCTGGACACGCCGACCGCGCTCAAGCGGGGCATCGAGGCGGACACCCAGGTCACCGTCCAACTCGTCGATCACGGCGGCGACACCGGTGCGGAGGACGCCTCCCACGACGGGCAGGCGCTGGCCGAGCTGCTGTCCCGGCGGGTGCCCGGCGTGGTGCGCACGCGCGTCGCCGACGGACGCGTCGAGCTCCACGTCGACGGCGGCGACCGGCTGCTGCCCCGCGTCCTTGCGGCCGCCGAGTCCGAGGGGTTCCAGGTCGCCGACCTGTCCGTGGCCGAGACGACGCTGGAGACCGTCTTCATCCGGCTGACCGGGAAGGAGTTGCGGGACTGATGTCGGCTCACCTCGCACGTCCGGTGCAGGCCCCGGCGGACGCGACTGCGCCCGTGGCACTGCGGCCCACCCGTTCCGCCGCCGCGTCCAGCCGGACCGCGCTCGGCGCGCTGATCCGCCGTGACCTGACGGTGCTGCGCAAGAACTTCGGCGAGTTCGTCGGACGCACCATCATGCAGCCGCTGCTGCTCGTCTTCGTCTTCCTCTACGTCTTCCCGACCATCGGCCAGGGCGTCGGCGGAGGCGGCGGACGAGCAGGCGAGTCGGACTTCGCCACGGTGCTGGTGCCGGGCGTGGTGGCGATCTCCATCATGTTCCAGGGCATCCAGTCCGTTGCCATCCAGCTGTCCCAGGAGTTCGGCTTCACCCGCGAGATAGAGGACCGGGTGCAGGCGCCCTGCCCGATCTGGCTGGTGGCACTGGCCCGAGTGCTGTCGGGTGCGACGCAGGCGCTGATCTCCGCGCTGATCGTCTTCCCGATCGCGGCCGTGGTCCACGCACCGGGCGTGCAGGCGCACTTGAGCGTGCACTGGTGGGTGGTGGTGACGCTGATCCCGCTGGCGTGCGTGGCGATGACCTCCCTCGGGCTCGTGCTCGGCACCACCTTCGAGCCGCGCAACATCGGGTTGATGTTCGGCTTCGTGGTGCTGCCGCTGGTCTTCCTCGGGGGCACCTACTACCAGTGGACCCGGCTGGGAGCGGTCCACGTCGGCGGGTTCCACTGGCTCCAAGTGCTGGTGCTCGTCAACCCGTTGATCTACATTGCCGAGGGCATGCGGGCCGGGTTCACCGACGCGTCGCACATGTCCCTGGTGGTGATCTACCCCGTACTGACCGGCTTCTGCGCCCTGTTCCTGGCACTCGGCCTGCGCAACTTCCGGCGCCGCGTGCTGTCGTGAGGCTCTTCGGTTGTTTCCGGCGTCCCTGTCCCGACCTTCTCCCGCAGGTGGTGAGCGCGTATGACGGACCAGGCGAATCCCGACCCGCACCAGGGCGGCTCCTCCGGAGCCCCGTCCCCGTTCCACTCCCGCAATTCGCGGCGTCGCGGCTCCCCGACCCGCAGAGCCTGGATCGCAGCCGTCGCGGCCCTGGCAGCCGTTGGCGTCGGGGCAGGACTCGCGGCCTGCGGCGGAGGCAAACCCGCGCCGACGAAGACCACCCAGCCGCCGCCCCCGCCCACCACGAGCGCGCCACCGGCGCCCAGCAACCCGCTGACCGGGCAGGGCCCGGAGGGCCACGTGCTGGCGGTCAAGATCGACAACGTCGGGCAGGCCCAGTACCAGCAGACCGGACTCAACTCGGCCGACCTGGTCTACGCGATCCAGGTCGAGGGCGGCCTCAGCCGCTACCTCGTCGTCTTCGACAGCAACCACGTCCCGTCCAAGGTCGGCCCGGTGCGCAGCGCCCGGCAGACCGACATCCCGCTGCTGGCCGCGTTCGGGCACGTCGGACTGGCCTACTCGGGCGCGATATCGGGGCTCAAACCGGACCTGGCGGCGGCCAACCTGCAGGAGATCAACCCGATCAACAACGCCAACCTGTTCAGCAACGGCGGGAGTGCGCCGACCTACATCCAGCCGTCGCAGGTCTTCGCCGCCTTCCCCAAGCTGGCCCAGGCCCAGGACATCGGCCTCCACTTCGGCGCGGAACCGGCGGGCGGGTCGGCGGCGGGTTCGGTCACGGCGACCATGCCGGCCGCGTCCTTCACCTTCACGGCCTCGGGCAACCAGTGGCTGGTCTCCGCCGACGGCCACCCGGTGAACACCCTCGACGCGGGCCGGGCCAACACGGTCAACGTGATCGTCCAGCACGTCAAGGTGGTCCAGGGCAAGTACACCGACTACAACGCCGGTCACGCCGACAACGAGGTCTTCTCCGAGACCACCGGCCAGGGCAGCGCCGACTTCTACCGCGACGGCAAGGTCTGGCACGGCCAGTGGTCGAAGCCGTCGGACACCTCCGCGACGCAGTACACGGTCGGCGGCAAGCCGATGGAGCTGGCCCCGGGGCGCACCTGGATCGTGCTGGAGGGCGGCTGAGCTCCGGACGAGTCCGGTTCGACTTCACCCAGGGCAGAACGCCGTTCCCTTCCCCCGGCGACCAGGATCCCTAGGCTGGAGGGATGAGCAGTCACGCGCCGGACGAGGCCCGCGTCATCCCGCTGCGCCGGCAGACACCCGTGCAACAGACGCCCGTGCCACCGACACCCGTGCAGCAGCCACCTGTTCAACAGCCACCTGTTCAGCAGACGCCCGTGCAGTCGGCTCCCGTGCCGAGGGAGCCGCTCTGGCGCGACCTCGTCGGCGGTGCGCTGCGGCGCGAGCGGCTCGCGCAGGAGCGGACGCTGAAGGAGGTCGCGGAGTCGGCCCGGATCTCGATGCCGTACCTGTCGGAGCTGGAGCGCGGACGCAAGGAGGCCTCCTCCGAGGTGCTCGCGGCGGCCGCCCGGGCCCTCGGGCTCGGCCTCGGTGATCTGCTCTCACTGGCCCAGGACGACCTGGCCCGGTCCCGATACTCGCGCAGCAGCGTGGACCGGGGACGCACGACGTCAACGTCGTCCGCGTCGCGCCACGACGGCCTCTGCCTCGCCGCCTGACCGAGCGCCCAGCCACGGCCGGTACTCCCCTCGTGGTACCGGCCGTGTGGAGGAGGGCTCCCGGCCGCTGGGCCGGAAGCCCGCCTCCCGTCCCCGTCAGGACACCTGGACGGCAGGGCTCTCAACCTCGCCGTGGTAGGCGTAGTTCCCGTTGATGGTGGCCCAGACGTCCGGGGTGCTGGTTAAACGATCGACCGTCAGTACCCCAGCGGCCAGGCTTTTGCGCGAGCATGCAAAGGCTTTCCTGCTCACGTGAACGGGACCCGTCGGCTCAGCACCTGGTCGGCGATGCCGTAGGCGACGGCCTCCTCGGCGGTGAGGATCTTGTCGCGGTTCATGTCCGCGCGCAGTGTGGCCGGGTCGTGGTGCGTGTGCCGGGCGAGGACCTCCTCCACCTGCGCGCGGATGCGGGCCATCTCCTTGGCCGCCACGCTGAGGTCGGAGACCGTCCCCTGCTGCCCGCCGCTGGCGGGTTGGCCGAGCAGCACCCGCGAGTGCTGGAGCACGAGCCGCCGCCCGGGATCCCCGCCGGCCAGCAGCACCGCCGCCGTCGACGCCGCCTGACCGACGCAGAACGTGGAGATGGGCGCCTGCACGAACGTCATCGTGTCGTAGATCGCCATCAGCGAAGTGAACGATCCCCCAGGCGAGTTGAGGTAGATCGAGATCTCCTGGTCCGGGTTGGCCGACTCCAGGTGCAGGAGCTGCGCGATGACGACGTTGGCGACCCCGTCGTCGATCTCGGTGCCGAGGAAGATGATCCGCTCGTTCAGCAGCCGGCTGAAGACGTCGTAGGAGCGCTCGCCCTGCGCGGTCCGCTCGACGACGTAGGGAACCGTGTACGACCCCATGTCACAACCCCATCCGCGGACGCGAGGTGGCCGGGCGGATGTCGGTGAGCGACTCCACCACCCGGTCCACCATTCCGTACTCCTTGGCCTGTTCGGCGGTGAACCAGCGGTCCCGGTCGCCGTCCCGCGAGATCGTCTCCTCGCTCTGACCGGTGTGCTCGGCGGTGATCCGCTCGATGGCCTTCTTGGTGAACTCCAGGTTCTCCGCCTGGATCTCGATGTCCGCGGCGGTGCCGCCGATGCCCGCGGAGGGCTGGTGCATCATGATCCGCGCGTTCGGCAGCGCGAGCCGCTTGCCGCGCGCCCCGACGCTCAGCAGGAACTGGCCCATGCTGGCGGCCATCCCCATCGCCAGCGTCGAGACGTCGTTGGGGATGAGCCGCATGGTGTCGAAGATGGCGAGACCCGCGGTGACCGAACCCCCGGGGCTGTTGATGTAGAGGCTGATGTCGGTGCGCGGGTCCTCCGCCGAGAGCAGCAGCAACTGCGCGCACACCCGGTTGGCCGACACCTCGTCGACCTGGGTGCCGAGCAGCACGATCCGCTGGGCGAGCAGCTGCGCGGCGAGGTGGTCGTCGAAGCGGCTGGGCGGCGTGTCGCCGTCCTCCGCGCGGGGCGCGAGCGGGGTGAGTGGAGTCATCGGGTCTCCTCGTCGAGGCTGGGATTTGCCGTCCACTCCACTCTTGACCTGGAACGACCCCCGGATACCGTTTCTCTGCCCGTGGCAGATTCGCCACGGGCAGAGCGGCGAATCACCGTTCGGTGCGGACCAGCTTGGCGTTGATCGGCTCCGCCGGGATCTGGCGGTTGGCGTGGACCACGCCCACCTGACCGGTGCTCGGGCGGACGAGCAGCGAGGTCGCCGAGGCGTCGCCGCCGCCCGCGTGGCCGACGGCGTCACGGGTGAGGTGCAGCAGCCAGCCCAGGCCGATCTGGGCGCCGGAGTCGTCGCGGGTGGCCTGCGGCGTCAGCGCCTGCTCCGCGAGCTCGGCGGGCAGCAGCGAGCGCCAGCCCGTGGCGAAGCGGACCAGGTCCGGCGCCGTCGACCAGAGCCCGCCCGCCGCCTGGAGGGTGGCGAGCGGCGTCGGGACGGGCTCGAACTGCCCGTCCTCGCCCAGCCGGTAGCCGGTGACCGGGTCATTCTCGGGCACCGTCAAGGGGAACGAGGACGCGTCCATCCCGAGCGGGCCGAGGACCAGCCCAGCCGCCGCCTCGGCGTAGCGGAGTCCGGTCAGCTGGGCGACCAGCTCGCCGAGGACCGCGAACCCGCCGTGGCTGTAGGTGAATTCACCGCGCGGCCCGGAGCAGCCCACGACCGGGCCCAGCAGCGCGCCCACGTCCGTGACCGGTTCGCCGAACGCTCGCTCCGGATTGTCCACACCGCCGGTGTGACTGAGCAGGTGACGAACCGTCACCTCACTGTCGGCGAGGCGAAGCGTCCGCAGGTGGTCGTCGACGCGGTCGTCAAGGCCGACAGCGCCCTCACCGACCAGCCGCAGCACGGCCGTTGCCGTGATCAGCTTGGTGATCGCGTAGGCGGGGAACCGGTGGTCGGGGCGCAGCGGGACGCCCCGCTCCAGATCGGCCCAGCCACGCGCGTGGGCCCAGAGGGCGGCCGGGCCGTCCGCGCCGTCCGAGTCGCTCCGGCCGCCCGAGCCCGCTGCGACGAGTCCCACCAGGCCGAGGTCGCCGTGCGACTCCGCGACCAGGCCCGGTACGGCCTGCGGTACCGGCCCGTCGGTGGACGTCGGCGGCTCGGCGACGCGGGGGTCGCGCACGCGTTGCCCCGCCGGGTAGACGCGAAGCCCGATCAGGCGGTGCGGCGGGAGCCGGTCGGCGACGGCCTCGACGCGCAGGTCGCCGAGACCGGCGCGAAGCGCCTGCGGCGCGGATCCCAGCACGGTCAGCGGCTCGCGCAGCCGCGCCGCCTGTCCGGCCAGGGTGGTGGCGATCTGGTCGGCCGGGACCATGCTCAGGAAGTGGTCGGCGAAGTGCTCGCCCAACTCGGCGCGGTCGGGCGCCGTCCAGCCGGGCCGGTCGGCCTCGCGGAACCGCTCCACCACCCAACGGACCTGCGTCAGCGCCTGGTTGTCGACCCCGACGCCCGCACCGGCGGCGTCGAGCGCGGCGATGTGCTCCTTGAGGGCGGTCCAGCTGGGCAGCCCGTGCTCGCGGGCGACAGCGAGTTGGGCGTCGTGCAGCGTCGGGAACTCGCCTGCGGCGAGCCGGCGCTTGGCCTCCAGCTTGAGGAAGCGGAGGTTCGGGCGGTCGGGCAGTGCCCGCGACGAAGCAGAAGCGTCGGACGACTTCTCGGACGACATGGCAGTCCTTCCTCGGCGCCCGCGGGTTCGCGACATCGGGCTGGAAAGACATGCCTGTGCATGCGTGTGCTGCATCCGGTGGGCTTTGAGCCCTGCCCGCGAACCCAGGTGCGGCCGGTAACCGCCAAGCCGACCATACCCTCTCCGTCCGGCGCGGGCGAGACCCGCCCGCGCCGGACGGAAGCAGGCGGCGGAACAGGCTCAGGACGCCCGACGCCCGGTCACCAGCCGCTCGCGGTCGAACAGCGCCGAGACCGCACGCCAGCCGAGACTGTCGACGACCAGCAGCACAGCCGCCAGGATCAGTGCCAGCCGCAGCGTCGGCGTCAGCACGCCGAAGGAGAACAGCGAGGTGACGGCCAGCGGCGGCAGGCTGGCCAGCGTGCTGAGCTGCTGCGCGACGCGCACGTCGTTGGACCTGGCCGAGATGGCGATCCCGGCCCAGATCGACCACCCCGCCACCAGTGGCGTGAACAGCACCTGGGCGAGCAGCAGCGGTCCCTGGAAGACGGCCGTGGCCACGTTCGGATGCGCGAACAGCTCGGTGAGCAGCAGGAAGAGGCCGAAGACCCCGTAGGAGATCGCCAGCGTCGGCAGCAGCGCCGCGAGCGCCTTGCCGATCAGGAACTCCTCGGTGCGCAGCGGCGTGGTCAACACCGGCTCCATGGTGCCCTGTTCGCGTTCGCCGACCACCGAGTAGGCGGAGATGGCCGCCGGGGTCACCGCCGGGACGATCAGCATGTAGAGCAGCGACAGGCCGACCCGCTGGGTCAGCATCGAGCTCGCCACGTCGGAGGGCAGGGCGAAGGTGTCGATCACCGGGAGGATCATGAAGATCACCGGCATCACGGTCATGGTGACCACGATGAAGCGGTTGCGCCGGTAGTCCTGGATCTCCTTGCGCACCACCGCGCGGATCCGGGGCCGGCTCAGCGGTCCGGTCCGGCCTGCGCCCGGACGGCGCGTGAGGATCAGGCTCATGACGCAGTCTCCCCGTCGGTGTCGATCAGTTGGAGGTAGACGTCCTCCAGCGAGTGCTGAGACTGGCTCAGCGACAGCACGTCCGCGTCCGCGGCCACCAGGGCGCGGGTCGCCGCGGGCGCGGCCAGGTCGGGGTCGGTGACGCCGAGGACATAGCTGCCGCAGCCGTCGTCGGAGCTGTCGCCGGCGCTGTTGTCGGCACGCCAACTCTCCACGCCCGGAAGGCCGGTGAAGACGGCTGCCGGATCGGCCAGCGGCCGGGCGGTGCGGACGCCGAGCGTCTTGCTGAACAGCTGGTCGCGCAGTTCGTCGGGGCGGCCGATGGTGCGCAGCGTGGTGTTGAGGATCGCGACCCGGTCGCAGAGCCGTTCCGCCTCGGCCAGCCGGTGGGTGGTCAGGAAGATGGTCACCCCGCGCCGGCGCAGCCCGTCGATCAGCTCGTGCACCTCGCGGGCCGAGACCGGGTCCAGGCCGGAGGTGGGCTCGTCGAGGAAGAGTACGGACGGGTCGTTGAGCAGCGCGCGGGCCAGGCCGACCCGCTGGCGCAGGCCCTTGGAGAGGCTGCGGCAGGGGTCGTTCGCCCGGTCCGTGAGGTTGACCGCGCGCAGGGCGCGGTCGATGCGGTCCTTGGCGTCCGGCAGCTCGTGCAGCCCGGCGAAGAACCGCAGGTTCTCCGCGACGGTCAGCCGCAGGTAGAGACCGGGGGACTCCGGCATGATCGAGATCCGCTTGCGGATCTCGATCCCGTTGGCCGGAGTCAGCGGGAGTCCGGCGACCGTCGCGCTGCCCTCGCTCGGCGCGATCAGCGTGCCGAGTGTGCGGACCGTGGTGGTCTTGCCGGCTCCGTTGGGGCCGAGGAATCCGAACACCTCACCCTGGTCGACCTGGAACGAGAGGTCGGAGAAGGCGGTGCGCGGCCCGAAGCGCTTGGCCAGGCCCGTGACGGCCAGCGCGGGTGAGGTGGTTTTCAGCGTCGTACTCACATTTAAAGTGATATCACTTTAAGTGGGCCCGGACAATGGACCCGCCGGCCTCATTCCTCCCCGCTCCCGGCCACGGTGTCCTCGGCCGGGGTGCCCTCGGCCGGGGTGTCCTCCGCCGCCGCCTCGGTCGGCTGATGCTTGGGCGGACGGCCGCGCCGAGGCATGCTGCCGACGTTGCCCGGCAGCCGGCCCGCCTGGGACAGCGCGTTGCGCAGCAGCAGTTCGATCTGCGCCGTGGTGCTGCGCAGCTCGTCGCCCGCCCAGCGCGCCAGGGCGTCGTGGACGGCGGGATCGAGCCGCAGCAGGATGCTCTTGCGTTCGCTCACGGCGTCCGCTTACTGGTAGAGGGTGCCGGTGTTGACCACGGGCTGGGTCGCGTGGTCGCTGCAGAGCACCACCAGCAGGTTGCTGACCATCACGGCCTTCCGCTCCTCGTCGAGGTCGACGACGTCCTCCTCGGCCAGCTGGTCCAGCGCGCTGCGCACCATGCCGACCGCTCCCTCGACCAGTCGCTGACGCGCCGCCACGATCGCGTCCGCCTGCTGGCGGCGCAGCATCGCCTGGGCGATCTCGGGCGCGTAGGAGAGGCGGGTGATCCGGGACTCCAGCACCACCACGCCCGCGCGCTGTACCCGGTCGGCGATCTCGGCAGAGAGCCGCGAGGTGATCTCCTCGGCGTTCTCGCGCAGCGACAGCCGCGCCTCCCCGCGCGCGTCGTACGGGAAGCTGCCGGCGATGTGCCGGACGGCGGTGTCGGTCTGGATGGAGACGAAGTCGACAACGTCGTCGACGCCGAAGACCGCCTCGGCGGTGTCGGCGATCTGCCAGACCACGACCGCGGCCATCTCGATCGGGTTGCCGTCGGCGTCGTTGACCTTGAGCGTCTCGGTCTCGTGGTTGCGGATCCGGGTCGAGACGCGCTGGCGCTTGGTGAACGGGTTGAGCCAGCGCAGCCCGTTGGCGCGGACCGTGCCCAGGTAGCGTCCGAACAGCGTCACCACCCGCGCCTGGCCGGGTGCCACCGCCGTGAGCCCGGCCAGCGCCAGCACGCCGAGGACCAGCAGCACCACGCTGGGGGCGTGGGTGCCGCTGCCGTTGAGCAGGGCGATTCCGGCCGCGATCAGCGCCACGCAGACGACCAGCCCGATGCCGCCCGGCAGGCTGGCCGCCTCCCGCTCCACGACGCCCACGGGTGTGCCGGTCCGGGGGTTCTCCGGAGTCCGCCCGCCCGTTGCCGCGCCGCCTCCTGTAGCGTCCCTGTCGGCTGCGTCCATGTCGGCCACCTTGCCTCTCGCCTCCCCGCGCGGGTGCGGTCTGCACTCCTGTCGCGTAGATAGAGATATCACTTTTCTTCCCGCGAGGCGGGCACCCCAACCACCCCCGGGTCGGGGCGGCCGCGATACTTGATCGCGAGCGGCTGAGAACGAACCGGTGACGGGTAGGGAGGCCTGATGGAGGAGATCCGGGTGCTGTCGACGACGGCGATCCTGGGCTACGGCTTTCCGGACGCCTCGTTCGAGGCGGGGCTGGCCCGCGGGCCGCACGTCATCGCCGCCGACGCCGGGTCCACCGACCCCGGCCCTTACTACCTCGGCGCGGGCGTCTCCTTCACCGACCGCGTCGCCGTGCGGCGCGACCTGGAACGGATGATCCTCGCCGGACGCCGCTCGGGCGTCCCGGTCGTGGTCGGTTCGGCGGGCGGTGCGGGCGCTGCGCCGCATCTGGAATGGCTGCGCGGGATCGTCGACGAGATCGCCGCCGCGCACGGGCTGCGGCTGCGTGTCGCGCTGATCCCGGCCGACGTCGACAAGGCGACCGTGCGCGAGGCGCTGCGCGAGGGCCGGATCAGCTCCGTGCCGTTCGGCCCGCAGCTGACGGCGGAGGACGTCGACGCCAGTACGCACGTGGTGGCGCAGATGGGCACCGAGCCGTTCGTCGCCGCCCTGGCGGGCGGGGCGGACGTGGTGCTCGCGGGCCGCGCGTACGATCCGGCGGTCTTCGCCGCCCTGCCGCTGCTGCACGGCTTCGACGCCGGACTCGCCCTGCACCTGGGCAAGATCCTCGAATGCGCCGCGATCGCCACCCTGCCCGGCAGCGGCAGCGACTGCATGTTCGGCACGCTGCGCCGCGACCACTTCGTCGTCGAGCCGCTGACCCCGGAGCGCCGCTGCACGCCGACCTCCGTGGCCGCGCACACCCTCTACGAGAAGAGCGACCCGTACCATCTGCCGGGTCCGGGCGGGGAGTTGGACCTGAGCGCGTGCGTCTTCACGCCCGCGGGCGAGCGCGGCGTCAAGGTCTCCGGGTCGCGGCACGTCCCGCGTCCGTACGCCGTCAAGCTGGAAGGCGCGCGGCTGCGCGGTCATCGGACGGTCTCGTTGGCGGGTGCACGGGACCCGCGCTTCATCGACTCCCTGGACGCGATCGTCGCCGGAGTGCGGGCGCGCGTCGCCGACAACTTTCCCGACATCCCGGCCGAGCGCTACGAGTTGATCGTCCGCGCCTACGGCAGGGACGCCTGCATGGGCCCGCGGGAGCCGACGCCGGCCGCGGGCCACGAGGTCGGGATCGTGATCGAGGCCGTCGCGGACACGCAGCAACTCGCGGACACGCTCTGCTCGTTCGCCCGCTCCACGATGCTGCACTTCGGCTATCCCGGACGGCTCTCGACGGCGGGGAACCTGGCGTTCCCGTACTCGCCCTCGGACTTCCACGCGGGCGCGGTGTACGAGTGGAGCGTCTACCACCTGATGGCGGTGGCCGATCCGTCGGCGCTCTTCCCGGTCACCTTCGTCGAGTCGGGGGACGACATGGAGGAGACCTCATGAGCGACCGGCCGACCGCGCCGCTGGCCGAACTCGCGGAGGTGGTCCGCAGCAAGAACGCGGGCCCGTTCGAGCTGACGCTCGACGTCATCTTCGCGAGCCGCGCCCAGTACGAGCTGGTCAAGCGGGAACGGGCGGTGAACCGGGAGTTGGTGGCCCGGCTCTACGGGGTCCCGGTCGAGGACGTCGGCGAGGCGATCTACTACGACCCGGCCCGCGCGGTGAAGATCAACCTGCGCCGACCGGTCCCGTCCGGCGGCGTGGGCGACAGCGACGTCTACGGCGCGCAGCAGCACGGGCCGTTGCTGGGCCTGCGGTTGCCGGTCGCCGGATCCGGCGGCGGCGCTCAGCGGGCGTAGGAGCCGAGGCCCACGAGGCAGTAGACGTAGGAGTTGATGGTCGCGCCGTTCCAGGTCTCCTGGGAGGAGAACGAGTACTGCGTGTCCGACACGTTGTCGCACTGGCTCAGGTCGGTGGTCTCGTAGAAGACCTGGATCACCTTGTAGTGCGCGTCCGAGGCCGAGCAGTCGACCTGGTTGACGTCGTTGACCGTCTGCGCCGTCGTCGAGTCCGGCAGGGTGCCGTTGAGGCAGGTGCCCGAGTCGAAGGGGCTCGGCGAGGGCGGCGTGGTGTCGGCCGGCGGCGAGTACGGGTCCGTGGGCGGCGCGTAGGTGTCGGTGGGGTCGGCGTAGGTGTCGGTCGGGTCGACGTTCGGGTCGGTGGGCGACGCGTACGGATCGGTCGGCGGGGCGTAGGTGTCCGTCGGGCCCGCGTACGGGTCCGTCTCTGACGAGCTCTGGCAGCCCGTTGCCAGGGCCAGGACGAGGGCGGCCGCCCCGAGCGCGCCGAGCGCGGCGCGGGTCGAGCGGGTGTGCCTTCGAGGGCCGGGCGCGGCTCCGTGCGGCGGCTGCTGAGGCGGTGTGAGGTCGCGTTCGGTTGCCATGGGGCTCCTCCTGCCATCCGTGCGTGGTGCTCGGGCCGGCGTCGGTGTCGGTGTGGTGTCGACGGGTCAGCGGGCGAGCAGGGTCTCGATGCGCGCCGCGAGGTCGAGGACGACGGCGGCGCGCGGGGCCAAGCGCGGGTCGGATCCGGCACCGCTCGGGACCATCGTCGACGTCAGGTCCTGGGAGCCACGACGGGCAGGTGTGGTATGGGGCCGCCCGGCTCCTACCGGTTTCGGACCAGCGGATTGGCCAGCGTGCCGGCGAACTGCAGCGCGCCGGACGGATCGGTCAGGTCCACCATCTGCCGGTTGTCGCGCAGTTGCAGCCGGTTCAGGCAGGAGAGCGGGAAGCGTGCGGCGAACAGGTCGTGGCGGGCGAAGCGTTCGGCCAGCTGCGGGTGGGCTGCCTGGTAGCCGCGGATGACCTGCGCGACCGTGCCCCAGAAGACGTGCTGGTCGAGCGCCCCGCAGGCGTGCAACTCGGCGGAGAGGAACCGCAGGAAGCAGTCGAAGACGTCCGTCTGCACCGACAGCGCCCAGTGCTCCTCCGGGACCTCGGCGCGGATCCGAGCCACCTCCGGAGGCAGCGGGACGGCCTTGTCGAGGACGGCGATCTCCTCGGCTATGTCCTTGAAGAAGACGCGGAGCGGCGTGCCGTGCTCGTCCAGGACCAGGAGGACGTTCTCGCCGTGCGGCATGAACGTCAGCCCGTAGGCGAACAGGCAGTGCACCACCGGTACCAGATAGGCCGTCAGATAGCGGCGCAGCCACTCCTTCGCCGTCAGGCCGGAGTCGGCGACCAGCGCGGCGGCGAAGGACGCCCCGTCGCGGTCGGTGTGGAGCAACGCGGCCATGGTGACGGCGCGTTCGCCCTCGCGCAGCAGCGCCAAGGGGCTCTCGCGCCAGAGCGCGGCGAGCATCTTCTGCTGCGGTGTGCCCTTCGGGTAGCGGGGATGGCGGTAGCCGACCGCCGCGTGCTCGCGGAGGATCGAGAAGTCGCAGGCGGTCAGCGTCGGATCAGTGGCGACCAGGTCGGCCAGCCAGTCGTTGATTGCGGGCGTGTGCTCCATGTAGTCGGCCGAAAGGCCGCGTACGAAGCCCATGTTGAGCACGGACAGCGCCGTCTTGACGTAGGGCTTGCCGGGGACGGTGGTGTTGAAGAAGGTGCGGATCGACTGCTGCGGAAGATGGCTCTCACGGCCCTCGCCGAGCAGCACGATCCGGCCCGCCGCGATCTCGTCGGCGTAGGTGACGGCGATCCGGTTCTGCCACTGCCACGGGTGGACGGGGATCAGCAGGTGGTCGTCCAGGCCGTCGGGCACCTGAAGCGTCAGGTCGACCAGGTCGGCGGGGTCGACACCGTGCCCTGCCGCGACGACGGCGTGGTCGGGGTGGACGGCGACCCAGAGCAGGCGGACCGGAGCGCCGACCTCGGGCGCGTACCGCGGGTACTCGGCCGCGTCGAAGCCCAACCGGCCGTTGTTGGCGACGAAGCACGGATGGCCCTCGGTCATGCCCGCCTCGACGGTCTGAAGATCGGCCGCCGCCAGCTCGGCGGCCGGGACGGGCGGGAGTGAGAGCTTGTAGGCGGCCGAGGCGAGGGTGCTGGTGACCTCCTCCAGGTAGAGCGGCAGCACGGTGTCGGTCAGCCCCAGGCTCCGGCGCAGCTCCCGCACCAGCTCGGCCGCGTCCAGGGGCAGGCTGGTTCCGTCGGCGGTCCGGACGCGGGTCAGTGACTCGGGGTCGATCCGCCAGTGGTCCAGCGCCAGCAGCTCGGCGCGGAAGCGGTAGGCCACCGAGTCGTCGTCGCCGCCGACGCCGTACCAGCCCCCTCCCTCGGGGAGCGGGACCGGACTGATCAGGCGCTCGTGCGCGAACTCGGCCAGCGCCTTGCGGACCAGATGCCGGTTGGCCGCCGCCCACAGCTCCGGCGTGAGGTGGGCGAGCGGGTCGCGGTCGCCGGTCGCGGCGTGGAACTGCTCGCGGGTGCAGGTGCTGAGCAGCGCGCGCTTGCCCGAGCGCGGCAGCGTGACCGGGCGGACCGGGCGGAAGCCGACGGCGGCGTTGAGCGCGTGGACGGCGCGGTTGCGCAGGTCCGGCTCGACCACGACGCGACGCACCGCCGGGTCGGCGAAGAGCTCGCGCAGCACGGCGGTCATGGCGGCGCGGGTGAAGCCGGGGACGGGTGTGTCGGTCGGAGCCGTGAGGAGATGCATGCCGACGTCGCCGGCCAAGGCTCGGTGGACGTCGGCGAGTTCGCCCGACGCGATGTCGTAACGCTCCGTCAGGACGGCGGGCTCGCCCCGGAACAGGCCGATCCGGGCGTCCAGCGAGCGGTACTCGCGGGCCACGTCGGCGACGGTGGCCTGTTGCATCAGCCAGAAGACGGCCTTGGGGTCGGTGACCCAGCCGTGCAGCAGCGCGGCGTCGGCGTCCGGGTCGACGGGACGGAAGGTGAAGTCGTCGGGGTGGGCCTCGAAGCGGGCGTTGCGGTTCATGCGGCGGAGAACTCCTGGAAGGCGATGCGGCGCTCGATCGGGTAGACCTCGCGTCCGGTCAGCGAGCAGATGATGCTGGAGTTGCGGTACGCGCCCATGCCGAGGTCGGGGTCAGCCAGGCCGTGTGTGTGCAGGGCGGCGTTCTGGACGAAGATCTCGCCACGGTCGCCCGTGTCCACGGACCAGTCGCGGCGCACCGCGAGGCGGCCCTGGCTGTCGCGGGCGATCCGGTCGGCGATGCCGGACAGGAACGGCGGCTCCTGGTAGCGGTAGCCGGTCGCCAGCACCAGGCCCTCGGAGGTGAGACCGTGCACGACGTCCTGTTCGCGCTGGTGCAGCGTCAGCTCGTACTGCTGCTTCTCCTTGTTCCAACGGGCTGCCGTCAGCTCGGTGTTGGTCAGCAGCCGGGTCGGCACCGGGCCGTCCAGGCTCTTGGCGTAGAGGAGTTCGTGGAGGGCGTTGACGGTGTCGGAGCTGATGCCCTTGTAGAGGCCCTTCTGCGCGGCGGCGAGGGTGTCCCGGACCGGGTAGGGGAGGGCGTGGAAGTAGTCGACGTACTCCGGCGAGGTCAGCTCCAGCGTGAGCTTGGTGTACTCCAGCGGGAAGAAGCGCGGCGAGCGGGTGGCCCAGGTCAACCGGTAGTCGTGGCGGTCGATGTCGGCCAGCAGGTCCTGGTAGATCTCCGCCGCGCTCTGGCCGCTGCCGACGACGGTGATGCTGCGGCACCGGCGCAGTTCGTCGGCGTGGTCGAGGTAGCGGGAGCTGTGCACGGCCGGGCCGTCCAGCCCGTCCAGCGCCGCAGGCAGGTGCGGCGGGGTGCCGGTGCCGAGCACCAGCCGACGGGCGTGGTGGACCTCGCCGTCGGCGCACTCGACGCGGTAGCGCTCACCGTCGGGCTCGTAGGTGATCGCGGTGACGTCGCGCCCGAACCGGATGGTGTCGAGCCGGGAGGCCGCCCAGCGGCAGTAGTCCACGTACTCGCGGCGCAGCGGGAAGAAGTTCTCGCGGATGTAGAACGCGTAGAGCCGCCCGGTCTGCTTGAGGTAGTTCAGGAAGGAGAACGGCGAACCGGGGTCGGCCAGGGTGACCAGGTCGGCCAGGAAGGGGGTCTGCAGGCTTGCCTGCTCGAGCAGCATGCCGGGGTGCCAGTCGAACTCCGGCCTGCGCTCCAGGAAGACGCCGTCGAGATCGGGCACCGGATCGGTCAGGCAGGCCAGGCCCAGGTTGAACGGGCCGAGGCCGACGGCGACGAAGTCGTGGGTACGCGTGGTGTGGCTCAAGGGTGACTCCGGTTCAGGCGGCTCGGGCGAGGTCGAGGTAGGCCTCGGCGTGTGCGGCGATCAGGTCCAGGACGGCGGCGAGGTCAGCCGTGGTGGTCTCCGGGTTGAGCAGGGTGAACTTGAGGTGGTGCCGGCCGTCCACGACCGTTCCGGCGACCATGGCCGCGCCGCTGGCGGCCAGCGCGTCGCGGGCGTGCAGGTTGGCGGCGTCGAGCAGGTCCTCCCGATGTGCCGAGCGGGGACGCGGAGCCCAGCGGAAGACGAGCGTGCTGAGCTGCGGCCGGACCACGACCTCGAAACGGTCGTCGGGCGCCAGCAGCTCCCAACCGTCGGCGGCCAGGTCCACCACGGCGTCGAAGAGCGCGCCGACGGCGTCCGCGCCGAGGGTGCGCAGGCTGAGCCAGAGCTTGAGGGCGTCGAAGCGCCGGGTGGTCTGCAGGCTCTTGTCGACCTGATTGGGGATGCGCTGTTCGGTCATGCGCTTCGGGTTGAGGTAGTCGGCGTGGTAGGTGGCGTGCCGCAGCGCGGACCGGTCGCGGACCAGCAGGGCGCTGCAACTCACCGGCTGGAAGAACGACTTGTGGAAGTCGACGGTCACCGAGTCCGCTCGCTCGATGCCGTCGAGCAGCGCGCGGCGGGTCGGTGAGACCAGCAGCCCGCAGCCGTAGGCCGCGTCCACGTGCAGCCACACGTCGTGGCGGTCACAGAGGTCGGCGATCGCCGGGAGCGGGTCGATGCTGCCGAAGTCGGTGGTCCCGGCGGTGGCGACGACCGCCACGGGCACCTCCCCGGCGCGGCGGCAGCGCTCCAACGCGCGTTCCAGCGCGGCCGGTTGCATCCGGCGGTCGGTGTCGCAGGGGACGGCCACCACCGCGTCCGGTCCGAGCCCGAGGAGTGTCGCGGCCTTGGTGACGCTGAAGTGCGTATCGGACGAGGCGAGGATGCGCAGCCGCGGAAGCATGGACAGGTCGCCGCCGCACGCCTCCTGACGGGCGATCAGCAGCGCCTGGAGGTTGGACTGCGTGCCGCCGCTGGTGAAGACGCCGTCCGCGTGCGGGCCGAGGCCGATCCGCCCAGCGGTCCAGTCGATCAGCCGCTGCTCGATCAGCGTGCCCCCCGCGCTCTGGTCCCAGGTGTCCAGCGAGGAGTTGACCGCTGCCAGCACGGTCTCGCCGAGCAGCGCGGGCAGCAGGACCGGGCAGTTGAGGTGGGCCAGATAGCGCGGGTGGTGGAACCAGACCGCGTCCCGGAGGTAGAGCCGGTCCAGCTCGTCGAGCGCGGCGTCCGGGTCGGGGAGGGGGACGTCCAGGTCGATCCCGGCGAACTCGGCAGCGAGGGCATCGGGGGTGACACCGGTGAACGGACCGGCGCTCTGCGCCCGCACCGCGCGGGCGGCGACCCGTCGGGCGCCGTGGTGGACGAGGTCGACGTACGCGTCGGTGGAGGCGGCGTGGAGGAGCTGGGTCCGTGGGGTCCGTGGGTGCTGCGGGGTGGCCATGGGCTTCCTTCGGGCAGGGCAGGTTGTTCAGGGGACTGACTGATGGTCGGTTCAGCGACCAGCGGGCTGGGGTGGTATCGCGACGGCCTCGGCGACCAGTTGCTCCTCGGTCGCTCCGAGCCGCCAGTAGCCGGTGAAGGTGACCGCGGCTCGGGGGAAGCCGCGCCCGTGGACCAGATGGCGGCGGAGCGCCCGGACGCCGCCCGCCTCGCCCGCGATCCACGCGTACGGCGTGCTGCCCGGCAGCGGGCAGCGGGCGAGCGCGTCGGGAAGCCCGCCGGGTGTGACCCAGTGCACCTGGGCGTCCGTGCTGCCGCTGGGCAGAGCGCGGCGGTCCGCACGGTCCGGGACCTCGACGAAAGCACGGACGGGCAGGCCCGGGTCCAGTGTTTCGAGGATGGCGGCGATGGCCGGGAGTGCCGTCAGGTCCCCGGCCAGCAGGACCGCGTCGGTTCCGGGCGGCGGGCGGAAGTCGACGCCCGCGTTGTCGGGGTCGGTGGGGCCGAGCGCGAGCGCGCGGTCCCCGGGCCGTGCCGCGGCGGCCCAGCGTCCGGCGGGCCCGGTGCCGCCGTGGACGGCGAAGTCGACGTCCAGCACACCGGGACGCCGGGCGCCGACGGTGTAGCTGCGCATGATGCCGCGCCGCGCCGGGTCCAGCGTGCGCCAGGCGGCGAACCACTCACTGCCCGCCCCGGTGGGCACGAGCGGGTCGAGCTCGCCCGGTTGCGGGAGGAAGAGCTTGAACCGCTGGTCCCGGCCGCCCGAGCGGAAGTCGTCGATCCGCGGTCCCGTGAAGGTGATCCGTATCGTCGACGCGCCGAGCGGTACGGCGCGCGCCACCCGCAGCCGGAAGAAGTCCCAGCCGGAGGCGGCCATCAGGCCACCCGCTTTGCGCGGTCGAGCGCGGCGGCGAGTTGCTCGATCAGCGGAGCGCAGCCCGCGTAGGAGAACCGCACCTCGCTGAGCCAGGGGATCACCTGACCGGCTTTGACGGCGGGGAGTTGCTGCCAGGTCGGCTTGGCGGTGAGGTCCGTGGGCTGGAGGGCGGAGCTGCGGCTGTCGAGCAGGATCAGGTCGGCCGCGTAGGTGTCGGCGTTCTCCCAGCTCAGCGGCTCGAAGAAGCCGCCCTGGACCTTGGCCGGGGTGACCAGCTCGACGCCGAGGCTGCGGTAGTAGCTGAGGTCGGGATAGACGCCCGGAACCGAGACGTAGAGCAGGTCCGCGCCGGCGGAGGCGGCCATCACCCGCAACCCGCGCTTGGCCTTGGCGGCCTGACGGACCGTCTCCACCGCCTGCTCGAACCGCCTCTTGGCGGCGACCACCGCGCTCCCGGTCGGGTCCGCTCCCAGCAGCCCGGCCAACTGCTCGTGGCGGCGCAGAGGTTCGGGCAGTTGGACCTTGGCGATGGTGATCCCGGCGGTGGGCGCCAGCGCGGCGATCGTGTCCTTGCTCGCGTCCGGGACGTACCAGAGCTGGCTCGGCACCCACATGTCGGTGACCAGCAGCTGCGGGCGCAGCGCGGCGTACTTCTCCAGGTCGAACTCGCCCCAGGCGTTGCCGAGGACCGTCAGCTTGGCGAGGTCGAGGTTCCCGGCCATCGGATCGGGCCTGCCGTCAGCGAGGCGGGTCGGGCCGAAGACGCCGACGATCCGGTCGGTGACGCCGAAGTCGTGGAGCGCGGCGGCGGTGCCGGTGTAGGCGACGACCCGGCTCGGGCGCTGGGGAAGCGCGATGCGCGTGCCGCGGTCGTCGGTGAAGGTCCACGGTTCGCCGGAGCTTGTGGCGGAGCTTGTGGCGGAGCGTGGGACGGAGCTGCCGGAGCCGCAGGCGGCGAGGAGGGCGCCGAGTCCGGTGATGCCACCGGCGGCGAGCACGGAACGGCGGGTGGGGTGAAGTGGCATGGCGGTCCTGGTGGTTCGGTGGTTCAGGGAGGGCCGGGGAGAACCCTTTGCCAAGGTCAACTTAGGGTAGCCTAACCTAAGTTTTGATCGGCCTTGCCGCCACCCTGAGGAGGACCCCGATGACCACGGCTCCGTCGGCCCCGGCAGCCACCACGGCTGACCCGCCCTCATCGCCCGCGCCCGGCCTCACGCGGGCGCTGACCGCTGCGGTGCTGCTGGCGGCCGTGCTGGTCCTGTCGCTGGCCCTCGGCGCGCGGGCTCTCTCGCCGCAGGCGGTCTGGCAGGGCCTCACCGATCCGGCGGCGCCCGCCTACGACGTCGTCCACGGCCTGCGCCTGCCGCGCACCCTGCTCGGGCTGCTGGCGGGAGCGGCGCTCGGGACGGCCGGGGGAGTCCTGCGTGCGCTGACCCGCAATCCGCTCGCCGACCCGGGACTGCTCGGCATCAACGCCGGTGCGTCAGCGGCCGTCGTCACCGCGTCCGCCGTCCTCGGCCTCGGCGGCTTCGCCGGCGCGGTCTGGTTCGCCTTCGCCGGGGCGGCGGGGGTCGCCGTGCTCGTCTACGCCGTCGGCGGCGGTCGCGCCGCCACCCCCGCCCGGCTGGTGCTGTCGGGGACGGCGGTCAACGCCGCGCTCTACTCCTACGTCAGCGCCGTCGAGCTGCTCGACAGCGACGCGTTGGACCGGATGCGGTTCTGGACCGTGGGATCGCTCGCCTCCGCGTCGCTCGGCACGGTCGCCGCGCTCGCACCGTTCGTGGCGTTGGGACTGCTGCTCGCGCTGCTGCTGGCCCGTCCGCTCGGCGCGCTCGCCCTGGGCGAGGACACGGCCCGTGCCCTCGGCTCCCGGCTCACCGCGACCCGCGCGGGAGCGGTCGCGTCCGTCACGCTGCTCTGCGGCGCGGCCACGGCGGCCTGCGGACCGATCGTCTTCGTCGGGCTGCTGACGCCGCATCTGGTCGAGCGGTTCACCGGCCCGGACCCGCGACGGCTGCTGCCGTACTGCGCGGTGGCCGGCCCCTGCCTGCTGCTGGCCGCCGACGTCCTCGGCCGCCTGGTGGCCCGGCCCGGCGAACTCCAGGTCGGAGTGGTGACAGCCGTGGTGGGCGGCCTGCTGCTGCTCAACCTGCTGCGCGTCCGCCGAGGTGACGCATGAGGTGCACAGGGCGCGTGAGGCGCACGACGCGGCGCGCGCGGACCGTGACCGCCTTGCTCTGCGTGGCCGCCCTCGTCGTCGCCGTGGTGGTGCTCGGCAGTGGGGACGTCCCGATCGGCCCGCTCGACGTGCTGCGCAGCCTCGTCGGCGCGAACGCGACGAGCGACCCGAGCACGCACTTCATCGTCTGGCAGCTGCGCCTGCCCCGCGTGCTGACCGCACTGCTCGCCGGAGCGGCGTTGGCGCTCTCCGGCGCGGTGTTCCAGTCGCTGGTACGCAATCCGCTCGGCAGCCCGGACGTGCTCGGCTTCACCCAGGGCGCGGCCACCGGTGCGCTGAGTGCGATCGTCCTGTTCGGCGGCGGCGCGCTCGCTGTCCCGCTGGGCGCGGTGATCGGTGCCCTGGCGGCCGGTGGATCGGTGCTGCTGCTCGCCGGGCGGGGTGGGCAGCACCTCGTCCTGGTGGGGATCGCGGTGGGCGCGGTCCTGACCGGCGTCAACGGCTATCTGCTGACGCGTGGTCAGCTGACGGACGCGGCACGTGCGATGCTCTGGCTCACCGGCAGCCTGGACGGCGCGGACTGGAGCGGTGCGATGCTGCTGCTGGCCGTGCTCGGGCTGCTCGTGCCCGTCGTCTGCCTCGGCTACGGGCGTGCACTGCGGCTGCTGGAACTCGGCGACGACGCCGCGACCGCGCTCGGCGTCCCGGCCGAGCGCACGCGACGGACGCTGCTGGTGGCCGCGCTGCTGCTCGCGGCGGCGGCCGCTGCCGCCGTCGGGCCGGTGGCCTTTGTCGCGCTCACGGCACCGCAGGTGGCCCGCCGTCTGACCCGCTCACCCGGTCCCAACCTGCTGCCGTCGACGGCGACGGGAGCGGTGCTGTTGGTACTGGCGGACTGGGTGGCACAACGTTTGGTGCCCGGCCACCAACTCCCCGCAGGGGTGGTGACCGGGCTGCTCGGCGGCGGATACCTGATCTGGCTCCTGGCCGCTCAACGCCGGACGGCGGCCTGAGGGGCCTAGGCCCTGTCTGACAATTCCCGTCGGGCCCGACCCGCCTGGCACGGCCTCCCCCGGCCTTCGGCTAGGGGGTGCCCCCATGCTGCGTTGTCGGATCGCCCAAGTACGGCCCAGTACGAGGGCGATCCTCCGCCTTGCAGCTGACCGCGCCAGCCGACCCGGGCTGATCCGACGGGAATTGTCAGACAGGGCCTAGTCGTCCGTCCTCCCGGTTGCCGCGTGCGAACCGTGCCGGGCCGCAGGGACGACGAGCGGGGTGCCGGACTCCGGGTCGGGCACGATCCGGCACTCCACGCCGAAGACCCGCGCCACCAGCTCGGCCGTGAGGACCTCTGCCGGTGCGCCTGCGGCGGCGAGGCGTCCCCGCTCCAGCACCACCAGGTGGTCGGCGTAGCGGGCGGCCTGGCCCAGGTCGTGCAGGACGGCGACGACGGTCCGGCCGGACTCGCGCTGCAGCCGGGCGACCAGGTCGAGCACCTCCAGTTGGTGGCGCAGGTCGAGGAAGGTGGTCGGTTCGTCGAGCAGCAGCAGTTCGGTCTGCTGGGCCAGGGTCAGCGCGATCCAGGCGCGCTGGCGTTGGCCGCCGCTGAGCTCGTCCACCGGGCGGTCGCGCAGCTCGACGGTCCCGGTCTGCGCCAGCGCCTGCTCGACGGCGTCCTGGTCGGCGCGGGTCCACGGGCTGAAGAGCCCCTGGTGCGGATGGCGGCCGAGCCGGACCAGGCCCTCGACGGTGATCCCGTCCGGTGCGGTGGGCTGCTGCGGCAGCAGGCCCAGGCGGCGGGCCAGTTCGCGGGAGGGCAGCCGGTGCAGGTCTACGCCGTCCAGCAGGACCGATCCCGCGCTGGGCCGGAGCAGTCGGGCCAAGCCGCGCAGCAGCGTCGACTTGCCGCAGCCGTTGGGGCCGATGATCGCGGTCACCGCGCCCTCCGGCAGCCGCAGGTCCAGGTCCGCGACCACCGCTGATGGTTCGTCAGGTTGATGGGCTTCGGGGCGTGCGGCGGCGGGTCGGCGACGCGGGCCGCGGTAGTCGAGGCGGAGCGAGCGGGTCTCTAGCATGCGATCAACTTAGGGTAGCCTAACCTAAGAATGTCAAGCGGTCCGGGGTCAAGCGGCCTGGTCTGCGCCTGCCAGCAGCGGGACCAGGCTGGCGGTCATGTTCGCCGCCACGATCGCCGCGATCGCGACGCACTCCACCCAGCCCAGCGACTGACCGAGCACCACCAGCCCGACCAGCGCCGCGAACACCGGATTGACGCTCATGAAGAGCCCGAAGAACCGCGTCGGCACCCGCCGCAGTGCGAACAGGTCGGCCAGGAACGGCACCGCCGAGGACAGCACGCCCGCGACCCCCGCCCGTGCCAGCGCGCCTGCGGACGCGTGGTGGTGGACCAGCACCACCACCCCGACCGGAACATAGAGCAGCGCCGAGACCAGCGCCGCGGCGGCGGACCCCTGCGCGCCCGGGACCCGTTGCCCGAGCGTCCGGTTGAGCAGGATGTACGCGGCCCAGCAGGCCGCCGCGAGCAGCCCGAGCCCGATGCCGAGGTAGTCCGTCGAAGGCTGCGGACGCGCCAGCACCACCGCTGCCGCACCGGCGACCAGCCCGCAGCCGAGGTCGATCGCCCGCCGCGAGCCCGCCAGGGCGACGGCGAGCGGTCCGAGGAACTCCAGCGTCACCGCCAGACCGAGCCCGATCCGGTCGATCGCGGTGTAGAGGGACAGGTTCATCGTCGCGAACACCACGGCCAGGCCCAGGATCGGCCCCCACTGCGCCCGCGTGAACGACCGCAGCCGTGGCCGCCCGGCGGCGACCAGCACGACGGCTGCCACCCACTGCCGGACCGCGACCACCCCCGCCGGCCCGATCGCGGGGAAGGCCGTCGCCGCCACGGCCGCGCCCACCTGGTTGGACAGCGCGCTGCCCAGCATCGTTGCGGTTCCGGCCAGTTGACCCGACGGCCCGTCGTTTGCCCGCGCGGCCGTGCGGCCGATCCCTGCTGCCGCCCCGCTCGTCTGCGTCGCCATGCCATCGACCATGCACCCGCTCGATGCATGCGCAAAATGCATGGATCGGCCAATTGATACGCTGAACACATGGATCGAACCGGCCGAGTCGACGGAACCAAGGCAGAACGCGGCAGCAGCCTCGAACTGCGGCACCTGCGCTGCCTGGTGGCCGTCGTCGACGCGGGCGGCTTCACCGATGCGGCGGCCGAACTCGGCCTCTCCCAGGCCGCCGTCTCCCGCACGATCCAGTCCCTGGAGCAGATCCTCGGCGCGCGCCTGTTGCACCGCACCAGCCGATCGGTCGCGCCGACCGCCGCCTGCACGCGGATCCTCGGCCGCGCCCGGCATCTGCTCGCGGAGGCGGACGACCTGGTCGCCGAGGTCGCGACCGGCCACACCCGGCTGCGGATCGGCCACGCCTGGTCGTCGATGGGCCGCCACACCGCCGAGTTCCAACGCCGCTGGGCGAGCGCGCGACCCGACGTCGAACTCCAGCTGGTGCGCAGCAACACCGCCACCGGCGGCCTGGACGAGGGGCTCTGCGATCTCGCCGTCATCCGCACCGGTGTCGACGCCCGCCGCCACGCCAACGCGCTGGTCGGGCAGGAGCGCCGCTACTGTGCCATGGCCGCCGACGACCCGTGGGCCGGTCGGCGCACGGTGCTGCTGGACGACTTCCGCTCCCGCACCCTCGTCGTCGACCGCCGCACCGGTACCACCACCGCCGACCTGTGGCCCGAGGGCGACCGCCCCCGGCTGGAGCAGACCCGCGACATCGACGACTGGCTCGCCGCCATCGCCACCGGCCGCTGCGTCGGCCTCACCCCGGAGGGCACGGTGGCCCAGTACCGGCGCGACGGCATCGCCTACCGCCGCGTCCGCGACGCGCCACCGGTCCCGGTCCACCTGATCTGGCGGCGCAGCGACCCGCATCCGGCAACCCACGACGTCGTCGCGCTGCTGGCGGAGCTCTACGCGCGTTAGCGCCTGGCGCTCAGGGGTTTCGGGGGGCGAACGTCCGGTCAGGATCACCACCATGACGAACGACGCGACGCATGAGGCTGTGGAGTTCTCCGAGGAGGTCCGGGACGCGCTGGAGCGCGGCGCGCCCGTCGTCGCGCTGGAGTCGACGATCATCGCGCACGGCCTGCCCCGGCCGCGCAATCTCGTGCTCGCGCAGGAGCTGGAGGCACTGGTCCGCGCCGGGGGAGCGGTCCCCGCGACCGTGGCCGTGCTCGACGGACGTGCCCGGATCGGCCTGGCCAAGGCCGAGTTGGAGCGGATCGCGTTCCAGGACGGCATCCGCAAACTGGGCGTCCGTGACCTCGCGCCCGCGCTGGCGTTCGGGGAGAGCGGCGCGACGACCGTCTCCGGCACCGCCCACCTCGCCGCGCGGGCGGGCATCCGCGTCTTCGCGACCGGCGGCCTCGGCGGCGTCCACCGCGAGTGGGTCACCGACCAGGACGAGTCCGCCGACCTCGGGCTGCTGGCCCGGACCCCGATCACCGTCGTCTGCGCCGGGGTGAAGTCGATCCTCGACGTCCCCGCGACGCTGCAGCGCCTGGAGACGCTGAGCGTCGGCGTGATCGGCTACCGCACCGACCAGTTCCCCGGCTTCTACCTGCGCAGTTCGGGCCTGCCCGTCGACTGGCGCGCCGACTCGCCGGACCAGGTCGCGGCGGTGATGCGGGCGCAGGACGCGGTCGGCACCGCCTCGTCCGCGCTGGTCGTCGCCAACCCGGTCGCGACGGAGGAACAGCTCGATCCCGCCCTCCACGACCGCGTCCTCGCCGAGGCCCTCGACGCGGCCCGGCGTGAGGGCGTCACCGGGCAGGCGGTCACGCCGTTCCTGCTCGCCTACCTCGCCGAGCACACGCAGGGCGCGTCGCTGGAGGCCAACCTCGCCGCCGTGCGCGGCAACGTGCGGGTGGCCACTGCGGTGGCCGTCGCGTACGCCTCGCAGGCATCGCACACCTCGGCGGGGCGGTGACCTCGGGTGCGGGTGGCCGGCTGTTGGTGGTGGGCGACCTGGCGACGGACGTCGTCGCCGTCCACGCCGGACGGCTGACACCCGCCACCGACACTCCGGCCTCGATCGCGCTGCTCCCCGGCGGCGCGGCAGCCAACGTCGCCGCCTGGGCGGCAGATTGGGGCGCGGACGTCACGCTGCTGGCCCGGGTCGGCCGCGAGTCGGCGGACTGGCACCGCGACGAGCTCCACCGCGTCGGCGTCACCGCTGAGCTGCGGGTCGACGCGGAGCGGCCGACCACCGTGGTCGTCTGCCTGGTCGACGACCGGGGCGAGCGGACCATGCTCAACGACCGCGGCGCGAGCGCGGCCCTCGGCGTCGCCGACTGGGACGACGCCCTGCTCGACGGAGTGGGATGGGTGCACCTCTCCGGCTACCTGCTCTTCGCTGAGCCGGGGCGGGAGTTGGCCTGACTGCTGCTGCGGCGCGCATGGGAGCGCGGGCTCGGCATCAGCGTCGATCCGGCATCGGCGGGCGAGTTGGGCCTGCTCGGACCGGCACGGTTCCTGGAGCTGGTGGGCGGCGGGGTGGACATGCTGCTGCCCAATCTGGACGAGGCCCGGCTGCTCAGCGGCGCCACCGATCCCGAGCGCGCCGCAGTGCTGCTCGCGGAGCGGACGGGGAGCCTGATCGCCGTGAAGCTGGGCCCGCGGGGCGCGCTGCTGGCCGGTCCGGAGGGGCTGTTGGGCCGCGTCCCGGCGCCCGCGTTGGAGCGTCCCGCGGTTGACACGACGGGCGCGGGCGACGCCTTCGCGGGAGCGTTGCTGGCCGCCCGCCTCGCCGGAACCGACCCGCTCCGCGCCGCCGCCCACGCCTGCGCGGCAGGCGCCCGCGCGGTCCAGCGTCAGGGTGCGCGGCCATCCGGATGATCCCGGTCCACCGTCGGTGACCTGCGGCCGATCCCACGGTTGAAGGGAACATGAAGCTCCACGCAGTCGCCGCGGTCGCCGCCGGAGTCCTCATGCTGGCGGGCACCGCCCTCACCCGCACGGCGGACTACCAGACGATCAACCTGAACGCCTACAGCGGCGACTCCGCCGTCGGCGGCCACGCCCGACTGCTCGTCACCAGGGACCACGGCGCGTTCCACGTGCGCGGCGAGGTCACCAGCGACCACGGCTGCGTCGTGCTCAAGGCGGTCCAGATGCACCTCGGGCTCTACTTCGGCAGCGACACGGTCACGCGCGTCTGCGGCGACGACCACCACATCGCCGTCGACTCCCACACCCACCACTCCGACGTGGTCCTCACCGCCGAGGTCGGCCCGGGCTTCGACAGCCGTATCGTCGGCCTGACGGGGACGGGCGGCTGATCCGAGCGCTCCAGCGCTCAGCGCGGCACCCCGCGCAACAGGTGCTCCAACGCGCGCCCGAACACGACCCGTCCCACGGCGCCGACCAGCGGATCGGCGAACCGGGGCACCCCGACCACCCGGATCTCCTCCTCCCAGCGCACCTCCGTCAGCGACGCGCCGCGCACCGGCACGACGCTCAGCTCCGCCCAACCACGCACCACCCGCCCGCGCTTGACCAGTCGGCAGAACCCGGACTCGTCGTCCCCGGCCACTTGCTCCGGTGCGCGCAGCTCCGCGATCTCCATCGCGTCGTCGAACCCCAGCGCCCCGATCCCGGTCCGGGCCACGATGACGTCACCGCACTCCCGCCCGGACCCCTCCGCGACGAACACCCGGGTGAACGGCACCCGGTCACCATGACGGTCCCAGTCCGTGACACGCCGCCAGCAGACGTCAGCAGGAAGGTCCACGGTCCGGGACAGGCTGATTCTGGCCACACCTGAGGCTAATGCTCCGTAGCCCTGTCCCCCGGAAGAGTCAGGGACCGCAATGAGAGTGGCGCACTGTCACGCCTGCGGGCGGGGCTGGCAGCGGGGGCACCATAAGGCGGTGCGGTCCTTGGGTGGGGTGCCGATGCGGCCGGTGCGGATGGGGCGGCCGCAGCGGCGGCAGGGTTTGTGGGTGCGGCCGTAGACCCAGTTCTGGCGGTCGGGGCGGGGGTCACCCGTCGTCACATGGCCGTGCTGGAGCCGGTTGACCGTCAGCAGGTGGTGGGCGAGGCGGACGACGCGGTCGAGTTCGGCGACGTCCGCGACCGGGGTCCACGGGGAGACGCCCGCAATGAAGCACAGCTCGTTGGCGTAGACGTTGCCGATCCCGGCCAGGTTGCGCTGGTCGAGCAGGGCCTCGGCGAAGCCGCGTCGTGGGTCGGCGGTCAGTCGGCGGACGGCCTCGGCGGGGTCCCAGTCGGGGCCGAGCAGGTCGGGGCCCAGGTGACCGACGATGCGCGGTTCGGCGGCGGTCGGCAGGAGTTCGACGACGCCGAGGCGGTAGCCGACGGCCGTGTTCGTCGCGTTGCCCAGCACCGCGCGGATCTGCGACGCCGGACCGCCATGCCAGGGCGCGCCGGTCGGGAAGACGCGCCAGCGGCCCTCCATCCGCAGATGCGTGTGGAGGGTGAGGCCGCCTTCGATCCGGGTCAGCAGGTGTTTGCCGCGCGGGGTCACGTCCAGCACCTGACGACCGGTCAGGTCAGCGGTGGCGTGGGCCGGGACGCGCAGGTCGGAGACGGTCAACGACTGCCCGGCCAGTGCGTCGTGCAGCTGCTTGGCCGCCAGGAACACCGAATCGCCCTCGGGCACCCCGCGCTCCTCCCCTCCTGCGTCCCGTCTCACACCATGCTGGCGCGGCCATCCTCGCACGGGGCGCCGACGCCGCCGCTGCCACGAGCGACCTTGACGGCTTCCATGACCAGCGGCAGCTGGAGCGGCAGTCGGGCCCAGGCGCCGACACGGAGCGGCAGCGGCTTCTGCCGCCAGTCGACGGCCATCTGTACGTTGGCGGGCAGCACGGCGACGAAGAGCCCGGCCGCGAGCTGACCACCCAGCCGACGGTGGCGGGGGGACGCGAGTGCTGCCGCGACCGCGAGTTCGGCAACCCCGCTCGCATAGGTCCACGCGCGGGCGCGTCCGGGCAGGGCGCGCGGGACGATCGCGTCGAAGGACTTGGGCGCGAGGAAGTGCAGCGCCCCGGCGGTGGCCAGCAGTCCGGCGAGCCGTCGGGCCGAGCGGTCGGATGCGGCGGATCGGTCGGATGCGGTCGTGGTCGCGTGCACGGATGCCTCGCAGCGGTCGAAGGGCCCTGGTTACCGGTCGGTAGCAGAGCTTAGCCGTTGGCGAAGCGACGTCACCGGAGTTCCGGACAGCGACGATGACGACTCAACTGGTGCCCGTGCCCATGCTGGTGCCGGTTTCGGAGGCGTCGATGCGCGTCGACGGCGCCGGTGGGTTGGCGGCGAGCTTCTTGCCGGCGCGGCGGAGCTGCATGATGCGGGCGGTGCCCGGGACGGCGACCAGCAGGACGCCGCAGACCGCTGCCAGAAGCAGCGCCACGCCCAGGGGCAGGTGGCCGTGGGCACCGAGGAAGGAGACGTCGACCTGGTCGCTGTTCTCGAGGATGAAGATCAGGAGCAGCACCAGCACCACGGACGCGACGATCGTGGCCACCCAGGCCGAGCTCAGCCGGGTGCGGCGCAGGTGCGGGTGGGGTCCCTGGCTCTGCCGCGCGCCCGACGGTGCGGTGTCGGGCGAGGACGCGGGGCTGTCTTTCCTGGCCATGTCGCTCCTCCGCCCGGTCATGTTCTCCGTGTCGGAGTCATACCCGGGATCGAGCGGTTGACCGTTCGGCCAGGCCCGTTCCTCCGGTCAGCTCAACCAGCCGGCTCAGCGCGGACGCCCGACCCGGAGGCCCTCCGGCTCGGCGCCCGGGTGGGCGAGGACGGTGACGCGGTCCGCGTCCGCACGCCCGAGCGCGACCCAGAAGACGTCCGCGACGACGCGGACCTCCGCCGCGGCCGACTCCCGGCCGAAGCGGACCTCCGGCAGGCCCTCCTCGGCCGCGAGCAGGCCCCAGGCCAGCACCGGCTCGTCCGGCTCGCCGCGCACGGCCCCGCGCAGCACCTCGGGCGCGAGTGCGCCCTCGACCATCACGTCGAGCAGCCTGTCGCCGTGGTAGATCTCCAGCGCCTGGCGTCCCCGCGAGGAGTGCGCGGGCCGGACCCACCAGGCGGCGTCGGGGACCAGCCGGTCCTCGACGGCGGTTCCGCCCGCGAACATGTGCAGTTCTGCCATGGGTCGTGCTCCGATCACTCGCGGGTAGGTCTGGACCCTACGGGGGCACTTTGTGGAAACCCTGTGGTGCCCCTGCCTGATTCCAGGGAGTCAGGAGCGGGACGTGGCCGCGTCGTCCTGCCCGGCGGCAGCGGGGGAGCCGCCGGACGCGTCCGCGCTCGCGTCCGACCCCGAGCCCGGACCGCCCGGACGCCCCGGCGCCGCCTGGTGCTTGCCGCGCAGCATCGACGCACCCGCCGCGACCAGGGCCATCGCCGCAGCCGCGCCGAAGACGGTGATCAGCCCGTGGTGGAATGGGTCGGAGACCAGCTCGGGGAAGAACCTGTTGCCGGTCAGCGTCTGGACGGCGTGCGCGGGCAGCGTGTTCAGCACGCCGCTCGGGCCGAGCAGGTGGCCGATCGGGTTGTTGCCGAGGAACGTGGCGAAGAGCGTCGCCACCGGCGGTAGCGAGGCGACCTGGTTCGCGGTCGCCACCGGGACGCCCTGGGCGTGCAGGCCGCTGCTCAGCGTGTGCGGCAGGGTGCCGGACAGGCCGACGACCATCAGCGAGAAGAACAGGCCGATGGAGAGTGCGGTCCCGGAGTTCTGGAAGGTGGACCGCATGCCCGACGCCACGCCGCGCTGGCCCGGCGGGACGCTGCCCATGATCGACGACGTGTTGGGCGCAGAGAACATCCCCTGACCCAGCCCGCTGACGAAGAGCAGCCCGGCGAACGTGGGGTAGGAGAAGTCGACCGGCAGCAGCACCAGGCCGATGAACGACCCGGCGACCAGCAGCAGACCTGTGGTCGCGAAGAGCCGCGCGCCGTAGCGGTCGGAGAGGTACCCGGACGCCGGGCCGCCGATCAGGAAGCCGACGGTCAGCGGGAGCATGAAGATGCCGGCCCACAGCGGTGTCCGCTCGAAGCTGTAGCCGTGCAGCGGCAGCCAGATGCCCTGCAGCCAGACGATCAGCATGAACTGCATGCCGCCGCGCGCGATGGCGATCAGCAGCGCCGCGATGTTCCCGGCCGCGAAGGCACGGATCCGGAACAGGCTCAGCTGGAACATCGGGTCGGCGACCTTGGTCTCGGCAAGGCAGAACGCCGCCAGCAGCAGCACACCGCCCACCAGCCCGGCGATCACCCACGGGTTGGTCCAGCCGGTGGAGTGGCCCCCGTAGGGCTGGATCCCGTAGGTGACCCCGGCCAGCAGCACGGCGGCACCGGCGGTGAAGGTGATGTTGCCGATCCAGTCGATCCGTCCCGGCTTGCGGGTGCCGACCTCGCGCAGGCTCCGGTACGACCAGAAGGTGCCGACCACGCCGATCGGGACGCTGACCCAGAACACCGCGCGCCAGTCGATCGCCGCGAGCACGCCGCCCGCCAGCAGGCCGAGGAACATGCCCGCCAGGGCGGTGATCTGGTTGATGCCCAGCGCCATGCCGCGCTGCCGGGCCGGGAACGCGTCGGTGAGGATCGCCGCGGAGTTGGCCGTCAGCATCGAGCCGCCGACGGCCTGGACGATGCGGAAGCCGATCAGCCAGAGCGCGCCTGCGCCGCCGTGCATCGGGTCCAGCGAGAGCGCGAGCGAGGCCAGGGAGAAGACGACGAAGCCGATGTTGTACATCCGGACCCGGCCGAACATGTCGCCGAGCCGTCCCAGCGCCACCACCAGCACGGCGGAGACCAGGGTGTAGCCGAGGATCATCCAGAGCAGGTAGCCGATGTTGCCAGGCGAGAGCGGGTCCAGGCCGATGCCGCGGAAGATCGCGGGCAGCGAGATGATCACGATGGAGCTGTCCACCGTCGCGATCAGCACGCCGAGCGTGGTGTTGGACAGGGCGACCCACTTGTAGCGGTCGCTCCGCACCACGGTCGCGCCCGAGGGCGACTGGCCGGACGGGGCCTTGTCGGATATCACAACTGCTCCGCGAGTCGTTCCAGCAGGGGGATGGCGGCGAGCAGTTGCTCCTGCTCGGCCGGTGTCAGTGCGGTGTGGACCGCCTCGGTGAGCCGCTGGAGCGACGCCGAGCGGCGATCCGAGAGGATCCGCAGGCCGTCCGGGGTGACGGAGATCAGCATCCGCCGGCCGTCGCTGGCGTCCTGCGTCCGGGCGACCAGCCCGCGGTCCACCAGACCGGCCAGCGTGGTGGCCATCGCCTGCGGCCGGACCCGCTCGCACGCGGCCAGCGTGCTCGGCGACATCGGCCCGTCCCGGTCCAGCCGGGCGAGCACGGACACCTCGGACATCGTCTGGTCGCCGACGGCGTGCGCCTGTCGCAGCGACCTGGCGATCCGGCCAACGGCCAGCCGCAGTTCGGCGGCCAGTTCGGACGCGTGTTCGCGCGCGCGTTCGGCAGTGCGTTCGGGGGATTCCTTGGGTTCCACGAATACTTACACTAGCTTAATCAATCAGTTGTAACTACCCCCTGGCGGGGCGGCGCACGTCAGGCGGCCGAACCGATCGGTGGCCAGCGGTCAGCGGTCGTTGCTCAGTGGTCGGTGTGCGTGGGGTGCGCCTCGGCCAGGATGCGTCCCGCGAGGGCGCCGCCGTAGATCGTGTAGCCGACCCCGATCAGCCAGGACTGGAAGATCAGCACCGTGCCGACCGTCCCGTACGAGACGGCGTTCGAGACCAGCAGCGGGGCGAAGACGAAGCGCGAGAAGAGCCGGAGTCCGGCCAGCGCGACCATGGTCGCCACCGCGCCCGGCAGCAGGCGGCCCCAGCTCACCCGGGAGCCGAGCAACAGCCACTGCAGCCACCAGAAGAGGGCCACGCCGCCGAAGATCGTCGCCACCACGTGCAGCGTCGGCTGCAGCACGGTCTGCTGCCACGGCACGCCGCTCCAGGCGGCGATCAGGATGTAGCCGATCAGCCCGGCCAGCCCCACGGCCTGTCGCCAGGTGGTGTGCCAGGGGCCGCGCGGCAGCTTCCAGATCCGCTCCAAGGCCGTCTGCACGGAGGCCAACAGCGAAAGGCCGAACACCGCGAGCGCGGCGAGGCCGAAGGCGGTGGTGGTGCTGAGTACCTGCTTGCGCGAGGCGAAGAGCATCTTCACGGCGTGCGCTCCCGAGCCGGAGAGGCCGAGACCGTCGGTGATCCACTGGGTGATGCCGTTGCCGCGCGACGCGGACGCGGCGGAGATGACCACCAGCAGGGGCACCAGCGTGACGAAGAAGAGCGCGGCGAAGGCCATGGAGCGGTTCAGGATCTCCGCTTCCCGGCCCTCCTCCCAGAGCCGGTGCAGGAAGTGCGCAGCCGTGTGCCTCACGATCACAGGATCGCTCCAGGCCCGGCGCTCCGCCAGAACGCGGCATGTTCCGGTGTGGCGTCCGCAGACGCCGGTGCCCCCGGCCCGGCCGCGAAAGCGGTCGGACCGGGGGCACCGGAGCCAGGTCCGGACCCAGGCCCGGGCTCTGGGGTGCTGAGGTGACTCAGCCGGCGTTGGCGCAGCCGTTGCCGAACGCCGGGTTCAGGGCGCCGATCACGTTGACGGTGTTGCCGCACGCGTTGACCGGGATGTGGACCGGAACCTGGACCAGGTTGCCGGAGAGGAAGCCGGGGGAGTTGGAGGCGTCGCCGTTGGCGGTGCTGCTGGCGGCGGCCACGCCCGCGCCGGCGGCCAGGATGCCGGCGGCGGCGACGGTGACGAGGAGGCCGCGCTTGGTGCTACGCATGAAATCCGTCCCTTCCAGGAACTGTCGGTGGATCAGAAGATCCGTGGATCACGTCTGTTGTCGGCCCGACCAGCGAGTCGACGTACACCGCGACCAACGCCGACGGGGGCTCTGGGGGAGCGCCCGAGCGGGACGTTTCACCCTCTCGGCTGAACGGCGTCACCGTGCTGACCGCTGCCGACGGCTGAGCGGACCAGTCCCGCCGCCGTCAGCAGCCGGACCCGCGAAGCTCCCACGTCCTCCCACGCGGGGGGCTGTTGACCATGAGAAGCTCGCCTCTGGCCCTGCGCGAGAGGGGCGGGCCGTTCGCGTGAGGTGGATTCGGAGGCACCGTCATGGGCGAGTCGCAGCAGGCCAGTTCGGGCGCAGGCGCAGGCGCAGGCGCGGGCTCGGGCGCGGGTTCGGGCGGCGTGCGGGAGGCGCTGCGGCGTGCGGCGGACCGGCTCTTTCCGCCCGACGGCAACCGCTTCGGCGCGCTGCCGGTGCTGCTGGTCGTGCTGACCTTCGTCACGGGCGTGGTGGACGCGGTCAGTTACCTCGGGCTCGGCCGGGTCTTCGTCGCCAACATGACCGGCAACGTGGTCTTCCTCGGCTTCTCCCTGGCGGGTGCGCCGGGCCTGTCGGTCTGGGCCTCGCTGCTCGCCATCGGCGCCTTCGCGGCGGGCGCCTGGCTGGTCGGCCGCTTCTCCGGCCTGCGCGAGGCGCGCGCCGCGGGCTCCGGTGCGGCTCCGGTTCCGTTGTTCCGGACCGTCGTCGGCGTCCAGTCGCTGCTGGTGGCGGGGGCGGTCGTGGTCGCGGGCACGGCGGGACACACCTCGGTCGGCGCGAAGGTGGCGCTGATCGCGCTGCTCGGCTGGGGGATGGGCATGCAGAACGCGGTGGTCCGCAGGCTGGCCGTGCCGGACCTGACGACGACCGTGCTGACGCTCACCCTCACCGGCCTCGCCACCGACCCACCCGCGCGAGCGGCGCTGCGCAGGGTTCTGTCGGTCACGGCGATGCTGTGTGGCGCGCTGTGCGGGGCGGCGGTGTTCCTGCACGTCGGCGCGGCCTGGGCGTTGGCGATCGCGCTGGTGCTGCTCGTCGCCGTGACGGCGGTGGCCGAAGCCTGAAGTGCCTTCGGCCGGCGGTAGCCCCGTGGGGACTCACCACCCGCGCCCCTCAGCTCATCAGCGCCTGCGTGGCGAGGCACGAGACCAGCAGGACCACGCCGCCCAGGAGGGCGATCAGCGCGTACGCGCGGCGCTGGTCCTTGCCCGTGGTGGAGGACGCGCCACGCGAACGCGTGGCGTCCGGGCGGGACGTGCCGTACGTCGTGGCGGCGGGGGACGCGGGCGCGGCGGGCCGCGAGGCCGCCTGCGGGCCGCCGAAGTCCTGGCTGCGGGCGCCGGCCGCGACCGTGTTGACCATCGGGGCGGCGACGGTCAGCGGCTGGCCGCCCAGCACGCGCTCGATGTCGGCGCGCATCTCGTCGGCGGTCTGGTAGCGGGCCTCGCGGTCCTTGGTCAGCGCCTTGAGCACGATGGCGTCGATCTCCGGCCGGATCTGCGGGTCGAACGTCGACGGGGGCAGCGGCTGGTCCTGGACGTGCTGGTAGGCGACCGAGATCGGCGAGTCGCCGATGAACGGCGGGCGCAGTGCCAGCAGTTCGTAGAGCAGGCAGCCGGTGGAGTAGAGGTCGGTGCGGACGTCCACCTGCTCGCCGCGTGCCTGCTCGGGGGAGAGGTACTGGGCGGTGCCGATGACGGCGGAGGTCGCCGTCATGGTCATCCCGGCGTCGCCCATGGCGCGGGCGATGCCGAAGTCCATCACCTTGACCTGGCCGGTACGGGTGAGCATGACGTTGGCCGGCTTCATGTCGCGGTGGATGATGCCGTTGCGGTGCGAGTAGGCCAGCGCCTGGAGGATGCCGACGGTCATCTCCAACGTACGCTCGGGCAGCAGACGGCGACCGCTCTGGGCCAGCTTGAGCAGGGTGGAGCCCTCGACGTACTCCATCACGATGAACGGGATCGACGCCCCGTTGAACTGGTCCTCGTCGGTGTCGTAGACGGCGACGATGGCCGGGTGGTTGAGGCTCGCGGTGGACTGCGCCTCGCGACGGAACCGGGCCAGGCCGGTCTCGTCGTGGGCCATGTCCGCACGCAGGGTCTTGACGGCGACGGTCCGGTCCAGCCGGACGTCGTGGGCGATGTACACCTCGGCCATGCCACCCCGTCCGAGGAGGCCGCCCAGCTCGTACCGTCCGCCCAGACGACGCCGTTCTTCCATGCTTCAGCCCTCTCCAACCGCTGCCGACCCGGACGTCGCGTCAGCGTGCGTCGACCGTGCGGCGATCACGCTACAGGGTGAATGCCGTGGTAACGGAACCGTGACCGGCAGGACCGACGCGATCCGGCCTGCTGTGACGGTGATCACGCTCAAATGGGGCCGAAGCTGTGAAAAGCCTCTGCGTCGATCGCCCCCGGATCGTCCTCTGATGGCCCCGCGATCGACCCCCGATCGCCCCCGGTCGATCCGTCGGCCCGTCAGTTCGTCAGCCTGCAGCGCTCGGACGTGGTGGTCGGAGCGTCAGCAGGCCGAGCTGGCAGTGGAGGAGGAACCGGGGGTCCTCCAAACTGCCGCCGCTGAGGTGCTCGACGCGGTGCAGGCGGTGCACCACCGTGTTGCGGTGGCAGTAGAGGCCGGGGGCGGCGCGCGCCGACGAGCGGCCGTGGGCGAACCACTCGGCCAGGGTGGAGAGCAGCAGGTCCCGCTCCTCCGGGGGCAGGTCGAGTACACCGCCGAAAGTGTCCTGGGCGAGGCGTTCCGCAAGTGCCGGGCTGGCCACCAGCAGTGCCTCGGGCAGCCGTTCCGCGATCCAGGCGACCTCGGCCTCGCCCGGCGGGATGGTCCGGGCCGCCAGATCGGCCCAGCGGTGCGCGTCCGGCAGGTCCCTGACTCGGTCGAACGCGTCCGACACCCCGACCCGGCCGAGCGGCGCGCGACGCAGCGTCGTCAGCAGACGCGCCAGCGACGCGTCGGCGGCGGGCGACCTGTCCGCCGGCGACCTGTCCCTCGCTGACCTGTCCGTCGGCGACCCGTCGGCCAGCGACACGAGGCCGATCTCCCGGTCGCTGCGGCTGCGCCAGGCGGCGGAGAATCCGTAGGCGGCCAGCGCGTCGCGCGCGGCGCTGAAGGTGTGCTGCGCCGCCACGTCGAACGCGGCCACGATGACGGCGTAACGGCCGGTCGTCGGGAGGTCGAGGGCGTCCAGCGCTTCCGCGGCGGTCCGCGGGTCGCTGCCGCGGCCCTCCAGCAGTGCGTCGAACATGGCCTGTCGGCGCTGGGTGTCGCGGTGGCGCAGCTCGGCCTCGGTGCGCCGGTAGCCGTCGACGACGGCCTGGGAGTGGCGGTCCACCATGTCGGTGACCGCCGTGGTGACGTCGAGGAAGGCCTCGAGCTCGTCGTAGGGCCGTCCCCGCACCTCGGCCATCATGGCGTGCAGGATGACCCGGGTGGCCAGCCGGTACGCGCGCAGCACGCACTCCAGCGGCACGCCCTGCTGGGCGCGGTGGCGGCCGGTGGTGCGGGCGGGGGCGAGCTCGTCCGCCTCCGGCCGCGCCGCGCCGGCCAGTGCCTCCAGGATCGAGCGCATGTTGGCGTCGACGGACTCGGTGAGCATGCTGAGCGGGACCCGCCCACCGCTCTGGTAGGCCCGCTCGTGGGACACGATCAACTCGATGGTCCGGGCGCTGAGCTCCGGCATCCGGTCGATCACCCGGGCGGCGACCGTCCTGAGCACCACGCGTGAATCGGCTGACATGCGCTCCGAGCGTACCCAAGCCCGCCGGGCCGGCGGCGGGCGGGTGGGCAGCGGGACGTGGCTGGGACGTGCCTGCGACGTCGCTGCGGTGTGGCCGTTTCGTTCAAGACCGCGACGTGTTGCGCTGGCTAGCGTGAAGCCATGACTTCACAGCCCTTCCTTGGAATGATCGGCCTGACCGTCGGGGACATGGCCGCGGCGCTCGCCTTCTACCGCCGCCTCGGGATCGACATCCCCGCCGACGCGGACTCGCAGCCGCATGTCGACGTGGTGCTCCCGAGCGGTCTGCGGCTGGCCTGGGACACCGTCGAGACGATCCGGAGCTTCGACCCGGAGTGGCAGCCGCCGACCGGTGGCGCACGGGTGGCCCTGGCGTTCGACTGCGGCGATCCGGCCGGGGTGGACAAGGTGTACGCGGATCTGGTCGCCGCGGGCCATCACGGCCACAAGGCCCCGTGGGACGCCTTCTGGGGACAGCGCTACGCGATCGTCCACGACCCGGACGGCAACGGCGTCGACCTCTTCGCCTCACTGCCCGCCTGAGGTTCCCGCCTGAGTGGTCCCCGGCGCGGACTGCTCGGACCCGTTCGCACCAGCCTCGTCGGCCAGCAGTCGTCCCAGCGGCACGCCGGCGAGCGCCCGCACCTCGCGGGCCAGGTGCGCCTGGTCGGCGTAGCCCGCGACGGCGGCGACCTGCGCGAAGGGCAGCCCGCCGCGCGCCGGTCCGAGTGCCCGGCCCAGCCGTAGCACCCGGTCGAGCGTCTTCGGCCCGTAGCCGAAGGCGTCCAGGCAGCGCCGCCGCAACTGCCGCTCGCTGAGCGCGAGGCCGCGGGCCAGAGCGGGCACGGCCAGTCCGCGGCGCAGGCCCCCGAGGACGCCGGGCGGAACCGGGTCGGCGAGGTCACGAGTCTCGGCGAGCTGCGCGGCCAGCGTCTCCAGCGCCACGCCCCGGTCGGCGGCGTCGCCGACGCGCTCGCTCCACTCGCGGACCAGGCGGTCCGACCGCAGCGCCGCCAGCGGCACCCGCTGGTCCCGCAGCTCCCACGCGGCGACCCCGAGCACGGCGGCGGCCCGGCCGGGCGCGAACCGCAGCCCGGTGTAGTGCTGTCCGGCCGCCCCGGACACCACCTGCGCGGCCGTGTCGGGCCCGGCGACCAGCAGCTCGCCGTCCATCCAGATCAGGTCCATGCACCCGTCGGGCAGCACCCGCACCGGCGTCGGCGCGGCCGCCTCCCGCACCCGGCTCCACACCACCGCCCCGGCGAACCGCTCGGCCGGACGCTCCTCGTACACGGTGTACACAGCTCAAGTATCCGCGTGGGGAGGGGTGACGACCAATGTCAGAGGTGGAGTTGAACGTGTTCAAAAACAGGTCCATGATGGCGGCCATGACCGAGGGGGAGCGCCTGAGGCGCGCACGCGTGTGGATCGTGGTGTTCATGGCGGGCCTGGTGCTCGCCGGGCTGACGGCCTTTCCGCTGGTGACCGAGAGCCGGTGGCTGCTGTGGTGGGCCACGGACCGGAGTTCGCCGCTCGCCGGGGTGGCGGCCCGTCTTCCGGCTCAGGTCGCCTGGATTCGGCACGCGCACGACGGGTTGGTCGCGACGGGGAAGGCCTATCCGTTCCTCGCCTACGGGACCGACTGGCTCGCCTTCGCGCACCTGACGATCGCCGTCGCGTTCGTCGGGCCGCTGCGGGATCCCGTCCGGAACGTGTGGGTACTGGAGTTCGGGCTGATCGCCTGCGCCGGGATCGTCCCGCTGGCGCTGATCTGCGGCCCGCTGCGTGGGTTGCCGTTGTGGTGGCTGCCGATCGACATGTCCTTCGGTGTCATCGGCGCGATCCCGCTGTGGCTGGCGCGACGTCAGATCAAGGCGGTGGAGCGGGCGCAGGCCGGGCTTGAGGGTTCGCTGGTCACCGCAGCCGCTGGGTGAGGCCGTGCCACGTCAAGCGGCACCTCGCACCAGACCGCGCCGACGTCGGTCGCGCCCGCGGGGCGCAGCCCGGCCCGGGCGAACGGCCGCAGGTGGGCCGACCACGCGGTCTCCAGCACGGCCCCGCCCCGCGCGTCCGCCACGCGGAGGAAGAGTCAGGACGTCATGGTCACCTTGTTCAACCCCACGGGCTGGTCCGGGTCGATGGAGAGGGCGCGGGAGGTGGCCAGGGCGAGTTGCTGGCCGCGGACGGTGGCGGGGAGGCACTCGCCGAGGTGGCCGAGGGCGGGCCAGGGCAGCAGCGCCTCGGGGGCGGTGCCGGCGAGGACGGTCGGTGCGCCGCGTTCGGTCAGGGCCGTGCGGAGGTCGAGGGTGTCGGCGTCGGCAGGGCCGGAGCCCGCGAGCAGGACGGCTGGGGCGTGCGGGCCGCAGACCGCTATCGGGCCGTGGCGGAAGTCGGCGGTGGAGAAGCCGTGGGCCATCAGGCCGGTGGTCTCCTGGAGCTTCAATGCGCTCTCCAGTGCGGCCGGGTAGCACGCGCCGCGTCCGACGACGGCCAGCCGGTCGTGGCGGGCCACCAACTCGGCGGCTGTTGCCGGGCCTTCGGAGTCCGCGAGCAGGTCCGCCAGGACCGAAGGCAGCGACGCGGCCTGACGATGCGTCAAAGCCCCGGTGCCGCCCAGCCCCGAGGCGACGGCCAGGACGGCGAGCATCTGGGCGGTCACCGTCTTGGTCGCCGGGACGGCGCGCTCCGGTCCGGCGTCCAGGGCGACGGTCAGCGCGGCGGTGTGGGCGAGGTCGGAGTCGCCGTCGTTGGTCACCGCGACCACCGCCGCGCCTGCGGCGGTGTAGCGCCGGGCCAGGTCGACGATCTCCGGCGTGCGGCCGGATTGCGAGAGGGCCACCAGAAGCCAGCCACGGAAGCCCTCCGGCGCGCGGTGATAGGCGGTGGTGACGCTCGGCGCGACCAGGCAGGTCGGCAGGCCGGTCTGCAGCTCGACGGCGTAGCGCCCGAGCAGGGCGGCGTGGTCCGACGAGCCGCGCGCCAGGAAGGCCACGCCGAGCGGGCCGCCGCCGGGACCGCCCAGCGACGCGGCCAGCCGGGAGACCTCAGCGGTCAGTGCCGGGAACCGGTCGGCCAACGCCGCCAGGACGTCCGGCTGTTGACGCATCTCGGTGTTCATCTGCGCACCGAGCAGTGCGGACTGGGGAGAGGTCGTGGTCATTGGGTCGCTCCGGGACGGGACGTGACGGACAGGGCGGAGGCCGGGCGGGCGGGGCGCGCCGACGCTGCGGGCCGCGCGCGCAGGCCGTCCAGCGCGAGGGCGACGGCCCCGTGCAGCGAGGCGTCCTGGAGGAAGCGCGCCGCCCGCAGCTCCGGCGGGAAGGGGGTGGCCGCGGCGATCAGCTCGGTGAGCCGGGGCAGGATGACATCGGCGGAGGCCATCATGCCGCCGCCCAGGACGATCCGCTGCGGGTCGACGAAGACGGCGAGGTTGGCGAGCGCGGTGGCCAGGACCGTCAGCGTCTCGTCCACCAACTCCCGGGCGGCCGGGGCCTTGCTGTGGAACAGCTCCGCACCGGTGACCGGGACGCCGAGCAGCTCGGCCGCGCGCTCGCCGAGGCCCTTTCCGGCGACGGCCTCCTCCAGCGGGGCCCGACCGGCCGTGACCGCGTCGGCGGGGGCGTCTCCCGGGTTCATGTAGCCGATCTCGCCCGCCGCTTGGTGCGCGCCCGCGAGCACGCGTCCGCCGGTGGTGAGCGCGGCGGCGATGCCGGTGCCCAGGCTCACGTACATGCCCGGATCGACGCCGTGCAGCGCGCCGAAACGCAGCTCGGCCAGGGCGCCGGCCCGGACGTCGTTGGCGACGGAGACCGCGTCGGTCCCCAACACCTCGGCGAGGCGGGAGGCGAGCGCGATGCGTTCCCAGCCGGGGAGGTTGGGCGTGAGCAGGATCCGGTCGGCCTGGACGATGCCCGGCGCGACGGCCGCGTGCGCGGCGACCGGCACGCCGAAGCGGTCCAGCGAGGCGCGGGCGAGGCGTCCGGCGGCCTCGGCGGCGCGGGCCAGCGCCTGTTCGGGGCCGCGGTCGGCCAGGGTTGCGATCCGTTCGCGGGCCAGGACGGCGCCGTGCGGGTCGGCGAGGGCGACCTCGGTCTTGGTGCCGCCGAAGTCGATGCCGATCACGGTGAACGGCGTTGCAGGGTAAGGGGAAGCTCCGACGTCGAGGCCGGGGTCGAGGCCAGGGCCGAGGCCCGAGTCGGGGTCGGGGTGGGGCGCGGGGTGTTCCAGCATCGGGAGGCGTCCTTGGGCAGGGCCCCGGCCGGGCGCGACCGTCACGGGGAGCGGTGCGTGCGCCCGACCGGGAGACCGGCGGGATGGGTGGTGCGGCGCGGCGGGGGCGAGGAGCCCGGCCGGCGCGGCCTCAGCGCGAGGCGGCCGGGACCGGCTGCTCCTGCGCCGTGAGGTACTCCTCGTGGATCTCCTTCGGGCCGAACGGCCAGGACTTCTCCACGCGCGACCAGATCAGGTAGGCGACCACGCCGAGCACGACCCAGGCCAGCGACCACTCGATCGGGTGCACGCCGGGGTTGGCCTTGTCCGCCCAGCCGTAGATGACGAGCCAGCCGATCCCGGCGACCACGCTGGGGAGCGGGTAGAGCAGCATCTTGTACGGGCGGGCCAGGTTCGGCTGACGGCGGCGCAGCACGGTGACCGCGGCGATCTGCGCCAGCGCCTGGATGATCACCATGACGGTGGTCAGCAGCGTGATCAGCACGCCCAGCGGCGGGTGGGTGGCGGCGTTGCCGACGTGGCGGGCCAGCACGAATCCGGCGGCAGTGATCACGCCCATGCTCACCAGCCCGAGGACGGGGAAGTTGTGCTTGGGGTGCAGCTTGCCGAAGGACCGGAAGAAGACCCGGTCGCGTGCCGCGTCGAAGGGCACCCGGGAGCCCCCGAGCAGGCCGGTGAAGACCGAGGCGAAGGCGGTGATCAGGATCAGCACGGTGACCACGTCGGCCGCGCCCTTGCCGAAGGTCTTCTCCATGACCGCCGAGGCGACGGACTGGGAGGCCACGTTGCCGGGGTTCAGCATGTCCTGCCAGCGCACGACGCCGAGGACGCCGATCTGCAGCAGCAGGTAGATGCCCATGATCGCGACGATCGAGTAGATGACCGAACGCGGCAGCACCCGGCCCGGGTTCTTGATCTCGGCGCCCATGTAGGCGGTGGTGTTGTAGCCGAGGTAGTCGTAGATGCCGATGGTCAGGCCGGAGGCGAAGCCGATCCAGAACGAGCCGTGGGTCAGCTGGATCGCGTGCGCGGGCCAGGTGAAGGCCAGCGACGGGTGAAAGTGCGTGAAGGCGGCCAGGATCACCACGGCGACCGCGACGATCATGACGGCCCACATCGCGACAGTGATCCTGCCGATGTTCTCGACCTTGCGCCACAGCAGCACGATCACCAATGCGACCACGGCGACGCCGACGATGTCGCCCTGGAGTGTCGTCATGCCGGGCCACAGGTAGCCGAGGTACTGGACCATGCCCTGGACGCCGGTCGACATGATCAGCGGGATGAAGAGCATGGCCGTCCAGACGAACAGGAACGGCATCAGCTTGCCGCTTCGGTACTGGAAGGCCTCACGGAGGTAGACGTAGGTGCCGCCGGAGCCGGGGAGCGAGGCCCCGAGCTCGGCCCAGACCAGGCCGTCGGCGAGCGCGAGCAGTGCGCCGACCACCCAGCCGATGACGGCCTGGGGTCCGCCGAAGGCGGCGACCATCAGCGGGATGGTGACGAACGGACCGATGCCGCACATCTGGCTCATATTGATGGCGGTCGCCTGGAACAGTCCGACCCGTCTGGACAGTCGGGGCGTCGGGGATTCGGACATCGTTGTCATCCTCCGTGGGGAGTGGGGGTGGCGTGGGAGAGCGGGGAGTGAGGGTGCGGGGGCGTGGAGGCACGCTGCAGGACGAGCTCGGCAGTTAGTAAAGTTAAATTCCTTTACTTGTATCGTCAAGGGGCGCGTGTCCGAGATCACCGGTTGCCTACAGTGGTCGAGCACGCATCCCCATCGGACCGACCGAGGATCACCAGCACGTGGACGAGCAACCCTGGAACCGGCAGCGCCTGCGCAGCAACAACGAGTGGCTGCTGCTGGAGCACCTGCGCACCACGGGTGCCGCCTCGCGTGCCCAACTCGCGCGGGAGACCGGCCTGTCGAAGCCGACGGTGTCCAGCGCGCTCGCCGCCCTGGAGCAGGGCGGGCTGGTGCGTGAGGCGGGGACGGTCGTCCCGGAGCGCGGACGCACGGCCGTGCTCTACGAACCCGACCCGACCGCGGGGTACGTGCTCGGCATCGACATCGGCCGGGCCCGGCTGCGTACCGCGGTCGCCGACCTGTCGGGCGGGATCCGGGCCCGGATCGACGTGCCCAACGAAGGCACCACCGCCGACGCAGTCGCGGACGCGGTGGTCGCCGCGGCCCGCGAGGTGCTGCGCGAGGCCGACGTGCCGGCGGACCGCGTCGTGCACGCTGCGGTCGCCACGCCCGGCGTCTTCGACCCGGAGTCCGGGCGGGTCCGCTATGCGGTGAACTTGCCGGGCTGGGGCCGGGCCGGGCTGGTGGAGCGGATCCGCGGACAGTTGGGCGGTCCCGACCTCTCCGTCCACAACGACGCCAACCTGGCCGCGCTCGGCGAGTACGCCTTCGGCGCAGGGCGCGGCAGCCGCCTCTTCGTCTACGCGCTGGTCGGCACGGGGTTGGGCATCGGCATCGTCGCCGACGGCGAGCTTTTCACCGGCGCGCACGGCGCGGCGGGTGAGGTCGGCTTCCTGCCCGTCTCGCTCGCCGCGCTCGACGGCGGCGCGCTGGACGGCCGTGCCCTCGACGGCGCCGTCGAGGCGGGCGTCGAGGCGGGTGCGGCGGCGGGCGTCGAGGCGGGTAGGGAGGCTGGTTCGGTCGACGGGCGGGTCCGGCGCGGCGCGCTGGAGGACGCGGTCTCCGCCGATGCGGTGGTCCGCATCGCCCGCGCGCTCGGCCTGGACGAAGTCGCCTCCGCCAAGGACGTCTTCGACGCGGCCCGCACCGGGCAGCCCGCCGCCGTCGCGGCGGTGCGCAAGGAGGGCGAGCGGCTGGCCTTGGTGGTCTCGGCGGTGTCCGCCGTGCTCGATCCGGACCTCGTCGTCCTCGGCGGCGGTGTCGGCCACGGCGCCGACCTGCTGCTCGACCCGGTCCGAGCGTCGCTCCGGCTGCTCACCCCGCTGCGTCCCCGCGTGGCGGCGAGCGAGTTGGGCGACGACGCGGTCCTGCTCGGTGCGATCACGACGGCGCTGCGGCGCGCGCGTCCCGAGGTCTTCGAACGCCATGCGGCGAAGGCGGTCTGACGTAGGGCGAGGGAGCATACACCTGCGGATTCCGCGAGTTGCAGACTTCTGAAATTCGTCGAATCCGCCGGTCGGCGCGCCCCTAACGTCACGATCCATGGTGAACACGGACATCGCACTCAAAGACGCCATGAGCATCGACGGCGCGCTGGGCGTCGCGCTTGTCGATCTGACCAGTGGAATGAGCCTCGGGGCTCTGGGCGGCGGGAACGGCGAACTCGACATGGCGATCGCCGCCGCGGGTCATACCGACCTGGTGCGGGCCAAGCACCGGACCATGGAGATGCTCGGGCTGCAAGGAACCATCGAGGACATCCTGATCACACTGACCCGGCAGTACCACCTGATCCGCCCGCTGACCGCCCGCACGGGCGCGGGGCTCTTCCTGGTCCTGGTGCTGGATCGGGAGCGCGCCAATCTGGCCATGGCCAGGCGGAAGTTGGCGTTGATCGAGGGCGAGCTCGACATGTGACGGATCGTCAGATGACGGGATGTCAGGGCCCCAACGTACCCAAGCCCCAACGCAGCCGAGCCTCAATGTGCCCAGGCCTCAACGCACCCAGACCCCGGCGGCCCGGGTGCGGGTCGGCGGGGTCTTTGGTGAAGCTGTGTCAGCCGGCTCGGCTCAGTAGCCGTTGGTGCCGTAGGCGATGTTCTCGAACGCGCCGTAGCGGGCGTTCGCGTAGCGCACGGCGGCGATGATGTTGTCGACCGGGTTCCAGATGTTGCTGTAGCCCGGCAGCGAGTAGGTGTCGAAGGTGGGCTGGATCACCTGGAGCAGACCGATGGACGGGGTGCCCGCGGCGGCGTTGGAGTCCCAGTTGTTCTCGGCGCTGGGGTTGCCGGAGGACTCGGTCATGGCACGCGCGGCGATGGCAGCCGCCGGCGGGACGTGGTCGCCGTGGGCGGCCAGGATGGACTGCGCCTGGGCGATCCAGCCGTAGAAGCTGTTGGAGTAGCCGGACGTGACGGCCGGGGCGGACGCGGGGGCGGCGGCCTCGGCGGTGCCGACGGTGCCGGCGGCCACGCCGCCGATGAGGGTCGCGGCAACGGCAACGCGGACGGCGATACGGGTCTTGCGAGCGCTGATGCGCATGTCACTCCATGTGGACAGGGGGGAGTGGCGGAGACCCCGCAGGCGGACGCGGTCGAGCTGTGGCGAGCTCCGTCGAGCTCTCTCGCAGCGCGGCCGAACCGTCGGGGCCTGCCGAACAAGGCAGGACGCAGCCACTGTGTGGGAGGTGTGGTTGTGCATATGTGGGAGAAGTGATCCGGCATGCCCAGCTCGGCAGTCGCACCTGCCGCCTCTCGCACAAGAGGGTGGGGAACCGATCACCCCGGAGCCCGTCGGCTCCGGTGCGGCCGTGCGTCCGGCCGCTGTGTCGTCGGGGACGTCTCGACGTCGTCCAACGCTTCAACACCGTCACACGCACGCGTCCGGCCGGGCAAGGAAATTCGCGGCGAAGTGGTTCAAGCCACACATGTCCGGAGTGTCCGTACAGGCGGTGGCATGAGGCATTTGCGCAGGTCGGTGGGGTAGTGAAGGGAGTGTGAAGGACGCATGAGTGCAACGTGAGGGCGAGGGCGTGCTGTGCTGCCCGTGGCGGTCGTATGGTGGTGTGACGCAGGTCACATCCGCTGGGAGCCTGCCATGGATGACCGTTGGCGCTTTCTCACCACCCCGCGACACGACTGGCCGCTGCGCCCGGTTCCGGACCGGGTCGACGACTGGCGGGACGTGCACGTCCCGGATGCCGAGGTGCCCGGCGGGCTGCTGCCGCTGATCAGCGCGCAGGCGGGTCGGTGCATGGACTGCGGTATCCCCTTCTGCCACCACGCCTGCCCGCTGGGGAACCTCATCCCCGACTGGAACGTGCTCTCCGCGGGCGAGGACTGGGACGCGGCGGCCGACCGCCTGCACGCCACCAACAACTTCCCCGAGTTCACCGGCTCCCTCTGTCCGGCCCCCTGTGAGAGTGCCTGCGTGCTGGCGATCGACGGCCGCGACGCGGTGGCGATCAAGGCGATCGAGGCGGCCATCGCCGACTACGCCTGGGAGCACGGACTGGCCCGCCCCGTCCGTCCCGAGGAGCACACCGGAGCGCGGGTCGCCGTGATCGGCTCTGGCCCGGCCGGGCTCGCCGCCGCGCAGCAGCTGACCCGCGCCGGGCACGAGGTGGTCGTCTACGAGCGCGACGACCGGATCGGCGGGCTGCTCCGCTACGGCATCCCGGCCTTCAAGATGGACAAGCGGTATCTGGCGCGCCGGATCGCGCAGCTGGAGGCGGAGGGGACGGTGTTCCGCCCAGGCGTCGCCGTCGGCACCGAGCTCGACGCGAGCACGCTGCTGGAGCGCCACGGTGCGGTGGTCGTCGCCTCCGGCGCCACCCGCCCGCGCGAACTGCCGGTGCCCGGACGGGAGCTGGCCGGGGTGCACCAGGCCATGGAGTACCTGGTGCAGGCCAACCGGGTCCAGGAGGGCGACTACCCCCGGCCGCCGATCACCGCCGAGGGCAGGCGGGTCGTCATCATCGGCGGCGGCGACACCGGCGCCGACTGCCTGGGCACGGCGCTGCGCCAGCACGCCGCCTCGGTGGTCCAGCTCGACATCAAGCCGCAGCCGGACGAGGAGCGCCCGGACGACCAGCCGTGGCCGACCTATCCGCGCATCCACCGGCTGACGCCCGCGCACGTGGAGGGCCGGGACCTGGTCCGGCTCCGCGTCGTCGCCCCGGGCGACCCCGACGACCAGCACCTCACCGGCGAGCACGGCGACGTCAGGGTCTTCGCCGCGGCCACGGTCCGGCTCGACGGCGACGCGCAGGGACGGGTGCGCGCGCTCCATCTCAGCGACGCCGATCCCGGCTCGCGCCGACCCGTCCCGGAGACGGAGCGGGTGATCCCGGCGGAGCTGGTGCTGCTCGCCCTCGGCTTCACCGGACCGGAGGACGGGGGGCTGGTCGACCAGCTGGGCTTGCGCCTCGGGCCGACGGGTGCGTTCGCGCGGGACGAGGGCTTCGCGGGCGGAAGGCCGGGCGTCTTCGTCGCGGGCGACGCGGGACGCGGGCAGTCGTTGGTCGTCTGGGCCATCGCCGAGGGGCGCGCGGCTGCCGCCGCGGCCGACCGCTATCTGCGCGGGCGGCCGACCGAGCTGCCCGCCCCGATCGCCGCGTCCGACCGGCCGATGGTGCTCTGAGGCGCTGTAAGGCGCATCGAGATGGTGTGCGGCGGTGTGAGATCCGGGTGTCGGTTGGCTGAAAGACGGATGTCCCTGAGCGGCGTGGCAGGTGCATGCTTGCGCACGGGGGTGAGCGGAGGGACCCGTGGGGAGGGTCTGGCTCCGTGCGCCGCCCAGGCCCCTCCCCGGCGAGGGCCTGGACGGCGGAGGCCGTTCCGCCGACGCGACTGCGGCGGTTCGGCAGCTGATGGCAGACAGGCTTCCGGTTTGTGTCCCACTGCGCCAGTCTGACGGGACATTTGCCGAGATCTTGGGACGACGAGCCTCTGAACAGCGGCGATTCAGGGGTGCACGACGGTGTGGCGGGACGCTTGGGGGTGGCATGCGCATGCGCGGTAGCATCACGCGGGCTGCGCGGAAGAGCCTCGGTCGGAAGCCGATCATGTGAGCAAGGTTGATGCACAGGGGGGCGACGCATGGCGCGTTGGAAGGCACTGCCCGAGGGGCTTCCCTCGGCGGTGGTGCAGCTGGTGGCGGAGCTGCGGCGGCTCAAGGACGAGAGCGGATCCAGCCTGGATCGGCTCGCCGCCCGCACCGAGTACAGCGCTTCGTCGTGGGAGCGCTACCTCGGCGGGAGGCTGCTGCCCCCGCGTGAGGCCGTCGAGTCCCTGGCCCGGGCGACCGGCGCGGATCCCGTCCCGCTGCTGGCCCTGCATCAGGCCGCACGCGAGGCCTGGCAGTCCACGTCCGCCACCCGCCCGGAGGGCGCGACGGACGGGGTCGAGGCGGACGCGGATGCAGATATGGACGCGGCTGCAGATCTGGATGCCGAGGAACCGGGCGGGCAGGACGAGTCGGGGGAGCCGGGAGAGTGGGGGGACTCGGGCGAAGCAGGCGGAGTGGGTGGGCCGACCGAGCCGGTCGTGGGCGTGGCGGCCGGGGGGTCCGCCACTCCGCAGCAGGCGCACCGGGGTTGGCGGACCGTCATCGCCTCGGCTGTAGCCGCGCTCGCCGGGGCGGGGATCGCACTGGCGATCGTCCAGCCCTGGAACGGGACCGCCGCCTGTGCGACCGTCGCGCCGCCCCAGCCGCCCATCGTGCCGTCGCCGCCGGCCTACGTGTGCCACGACAGTCGCGTCAACGGGCTGTGGGAGGCCGGCTACAGCACGACCACCACCACGACCACCGAGATCACCATGCAGAGTCCGGTGGTCGTCGAGCTCCAGTGCCTGTTGCAGCGGGCCGGTTTCACGCCCGAGGGCATCGACGGGAGCTTCGGGATGAAGACCGAGAAGGCCGTGGTTCAGTTCCAGGTGGCCCGGCACCTGGAGATCGACGGGGTGGTGGGCCCGCAGACCTGGGGAGCGCTGCGCCGGTGAGCGGCGAGCTGAGGCGTAGCGCAGCGGAGCCGAAGCGAAGCGCGAGGGGACAACGGTGAGCGGCGAGCTGAGGCGCAGCGCTGCGGAGCCGAAGCGAAGCGCGAGGTGGCAGGCATGAGTACGACAGGTCCCGAGTGTCGCCGCCTGGCGGCAGAACTCCGAGCGTTGCGCGTCCGTGCGGGCCTCTCGCTCGCCCAGCTCGCGGCGGCCACGACGTACAGCAAGTCGTCGTGGGAGCGCTACCTCAACGCCAAGTCGTTGCCGCCGTGGGCCGCCGTTCAGGAGCTGTGCCTGGTCGCCGGCGAGCCCGAACGGGCGCTGCGCGCCCTGTGGGAGCTCGCGGAGGCGGCCTGGAGCGGACGCGGGAAGGTGGCCGCGAACCCTTCGGCCGGAGCCGCGTCGGCCGTGTCGGCTGTGCCGACTGTCTTGGCCGTGCCGGCCCCGGCCGTTGAGGCGGTGTCGGACGACACCGACGCGTCGGCAGCCGACGACCCCCGTGACGGCGACCCGGTCGACGACACCGCACCGGCCGAGAAGCCGGTTGAAGCGGAGAAGGCCGAGGAGCCGGAGCAGACCGAGAAGGCTGCGCCGGTGCGCCGGGCGCGGCGGCTGCGCCGACCGCGGTCCGGGGCATGGTTGTTCGTCGTCGTCGCGGTGGTCTGTGCCACGCTCACGGCGGGCGCGGCGTACGCGTGGCGCTCGGCGAGTTCCGCTGCGCCTCCCGTGCCGTACTGGAAGGCGGTGCGGATGGGCTGTTCGGGAAGTTCCTGCGTCGGGGCGGACGCGCAGCAGACGGGCTGCGGCATGGGCCCGGCGACCCTGGGGCCGGACTACTTCGCCACCCGCACCGGCGCGGACCTGAGTTTCCGTTACAGCCAGACGTGCGACTCGGCCTGGGTCAAGGCCTGGAACGGGCAGGTCGGTGACACCGTGTCGATCTCGACGCCTGGGGTGGCGACGCAGGACCTGTTGATGGCCAACCCCTACCTGGCGTCGGACGGGGCGTCCACCCCGATGGTCAGCGCGACGCGTCCCGGGGCCGTGCTCCGGGCCTGTCTGACCCCCGTCGGGCACCCCGGCGATCCGCAGTGCTTCACCGAGCGGGTGCCGTAGCGGCCGTGGCGGCCGTGGTGCCGGGGGAGCGGTCAGTGGTGGTGAGTCGCGTCGGGTTGGCGGATGTCGGCCGGGTGTTCGAAGCCGGGCATCAGGGTGGCCCGGGCGACCTGACGACTCGTCCACTCGGCGAAGACGTGCCGCCGCTGCGCCTCGGTCAACGCGTCACGGGCCGCGGCAAGGGCTTCCGCAGTCGGGTTCCCGGGTGCGGAGGCGGCGGGTTCCAGCTCGCCGAGGGTGAACCAGTGGTCGGGTGACGGTTCCACGACCGCCCCGACCGGCCCGGCGAACACCGCCGCCGCGACCGGCGGCGGCAGTTCGTGCCGCGCGACCAGGTACGGGCGCCCGTTGTTGACGGGTCGTCCGCGGAACCGGTGGACGACGCTGCGCCGCGCCGGGCGACGACGGTCGGGGGTGGCGTAGGCCCGCACGGCCTCCTCCGGGACCGTGGCCGACGCGGTGACCAGGTCGTAGGCCGCCCACGCAGCCGGGCAGGTGGCCAGCACCGCGGCGAGCACGCTGCCCAGTTCGATCCGTGCCGACTGCGGCAACGGCCGGGGCGCGTCGGGTGGAGCGGGACGGTCGTGCCGACGGGCGTGGTCGCGCAACACCCGCTCGGTGACCAGGACTTGCGTGGTCCACCGGCGCAACTGGCGGCCCTCGGCGGTGGTCGGGGACGGCAGCAGGCCGGCGTAGGGGCCGAGTCGCAGCTCGGCCACCCGCGCGTCGACCTCGTCGGCGGTGACCGTGAGGCCGCCGATCCGGGCGGCGATCACGGCTGCTCCCCGACCACGAGGCGGACGGCGGGCGAGTAGCCGATCCGCCCGAACCACATCGTCTTGAGCAGCACCCACCAGTGCCCCCCGTCGTCACCTGCCGCGCCGCCCGGCGCGGCCACGTCGACCCGTACCTGCGCCGACCCGTGCGCGGGCACGGTGAACCCCTGCGTCGCCGGGGTGACGGCGGACCAGGTGCCCCACGGGCTGACCGCCTGGCACTCGCCCTGGATCTCGAAGGGTGCGCTGTTGCGCAGGGTCGCGGTCAGCGTGGCGCTGCCGCCGGGACGGAGGGTGAGCCGTTTCGCGTCCAACTCGACGGTGAGCGTGCCGTTGTCGACGGAGGTCGGCCGGCCGGAGCCGTCCACGAAGAGGACGTCCTCGTAGGTCCGGCCCTCGTGCTCCAGCTGCGCCCGGACGAGGTGCGGACCTGCTCCGGCCTTCGCGGGAGGGGCGGGCGGGGTGAGCGTGGCCTCGACCTCGGTCCAGTCGCCGGGGGGCAGCCACAGCGGACGGTCCGACGGGTCGATCTGCCAGCCCTCGGGCGCGACCAGGCGCAGGGCGACCTCCGCCGCGCGGTCGACCAGATCGGAGGCGACTGTCACGCGCAGGGCGGTGGTGGCAGCGTCCGGTGCGGCCGTCAGATGGACGCCGACGGGCAGGTTGCCGAGCGGAGCTGGGCCCCGGTTGTGCAGCCAGTAACGGGTGAAGACCGGCTGGGCCGCCTCGTGCCGGGATGCGAGCGCTGTGGTTGCCTCCGATCCGCGCGTTGCGGGGCTCAGCAGGACGGTCTGCACGCCGTTGGGCCCGACGGTCGTGGTGACCGTCCCGTCCGGCCCGACGCCGATCGCCGCGCCCGGCCGCTCGACCAGGTCGGCGTGGGCGGCCGAGGCGAGCGGGACCGGAACGGTGAGCCGGGCCTCGGCGTCGTGGCCGTGGGCCTCGTAGAACCGGGCGGTGAAGCCGGAGCCGACCGGATCCGCGCCGCCGGAGCGGCCGGTGGCCAGCGGATTGCCGGTCGCCTTGAGCCCCGTCAGCACCACCTGCCCGGCCGGTTCGACCGAGACCAGCGAGCCGGTGGGCGGCAGCATTCCTGATGCTCCTGGAGTTTCCGATGGACCGGCAGCATGACGATCTGTCAGAACGGCGGTCAGCGGGTGGTTGAAGTCATGGGCGCGCGCCACCATGCCGGTCTCGCGCCAGTCGCCCGCTCCCGAGGCCAGCGCATACGCGAACGTGTGCGTCCAGTGCTGGAGTTGGAAGCCGCTGCCGTCGGGCACGGTGCGCTTGGGCGGGTCGATCCACACGCCCGAGGGCCAGCCGGTGCAGGAGCGCAGCAGGGAGACGTGCAGCCGTCCGCGCACGTCCACGGCGAAGCCCGGCATGCCCCGGTTGAGCAGCGCGACCGTCCGGTCCTCGAACTGCAGGTCCGCCTCGCCGCAGAGCTTCGCGGCCTGGCGCACCTCGATCCGGGCGTCGCGCAGGTCCGCGACCACGCGGGCGACGGCCGCCTCCAGCTCGACGCCGTCGCCGCCCGACGCGCCCGCGAGGACGAGCACGGGCAGATCCAGCGGAGCCGTCAGGTCCGCGCCGGGAAGCCAGGTGTGCGCCAGCGGCTTGCGCGCCGGAACCCAGACCAAGGCGTGGCCGTCGGCGGCGAGTTGGCGCTTCAGCTCGTCCGCGTGGGCGGGCCCGGCTGCGTCGAGGACGGCGGCGGTGAAGCTGTTGACCTCCGGGCCGCCGACGCTGATCCGGACGTCCGGCAGGTTCGAGTCCAGCGCCGGAACCCCGTAACGGTGGCCGTCCGCCACCGAGCAGGTCGCGGTGACCCCGGCCCGCACGAGCGCGACGCTCAGCTCGCGGCCCAGCCCGGCCGCGCCCGCCTCGTCCGGGGCGACGATCTCGGCGACGCCGAGGGCGCGCGCGCCGATGGCCGCGCCGTCCGTGCCGGTGAGCACCACACGCGCGGCACTGCTCAGGCCGAACCACTGGTGGGCGGGGTTGTCCAGGGTCCACGGATGGACGGCCACGTCGACGTCCGGGTGCGCGAAGCCGCGTCCGATCACGGCGTCCGCCACCTCGGAGACCGGCAGCGCACCCGGGACCGGGCAGGGCCAGCGCAGCCGGACCAGTTGGTCGCTGCCGGTCCAGTCGTCCAGCCGCGTCTCGCAGTCGACCCGGTCCAGCCCACGCCAGAGGGTGAGCCGCTGGGTGTAGTCGGCCGGACCGACCCTGCCCCGGACGGTGACCCGCTCGCCCAGCGGGCACTGCTCGACCACGACGGACTCCGCCGGGTGCGCGGCCGCGCCGTCGTAGCGTCCGGTGGGCAGCAGATGCCACGGGCCTTCGTGGAAGTCCGGGTGCGCGGGGTACTCGTCGTAGACGAGGAGCTCGTTGCCGACCGCGCCGGACGCGATCAGCTCGCGACCGGTGGCCCGCTCGCGCAGGCTCGACACGCCGCCGCCGCGTGCGGGGGCGACGGTCAGGTCGTGGAACTCGTTGGCGATGGACGTGCCTTCGCGTGCCCGCCAGCCCTCCGGTGCGGCGGCGGTGGACCCGTTCGCCGCGACCCGGTAGCTGCGGTGACCGAGCGAAGGGACGTCCTGCGCAAGGAAGGTGACGGTGTCCGGGCCCTCCCCGCCCGGCTCGCGCAGCGTCGGGACCGCGCGGCCCTCCGCGTCCACCAGCCCGCCGAAGGACGGCGGAGCGGTGAACCGGACCAGATCGGTCCGCGCCCAGCTGCTCGGGTTGAAAACCGTCAACACGCGTCCGGCGGCGTCGGGTTCCGCAGCAGCAAGAGACGCGGTGTCGATGCGCGCGGTCAGGTGGGTCAGCGCGTTGCAGTGGACGGTGGACGCCAGATCCCAGGCCTCGCGCCACCCCGCGAGCAGGTCCAGGTAGACCTGGTCGGACTCGGACCCGGTGATGCCATCGTGGTGCGCGCCGTAGACCAGGTGCCGCCAGGCCTTGTCCAGGGCCGCCTCGGGGTAGGCGGCGTCGCCCAGCAGGCAGGCGAGGGTGGCGAACTTCTCGGCGTCGAGCAGCAGGTTCTCGGTGGCGCGCTGGGCCAGCTTGGTGTCGATGTAGGAGACGTCCTTGCCGGTGTAGATCGGGTTCATGTCCCGGGTCTGCGGCGTCAGTCGACGTCCGCTCGACGCCAACTCGGCCCGGACGGCGGCGAAGAAGTCGCGCGGCAGCCCGCAGACGATGCGCGGCCAGACGTAGCGTGCGTTCCAGTCGCGGTGGATCGCGGTGGCCCAGCGGTTCGGCGGCGTGTAGTCGGTGCCGACGGGAAGCAGCACGTTCTTCGTCGCTGCCGCCTTGGAGAGGATCCGGAACAGCCGCAGCGCGGCCTCCTCGGCCTCGCGCAGCGCGCCGCAGGAGTCCAGTTTCCAGCCGGCGCTGTAGTGCCCGGCCATGTAGTGGGTCAGCAGCGACTCGCCGCTCGGCGCGACCCAGTCGAACTCGCTGGCGAACTGCATCCCTTCGGTGTCGGCGTCCTTGGGCCGGGAGCCGTGCGGCGTCATGTTCGGGCCCCACTGGTGGAACGGCCCGCGTGCCCAGGACGAGGACGTCAGTCCTGCCGCGGCCATCAGGCCGGGGAACTGCGGGTCGTGACCGAAGACGTCGAGCTGCCAGGCGGTGGCCGGGTCGCCGCCGATCACGTCCTGCTGGAAGCCGAGGCCGTGCACCGCGTTGCGGATGGTCGTCTCGGCTCCGGTCAGGTTGGTGTTCGGCTCGTTGTAGAGGCCGCCCATCAGCTCCAGCCGTCCTTCGGCGAGCAGCCGGCGCAGGGCGTCCCGGTCCTGGGGGAAGGCGTCCCAGTACGGTTTGAGGTAGTCGAGTTCCGCCAGCACGAAGCAGTAGTCCGGGTCGCGCCGGGCCAGCTCCAGATGCGCGTGGACCAGGTCGAACCCGGCGTGCTGGAAGCCGGAGCGGTGCTTCTGCGCGTGCTTCTGGTCGTTCCACGCGACGGTGTATCCCGCCTGGGTGTTCCACCAGACCGGGTCGTAGTGGAAGTGGGAGACCATGTACATGGTCCAGCCCGGCTCGGCCACGGTCATGGTGGCCCTGGCCGTCGCCCGGCGTCTGCCGACGACCGCCTCGACCTCCACCGGCACCTCCGTGCCGGGCGGTTCGGTGCACCGGACCGGGACTTCGAGCGCCTCGCGTCCGGCCGGTGCGGTCAGCGAGCCCTCGGCCCCGCCCCGGACGGTGACCGTCACGTCCCGGCCGGATCGGGCCCCCTTGACCCGGACCCGGACGACCTGGCGGGGTTCGCCGGCGGACCCGTCCGTGGAGCCGACGAAGAGGTCCGTGCACTCGACCGATGCGATGCGGAGATTCAGCATGATGCTCGATTCGCGTCCGGTGGCTGTCTGGCTACGGTCGGCGGAGCCGACTCCAGCAGCATGAATCGGGATCCGGCCGAGTGCCAGCACCTCGACGGCCGCGTGCGGCTGGGGCGCCGGCCCGGAACGCCACCGGCCCGCGCGGGCGTGTTCCCGCGCGGGCCTCGTACACCTGCATCTCACTGCCGACCTGCAGAGCGCGCGCCCTCCGGGGGGCATCGCCTTGGCGAGGTGGTGGAGTGCGCCGGAGTCTGTCGTTCCTCCGGCGGATCAGTTCGGCCGTCGACCGCGGTTCCGGGCGGTGCGCATCTGCCCGGTACTGCCCGGTCAAGCTCCCTTGCTCACCCTGCAGGCCGCCTTCTACGGTACTCCGCCTGCGGTCCCGCGTCAGGGTCCGATCCGCGACACGACGCGCTGCCGGGGGCGGGATCTGCCGAGCTTCGCCGGGGCCATGCAGCACGATCGGCGATAGTGCCCGAAGGCGAGGCAGCGAGGCGGCGAGGGAGCGGAATGGGACACCAGCGGTTGATCGGGTATCTCGTCTGGGCGGTGGTCTTCGGCGCGCTCTTCGCCTGGGAGGGCTTCGCGCTGGCGCGCGGCGGCGTGGCGGCCGGATACCCGACGCTGAGCGACACGGCCCGCGCCGTCATGCGGTATCCGGTCGGGCGCTGGGTGTTGTTCGGCCTGTGGCTCTGGTTCGGCTGGCACACCTTCATCCGCGGCTGGCACTTCCTGCTGCGGGAAGGCAGCGGCCAGTGAGCATGCTCGCGGCGTACGTCGCCTCGGGTACAGCGTTGGTGACGGCGTTGGTGACGGCGGATCAGTCGCAGCCCGCGCCGCAGCCGCTGCTGTCCGGGCCGCTGTCGTTCGGGGTGACGTTCGCCGGCTACCTGCTGCTCATGCTCTACCTGGCCCTCGGCCTGCGCGCCCTCGCCCGCCACCCGGACGAGCGCGAACGCCGGTGGCGGACCGGCCGGTTCACGCCCGCGTGGGCGCGGCAGGGCTGGCCCGCGCTGCTCTGGCAGACGGGGGCGACCGCGCTCGGTGGCTATGTGCTGCTGATGGTCGTCATCGTCGCCTTCTACCAGGGCGTCTCCAAGGTCGGCGGGCACTTCCTGGCCAGCGCGGTGACCGGCTGCGCGGTTCTGATCGCCGTCAGCATGCCGCTTTACCTGGCCGCCACCTGGCTCTCCGAGCGACGGCGCACGCGTCGTGCCGAGCTGCTGACCGACAACCGCTGACCGACAACCGCTGACCGACAACCGCTGGCCGTCACCTGTGGGCCTGCAACCGCCCCGTTTGCCGTGGGCCTGCCTACCCTGAAAGGGAGTGCACGGAGGGAGGCCGCCGTGTCCGTGTCCGAGACTCGCGCGCATGTCCGATCCGTTCCGGGGCAGCTGAAGGTCTACCTCGGCTCGGCGCCCGGCGTCGGGAAGACCTTCCGGATGCTCGACGAGGCGCTGCGTCGCCGTGACCGGGGGACCGACGTGGTCGTCGGCCTGGTCGAGTGCCACGGCCGCCCCCGGACCGAGGAGCGGTTGGCCGGACTGGAGGTGCTGCCTCGTGCGTCCCGCGAGTACCGCGGGGCGATGTTCACCGAGATGGACACCGACGCCGTCCTCGCCCGCCGCCCCGAGGTGGTACTCGTGGACGAGCTGGCCCACACCAACATCCCCGGCGGCACCCACACCAAGCGCTGGCAGGACGTCCAGGACATCCTGGCCGCCGGGATCGACGTGCTCACCACCGTCAACGTGCAGCACCTGGAGTCGCTCAACGACGTCGTCCAGAAGATCACCGGCGTTCCGCAGCGGGAGACCGTCCCGGACGAGGTGGTGCGCCGCGCCGACCAGATCGAGCTGGTCGACATGCCGCCCGAGGGCCTGCGTCGCCGGATGGTGCACGGCAACGTCTACGGCGCGGAGAAGGTCGACGCCGCGCTCTCCAACTACTTCCGCGTCGGCAACCTGACCGCGCTGCGCGAACTCGCGCTGCTCTGGGTCGCCGGACGCGTCGACGAGGGGTTGCAGCGGTACCGCGCCGAGCACGGGATCGGGGGTGTCTGGGAGACGAAGGAAAGGGTGGTGGTCGCCCTGACCGGCGGCCGTGAGGGCGAGACGCTGATCCGCCGCGCGGCCCGCATCGCCGCCCGCACGGCCGGAGGCGAACTGCTCGCCGTGCATGTGGCCCGCAGCGACGGCCTCGCCGAAGCCTCGCCCGCCGCGCTCGCGGCGCAGCGGCAGTTGGTGGAGAGCATGGGCGGCACGTACCACTCGGTCGTCGGCGACCACATCCCCACCGCGCTGCTCGACTTCGCCCGCGCCGAGAACGCCACCCAGCTCGTGCTCGGCACCAGTCGCCGCGGCCGGATGGCCCGCACGCTCAACGCCGGACGCGGCATCGGCGAGAGCACGATCGAGGACTCCGGCGACATCGACGTCCACATGGTCACCCACGAGGCCGCCGGTCGTGGTCTCCACCTGCGCCGCGGGACCGGGCGGGGGACGACGTCGTGGCGGCGGATCGCGTACCCGGTGGTGGCGGTGGCCGTTCCGGTGCTGCTGACGCTGGTGCTCACGGCAGCGCGGGGCTCGCTCAACCTGACCGGCACTTCGCTGCTGTTCGTGCTCGCCGTGGTCGGCGTGGCGATGCTCGGCGGCGTGGGCAACGCGCTGCTCACCGCGGTCGTGGCGTCGCTGCTGCTCAACTACTACTTCATCCCGCCGATCCACCAGTTCACCGTCGACACCGCCAACAACGTGCTGGCACTGATCGCCTTCGTGGTGGTGGCGGTGGTGGTCGCCGCGGTGGTGGACCGCGCCACCGAACTCGCCCACCACGCCGCCCGCGCCACCGCCGAGGCGGAGACCCTGTCGGCGCTCAACCACGACCTGCTCGACGGCGACGACACCATCCCGCCGCTGCTGGACCGGCTGCGGGAGACCTTCGGTATGGACAGCGTCGCGCTGGTCACGCGCGGCCCGGCGGGGGACACCGTGGTGCTGGCGACGGACAGCCTGGCCGGCGACGACGCTGCCCTTGCCGAGCCCGCGCCGTCGCCCGCGCCCGCGCCCGCGAAGTCGCGGGCGCGGGAACCGGGAGCGGTCGACGAGGAGGTTGCGGTGACCGGCGACGTGTCGCTGATCCTGCGCGGCCGGGCGCTGCCCGCCTCCGACCGCCGGGTCCTCACCGCGTTCGCCGCGCACGTCCGCGTCGCGTTGGGCCGGGCCCGGCTCGCCCATGCCGCCGCCGAGGCGGGCCCGGCGGGGGCCGTCAAGCGCAGCCGGGCAGGCCTGCTCGCCGCCGTCAGCCACGACCTGCGCCAGCCGATCGACACCGCGCTCTCCGCCGTCGGCTCGCTGCGCAGTGCCGAGGACGACGCGGCCTGCCAGGACCAGGACGAGCTGCTCGACGTCGCCGAGGAGTCGCTGGACCGCCTGGCGGAGCTCGCCGACGACCTCTACGACCTCAGCCGCACCCACGCGGGCGCGCTGGTGCCGCAGCATCAGGCCACGGACACGGCACGGGTGTTCGCCTCGGTCAAGGAGACGCTGGCCGAGGCGGACGGCGACGGCGCGGACCGGATCGCCGCGCGCGGGCTGGACCAGATCCCGGAGGTGGACGCCGATCCCGCGCTGCTGGAGCGGATCCTGTCCAACCTGGTCACCGACGCGCTGCAGCACTCCGCCGCTCCGGCGGTGGTGCCCGCAGCCGCCGTGGCAGTGGCCGATGCTCCGGTCTCGGCGTCGGCGTCGGCGGCCGAGGAACCGCCGTCGGCGGCCCGGGAGCCGTCTGCGGTGCTGGTCTCCGCCAGCAGATTCGCCGACCGGGTCGAACTGCGGGTGGCCGACCACGGGCCGTCCCTGCGCGAGGCAGAGCGCGAGGCGCTCTTCGACCCCGCCGTCCCCGCCTTCGACGGCGTGGTGCCGCCCGCCGCCACCCGCGCAGGCCCCACCCTGCACCTCGCCCTGGCCCACGGCTTCGCCGAGGCCATGGGATCCGCTCTCACCTGCGAGGACACCCCTGGCGGCGGGCTGACCATGGTCCTCGACCTCCCGGTCTGGCACCCGGCCGCGTGAGCGGCCGGGGACTCAGGGCGGGGACAGCCGGGCCGACGACTCGGTTCGTCAGCCGCAGAGGTTGACGTTGCGGACGGCCAGGACCGAGGCCGCGGCCGAGACGAGCCGGGCGCGGGAGAGCTGGCCGTTGTCGACGGCGGAGGTGATGGCGTTCGCGATCGCGCTGGTCTCCGGACCGGCCTGGGCGGTGTTGCTGAACATCACCATGTCCGCGCCCGCGCGAATCGCCTGGACGGACGCCGACGGCAGGTCGTAGCCGGCCGCCGTGATCGCCCCGGCGTCGAGGGAGTCGGTGATGACCAGACCGTGGAAGCCGAGGTGGTCGCGCAGCTCACCGGTGATCGCCGCGGAGGAGAGCGAGGCCGGGCCGGTCGTCAGCCCCGGAACGGTGTTGTTGGCCACCATGATGGCCGGCGCCCCGGCGGCGATCTGCGCCTGGAACGGCGGGATGCCGACCTGCTGCTCGGTCGACCACGGCACGGTGTTCGCCGCGGCGTAGTCCGAGTCCGCGTTCGAGCCGCCCAGGCCGGGGAAGTGCTTCACCACCGGCACCACGCCGGCGTCGCGCAGACCCTGCATCGCGGCCACGCTGTACTGCGAGACCACGTTGCTGTCGCCACTGAACGCGCGCACGCCGTCCGGGTTGGTGGGGCCGGGGACGACCTGACGTCCGTCGACGTCCGCGACCGGGGCGAGGTCCATGTTCACGCCTGCGGCGGCCATCTGCTTGCCCATGGCAGCCATGGCGGAGCGCACCTGGCCGGGGCTCCAGTTCTGGGCCATCCAGGACTGCCAGGGGAGGTTGCCGACCAGGTTGGACATCCGCTGGATCTGGCCGCCCTCCTCGTCGGTCATCGCGAGCAGGCCCACGTGGCCAGGCGTGTTGGCGCGCAGGGCGGCCAGGTCCGAGCCGAGGGAGGCCGGGGCGCTGGTGCCGAAGAGCAGCACGCCGCCCGCGCCCTGGCTCACCTCGGCGGTCGCCGCGCTCACGTTGTTCTCGTCGACCGGGACGGCGATGGTCGTCATCGCCAGCCGGTACGTGGACCAGTTGGCGAGCTGCGACTGCGTGGTGCACGTCGGGGTGGTCGCCGCAGGGGCTGCGGTGGTCACCGCGTGCGTCGGGCTGCTGCTGTGGGGCGTCGAGGTCGCGGGGGCCGAGTGGCTGGTGCGGGGGGTCGGCGTCGTGGGGGCGGCCGGGGCGCTGGTGTGCGGGGCCGCCGCGTCGGCGGCGGTGTTGCGGGCGGGCGCGGTCGTGCTCGCGCAGCCGGTGATCAGCGCGGCTCCGGCCGCGGCAACGGCAGTGACCAGCAACACACTCTTCCGCCGCCGATGACGCCGGTCTCCACGGGTAGGGCTGGGAGTGGCATCGGTCTCGGAGGGGAACGGCATGGAGGGACCCATCGTCGGAACGTCGGTGGCGCAGGCGATCCCCGGGGGCAGGGACGGTCGCGGGGCCGCTGTGCGGCCTGGGCTCCACAACGGAGCGCACCGCGGGGCATCACCACCCGGTCTGAACCCTGTCTGACACATCTGACACACAGGGTCCTGCCACCGTACTGCGGCACATCCGGAACCGATCGGACCCGCAGATCGGGTCGGCGTGTGCCCTGGGCGGGTGACGGAGCGTCAGTCCGCAGCTCCTGACGGACGGTGGGGCCCTTGTTCGGTGATGGAGGGCAATGATCCGGACAAATGCACGTGAAAGGTGTCACACTCGGTCGGGCTGAATCCCGCCCTGACGTGATCAAGGGTGTCCGGGCGGGCGCGGAGAGTCACGTCATGCCCGGCGCCGGGGGTCACGCGGTGTGCGCTCGGTGTATCCGCCTGCTCGGTTCACGGGCAGGCCGTGCCGCGTGGCCAGGTGTACGGCGCGCTGACCCGATAGGTGCCGGGGGAGTCGGCGCGGAGGTCGGTCCAGTCGCCGTCGTGGATCAGGCAGGCGGATGTGCCTGCGGGGCCGGACGCGGCAAGCCAGGGTGACCAGGGCAGCCGCAGCTGCACGGTGCCCGCGCGCGGCATCGACAGCACCAGATCGGCGGGGTCGGTCGACAGCACCTGCGCCGGGGCCGCGACCAGCGGCTCCGCGTCCGCGACCCGGAACAGCTGCCAGTGCGCGTCGTGCCAGACCGGCTGCAGCCAGGCCGGGTGGGAGGCGACGATCGCCGCCTCAGCGCGCGCTGCGACGTCCTTCGGTCCGGCCTCCATCGCGATGTAGCCGACGGCCCACTGCCGGAGCCAGTCGTGGTAGCTGTCCGGGGTGAGCGTGGCGCCGGACGTGCCGTAGAAGAGGGGGTTGCGCGTCACGTCCAACTGCCGGTTCCAGCCCCGGGCCAGGTCGGCCGAGTCGACCAGGCCCCAGGACTCCCAGTGGTTGACCATCGGCACGGCCTCCAGCCGGGCCTGGTCGGCGTGGAGGCGGTGCAGCTCGGCCACCAGCGGCGCGGCCTGGGACGTCGGGGTGGGCGCGGGCAGGCCGACCAGGTCGGCCGCGACCAGCCAGTAGGCGGACAGGCCGAAGGCGACGAGCAGCCCGGCCAGCCGGAGCCCGGTCGGACGCGGCACGCCGGGTCGTGGCTCGGCCGTGAGCATGGCCAGGAAGACGACGCTGACCAGCACCATCGCCAGCCGTCCGACGTTCCCGCCGATCGGCGACGGCACGGCCCAGGTCAGCAGCACGCCCACCGCGTAGACGAGCGCGGCGATCCGCACCGTGCGCCAGCCGTGCGGGCACAGCAGCGCCGCGGCGAGCGTGACGGCCGTGGAGAAGACGACGGTCGACAGTGTGATCGGGTCCACGCCGTTGGTCGGGAAGAGCCAGGCACCTGCCGCGACCAGCACCGCGGGCGGGATCGCGAGTGCCCATCCGGTCCGCTGGCGCCGCGTCAGGATCAGTGCCGCTGCGACGACTTCGAGGAAGAGGCCGGCCAGCGGGCTGGCCGCGGTGGCGAGCAGCGCCAGCGCCGCGCAGCCGGCGATCCGGCCCCGGCCGGTCCGGTCGTGTGGGGGCCGTCCGCGTGCGGGCCGTTCGGACCCGGACTCCTCGTGTCCGGTCGCGACGACCACCGCGCCGAGCCCGAACGCCAGTCCCAACGCGAACGGGATCCGACCCGCGGCCACGTTGCACCAGAGCGCGAACGCCCCCCACAGGGAGGTCAGTACGGTGAAGCGTCCCCCCGCCCGTCGCAGCAGCACGGCCAGCAGGGCGGCCGAGGACAGGCAGGCCAGCAGCCCCGTGCCGACGACGCCGATCGCCGCCATCAGGTAGGGGGCGAGGAGACTGTAGGAGCCGGGCGAGATCCCGCCGTACCACGCCAGGTCGTCGGCGGAGCCCGGGTGCTGGGCGGCGAAGTCGGCCCACGCGTACTGTGCGGAGAGGTCCCCCGCGACGCCGGAGAGGTCCCGGGCCCAGTAGATCCCGAGCGCGGTCGCGAGCAGCACGGCGGCGAGGACGCCGCCGCTCCGGTCGGTGACGATCCGCTCCCTGGCGGTCCGGGCCAGGCGGCCGACTCCTGACTCCGCGCCCGACGTCACCGTGTGCCGCTCCCGTTCGTCTCCCGTGCGTCGGCTCTCCGCCACGCCCGTTGTGCCGACCCTATCCGGCCTGGCAGCACGTATCGCGTCGGCGGGGCGCGCGCCCATGGGCGTGCGCTGGGAAAACGGGGGAGAAACGGAAATACATCTACATCTACGAGTAGATTGGCGCATCGTTCTCAACCGGTCGTAACCGAAAGGGCGTCAGATGTCAGAACCGGTAACGAACAACAGTCGCGTGAACTCGCGTCCGCTGTCCCGGGCTCCGTTCTCCCCGCCGTCCATGCCGCCTGCCGCGCTGCATGCCGTCGGCCCCTATCCGGCCGACGCCCTCCACGCCTGCCAGGTGTTGTCCCGCCTGCTGACCTCCCTGCCGCGCCCGGAGAGCGTGCAGATCTTCACCGCGTCCCACTGGTCCGCGCCCTGGCTCCAGGTGCACCTCTACCCGGACCCGGACGACGTGCAGATGTCCCAGTACCAGCGCGCCTTCGGTGGCGAGGTGATGCGGCTGCGGCGGGAGGTGGGCGCGGAGCCCGTCGTCTACAGCGAGTTGGCGACGGTGGTGGACCGGGTGCGCGTCCAGGTCTGGAACGTCAACGCCGCACCGCAGGGCGTGGATCAGGGTGAGGACCTGGACGTGGATCAGGACGTGGACGAGGCGGAATGAACACCCTGCTGCTCTGGGTGCTCGCCGGACTCACCGGCGTCGCCGCGCTCGGCACGCTCGCCTGGGCCGTCACCGCCTGGCACGTCACCCGCCTCCAGGCGCGCCGCTTCGCCTACCGGGTCGACCTGCTGCGGCCCGCGTCGAGCAGCGCCGACCGTGACTGGTTCGAGGACTGCCTCGCCCGGCTCCACGACTCGGTCGATCTCGCTGTCGACCTCACTGCTGACGCACCGTCAACCGTCGGGCGTGCCCCGGAAGGGACCGGGCAGCCGCAGCGGCTCGCCGCAGAAGCAGAGCGGCCGGTCGGCGGGAGCCCGGTCCGCGCCGAGGTCGCGGAGGATGGCGCGGATCTCGGCGAGCGCGGACCGGACGGGGGTCCCGGTCCTGACCTGGATGGAGACTTCGATCGGGTCCCAGGCGACAGCTTGGGGTGCGACGTCTGCCATGCGAATGTGGATACACATGGGCATGTCCCTCGTGAGGGAGGCGGTCGAGCGGGACGCGGTGGCGTCTGTTGCCGCGCTCAGGGGGAATGACCCTACTCCCGCCGACGGGAGCTCTACCCGGGGTGCGAGGGACGAAATGCAGCTTTTGGACGCGCATGCGCACGGCGCGCGCCCCACGGGCCGTCTGGACCGAGGGCCTGGCTCACCTCGTTGAGGCAACCCGTCGCTGACGCATGCGTACGCGGCCTCTCGCGACCGCACGAGCTAGGCCTGGCGGGCGTAGGAGGCAAGGCGATCGGCGAGCGCGGTGACGAGGTCGCGCAGTTCATCGGGGCGCTCGATGACGAACGGCCGGTCGAGTGCGGCGAGTACCGCAGGCAACCAGTCGAGCCGCTCCGCCCGCAGCTCGACGTGCAGCCAGCGCTCGGTCGCCGGGTCCTGGCCTGCCGCGGGCTCGCGCTCCTCCAAGCTCGCGACGCTGGCGGGAAGGTGGGCGCGGATCTGCTCAACTGTCCCGTGGATCCGCAAGGTCACCTCATGCCGGTAGTCGGCCGTGGCGAACGCTGACAACACGCGCTGTGCCGGAGCGGGACCCACGGGCGCTTCGAATGAGCCGGGCAGGGTCCGCGCGTCTGCGATGCGATCGAGCCGGAAGGTTCGGTCCTCGCCGATCCCAGCGTCCTTGGCTGTGACATACCACCGGCCCGCATGGGCGACGATCCCGTACGCGTGCAGCGTGCGCTCGCTGCGCCGTCCGTCGCGGTCGGTGTAGCGGATCGAGACGGGTCGGCGGTTGCGCACCGCGTCGGCGAGGGTGAGCAGGACCTCGGCGTCCGGGGTGTCGAACTCTCCGGGCTGGTCCTGGTCCGTAAAGGAGAGCGATTCCAGGAGTGTGTCGAGCCGGCGGGCGATGTGCTTGGGCAGCACCCGCCGGATCTTCGCCGATGCCGTCTCGTTCGCCGTGTGCTGCGTCGTCGTCAGCCCGGTTCGGCGGCCGGCGACCAGGCCGAGCAGCACGGCCAACGCCTCGTCGTCGCTGAGCATGAGCGGAGGCAGGCGGTACCCGGGGGCGAGCCGGTACCCGCCGTAGCGGCCGCGCACCGACTCCACGGGCACGTCGAGGTCGATCAGATGATCCACATACCGCCGCACGGTGCGCCCTTCGACACCGAGCCGGTCGGCGAGTTCGGCGACCGTCCGGGTGCCGCCCGACTGCAGCAGCTCCAGGAGTGTGAGCACGCGGCCGGTGGGTCGAGGCATGTGCACAGTCTACTGCGAATACAGGACCGATTCTGTCCACTATTCCTCCTAGCCTGAGACGTGCACGCCTCCAGCACAGCCAAGGAGATCCCCATGAAGTTCGTCTCGATCCGCATCATCACCAGCGACGTAGCGCGCCTCGTCGACTTCTACGAGCGAGCCACAGGCGCGCGGGCGACGTGGGCCACCGAGGACTTCGCCGAACTCGACACCGCGGGCGCCACCCTCGCGATCGCCGGCACCCGCACCGTCCCGCTGTTCGCCCCGGGATCTGCCCGCCCGGCGGACAACCACAGCATGATCACTGAGTTCCTCGTCGACGACGTGGACCGCGTTCACCAGAACCTGACCGGCTTCGTGACCGACTTCGTCACCGAGCCCACCACGATGCCCTGGGGCAACCAGTCGCTGCTGTTCCGTGACCCCGACGGCAACCTCGTCAACTTCTTCACGCCCGTCACCCCGGCGGCCGTCGAAAAGTTCGCACGCTGACGCCAGCCCAGCTCAGCCGAGCCCAGGCCAGCCCAGCCCAGGCTCCGGGGTTGACGCCTAGTCCGCGTCGGCGGCGTGCGGCAGCTTGGTCAGCGCGCGGGCCATCTCGATCAGCGCGCGTTGCTGCGCGGCGTCCAGCTCGTGGAAGAGCTCCAGCAGCCGCGCCTCGCGCTCCGCGTCCAGGTCGGACGGGGTGCGGCGGCCCGCCGCGGCGAAGACCCGGGCGACGGTGACGGCGGGCGGCAGTGCGTCGGCCAGCGCGCGCAGGTCGTCGGCCGCGATCCGGCCGCCCGCGCCGCGTCGACCCGTCACCCACGCGTTGAGCGTGGCGTAGGGGACGCCGGCCGACTCCGCGAGCTGCTTCTGGGTCAACTCCGGGTGCTCGGCCAGGACGCTGCGCAGCAGGGCCGCCAGATCCTCGCCCGTCTGTTCGTCCCTGGGCCTGATGGGTTCCACGGCGACCATTATCGAGGGAGTGGCGCGCCAAATCCTATGGTCGGTACACGCCCGGCCGCCCCTCCGGGGGTGCACGCGCTGGCGCGCGCCCCGTGCGTCTGCCATGAGCTGCGCTTTTGCGGCGTGAGTCGGGCGGCGGGCGGGTGGTCCGCCGCCCGACGCGCAGGATGTCGGCGTTGCGCCACCCCCCGACTGCTAGTGTGCGAAGGACGACTGATCTGACGTCGGCCGCCGTCACCGATGACGTGCGCGGCGCGTCACCGGCCTCGGTCAGCACCCCCGGACCCAGAGGAGCCGTCGACGTGACGTCTGCGAGTGCTGCTGCCACCCCCACCAACCCCGTCGTCGCCGTGTTGGGCACGGGCATCATGGGCGCGGGCATGGCCCGCAGCCTGCGGCGCGAGGGGCTGGCGGTCCGCGCGTGGAACCGTAGCCGCGACAAGGCCGAACCCCTCGCCGCCTCCGGTGCGGTGGTGTGCGCGAGCGCGGACGAGGCGGTGCGGGGCGCGGACGTCGTGCTGACGGTCCTGAGCGACGGTGCTGCCGTCACGGCGGCGATGGCTGCGGCGCGTCCGGGCCTGCGTGCGGGTCAGATCTGGTTGCAGGCCTCGACGGTGGGCTTTCCGGCGGTCGAGCAGCTGGGGGCGCTCGCGGACGCGCTCGGCCTGCTCTATGTCGACAGCCCGGTCGCGGGCACCCGCCAGCCCGCCGAGCAGGGCCAGTTGACCGTCTTCGCCGCCGGGCCGGAGTCCGTCCGGGCCTCCGTCGCGCCGGTCCTGGACGCGATCGGCCGCCGCACGGTCTGGGTCGGCACCGAGCCGGGCCGCGCCACGGCGCTCAAACTGGTCGTCAACACCTGGGTCATCGACATGGTCAGCTCCATCGCCGAGTCCCTGAACCTGGCCGAGGCGCTCGGCGTCGACCCGGCCGTCTTCCTCGACGCGGTCTCGGGCGGCCCGCTGGACACCCCGTACCTCCACGCCAAGTCCGCCGCCGTCCTCTCCGGCGACCTGACCGCCAACTTCTCGGTCACGTCCGGTCTCAAGGACACCACCCTCATCCTCGACGCCGCCTCTCGCACCGGCACCCGCCTCGACCTGGTCCAGGCCGCAGCCGACCGCCTCACCCGCGCGATCGCCTCCGGCCACGGGCACGAGGACATGATCGCCACCTACTTCGCCGGCCGCCCGGAGGAGCAGGGGTAGGGCTCTCGTCGCGCTGCCTCCGCAGGATCAGGCTCAGGCGCGTGGCAGGGGCAGCCGCAGGTGAGGAGGCAGGCATGTTCGACCGTTTCGCCGAGCACGCCGAGCACGCCCAGGAGCTGTGGGGGCGTGGTCGCGCGGTGTGAGCTCCGGGGCCCCGCCCGGTCGGCCTGGACAAAGGTGCCCGGCGGCCGCTATCCATACGATCTGATTCGGTCGGACGACGAGGCGGGGGAGCCGTTCATGCGTGCACGTTCGGTGGTGGTTCGCGGGAGCGTGCTGCTCCTGGCTGCGGTGGTTCTGACAGGCTGTGCGAGTTCGGGCGGGCATGGGACGGCGTCCGGGCAGTCCACCCCGGCTGCTCGCGCCGTGGCGGCGACCGTCGCGCCGGGTCCCGGCTCCAGCGCCACGGCCGCGCCGACGCCGTCGGGCGTCTTCCCGTCCGGGCTGGGCGGGGTGCAGCAGGTGCGTGACGCCTTCGCCGAATTGCAGGCGACCTACACGGATTCGGGGTGCGCCACGCCCGGCAACTGCCCGTACTTCCTCAACCGGGTCCTGACCAACCTCGACGACCTCGACAACGCGATGAAGGCCAGCTCCGAGGGGCAGCCGCACTTCCGGCTGCCGCTCGGGTGGATCGCGCAGACGCAGGCAGCGTTCCACGACGACGTCTCGTTCGACAACCTCGACAAGCACCAGAAGCTGCTGCTCTCCACCCGCGACCGGATCAACTCCTGGATCCAGGCGTACCCGCAGGACTACCGCTGACCCAGCGGCAGGAAGGGCATCCAGCCGGGCCTGGTGCTCGTCACAGGCTGCTGCTGTAATAGGCACATGGCTAGTTCATCGCTTACATGTGCGCCGGTCGTCGCGGACTGGGTTTCTGGCTGGGTGGTCTCGCGGGGTGCATCCGATCCCGTGGCGCGGCCATGGGGCTGGACCGTCGACGTGGGGCAGCCGGGGCAGGTGGCGCGGCATGTGATCGTCGATGCGGATGTGGAGCGCGTGCGCGAGGCAGCCGCGCAGGCGCAGGGAGAGGGCTGGTGGCTCAAGGTCTTCCTGCCGGAGCCGTGCCAGACCCCGGAGGCGCGGGTCTGCGCGTGGCTCGGGCCCCAGTGGGTGGCCGACGAAGCGGCGTTCCTGATGTCGGTCGAGCTGACACCGACCGCGTCTGACGTCGTCGCCCCCGGCACGCTCCCGCCGGGGTACTCACTGCGCACCTGGATCCGGGGCGGCGTCGTGCGCGTGCTGGTCGCGGCCCCCGACGGCGCGCTGGCCGCACGCGGGCAGATGGGCCTGGCGGGCGAGGTGGCGGTGGCGGACCAGATCCTCACCACCCCGGCCCACCAGCGTCGCGGCCTCGGCTCCGTCGTCATGCGCGCGCTGCAGCAGCAGGCCCTGGCCTCGGGCGCCACGCGTGCCGTCCTCGGCGCGACGACGCAGGGCCGCGCCCTGTACGAGTCGCTCGGCTGGCGCGTCCACACAGCTTTCGCCAGCCTCTACCGCACCCTGGAGCCGACGAAGAGAGCGTGACCGGGCAGATGGGCTGAGGTCCGCCGCTTCGCGGCGCCCTCCCTGCCGGGCTCAGGACTGCCAGATGTCGGTGATCGGCTGGCGCTTGGCGCTCTCGCCGACCGGGGAGAGGCCGTAGAGGGACTCCAGGGTGCGCAGGGTGCGGTAGTGGTCGGTCAGTTCGGCGTAGTGGCCCGGGCGGACGTTCGCGCCGGTGATCAGGGTGGGGATGTGGTTGGACGCGCTGTTGTCGTCCTCGTCCCAGGTGACGACCAGCAGGCTGTCGTGGGTCTTCGCCCAGTCCGCGTACGCGCCGAGGTTGGCGCGGAGCCAGGAGTCGCCCTGTTGGACCGTGCCGTCGTGCATGTCGTTCTGGACGTTCGGGATGACGATCGAGAGGGTGGGCAGCGAGGCGTAACCCGCCGCGCTGGTCGGGAACGCCGAGAAGGTGCGGTTGTCGGAGGCCGGGATGTTCGGGAAGTTGACCCACGGGTTGTGCCTGCGGGCGTAGTTGCCGCTGTTGCAGCCCGTGTAGCCGGTGCCCGGCATGGACTCCGAGTAGCCGGCGAAGGTCAGTCCCGAGCCGAGGAGCTCCGAGCCGAGGGTCGGGCCGGTGAAGGTGTGCGGGCAGGAGTCGTCGGTCAGGCCCTGCGTCGAACCGGAGAAGAGGGCCAGGTAGTTGGGCTCGCTCGGGTGCGCGACCGCGTACGACGAGGTGAACAGCGCGCCCTGGGCGGCCAGCGTGTTGATGTACGGCGCGTCCGAGCTGCCGATGATGTCGCTGTAGGAGTGGTTCTCCTCCATGACGAGCACCACGTGCTGCGGCCGGGGCAGGCTGCCTGCTGCGGCCGGGGCGGTGGCGGCGGTCTGTGCGGTCAGCGAGCTCTGCACGGCCGACGGCTCGGACGGCCCGCCGGACGAGCAGCCGGTGAGGGCGAGCAGGGTGGCGACAGCGGCTGTCGCGGCGGTCACGGCGCTTCGCAGGGTCCGGGCGGCGGGGTGGCGGCGGGTCGGGCGCATGAGACCAGTCTTGCGGATCATGCCGCTGCTTGCCTGACGCGGGGTCGGACGGCGCGCCGTGGCTTGCGACGCGCGCGCTGTCCTTGATCGAATACGCCGGTGCCGACCTATCTGGAAACCCGCCGGATGCTGCTCCGCCCGTTCACCGAGGCGGACGCGGACGTCCTCGCCGCGCTCCACGGCGACCCGCAGGTGATGCGCTTCATCGACACCGGCCTGCCCGTGCCCCGCGAGGAGGTGGAGCGGGAGACGCTGCCGCGGATCATCCGCGAGTACCGCGAACTGCCGCCCGGTCTCGGCCGGTTCGCGGCGGAGGAAAGGGACTCCGGCGCATTCCTGGGGTGGTTCGCGCTGCGTCCGGCCGACAGCGTCGGGCTGTCCGACGGGATCGAGCTCGGCTACCGGATCCGGTCGCAGGCCTGGGGTCAGGGCTACGCCACCGAGGGTGCGCGTGCGCTGATCCGGCACGCGTTCCTCGGTCTCGGGCTGACGGAGATCGTGGCGACCACGATGGCGGTCAACGTGGCCTCGCGGCGGGTGATGGAGAAGGCCGGGATGGCCTACGTCCGCACGTTCGTCGAGGAGTTCCCGGTCCCGATCGAGGGTGCTGAGCACGGCGACCTCGAGTACGTGGTCAGGCGCAGCGGGTGGGATCGCCGGACGGGGTGAGGGGCACGCGGGGCCGGGGCGAGGGCCGGAAACTGACTTCAGGTTCTGAACTCAAGAAATCGACGCTTCCCTTCTCGCGCACAAGTCTTGACGCCACCGTGGGGTGAACGGGAGCATGCCAAGTGCTGCCCCGCCGGGGCAGGCGGCGCACACCCTCAGCGGCGGTCCCGACCTTCGCTGCGCACGCGATTACGGCCGCAGGACCCCACTCCGAGGAGCCGTAGATGGTCAGTGCACCCCGTTCTGCACCACACACCCCCTACTCCCATGCCGGTCCGAAGGCCGGTCCGACCCCGCAGAGCCGGAGGCCGCGTTCATGGGCGCGGTCGTTCGTCCGGCGCTGGGGTTCGGTCACGGCGGCGGGCTTGGCGGCCTTCGCGCTGCTGGTCGCCTCGCCCGGCGGCGCGCACGCCGACACCGTGCCGGGGCCTCCGTCCGGCTGGACCACCGTCTTCAGCGACGACTTCTCCGGCGGGGCCGGCTCCGCGCCCAACTCCGGCAACTGGATGTACGACACCGGTCCCGGTTCCAGCTTCGGCACCGGCGAGATCGAGACCATGACCAACTCGTCCAGCAACGTCTCCCTGGACGGCAACGGTCACCTCGACATCACCGCGCTGCGCGACGGCAGCGGCAACTGGACCTCCGGCCGGATCCAGACCACCAGCGCCAACGTCGGCGCGCCCGCGGGCGGCAAGCTGGAGGTCACCGCCGAGATCCAGCAGCCCAACCCCTCGAACGGGCTGGGTTACTGGCCGGCCTTCTGGATGCTGGGCCCGGGCCAGTGGCCCGAGAACGGCGAGATCGACATCATGGAGGACGTCAACGCCCTCTCCGAGGTGGCCGGGACGATCCACTGCGGTACCGACCCGGGCGGCCCGTGCAACGAGAGCAACGGCATCGGCAGCGGTCTCAAGGCCTGCTCCGGCTGCCTGACGGGCTATCACACCTACTCGATGGTGCTCGACCGGACGAACGCCTCGGACGAGACGATCACCTTCTACCTCGACGGCAACCAGTACTTCTCCGTGAGTGAGAGTCAGGTGGGCACGGCGACCTGGCAGCAGGCCTTCGACCACAACCTCTCGATCATCTTCGACCTGGCCATGGGCGGCGGTTTCCCCAACGGCGTCTGCGGCTGCACCTCGCCGTCCTCCGCGACCACGTCCGGCGGGACGATGAGCGTCGGCTACGTCGCGGCGTACACCACGACGGGCAGCGGCGGCGGAGGCGGGGGAGGCGGCGGCACGACCGGGCCGGTGACCGGCTACAACGGCCTGTGCCTGGACGACCGCTCGGCCAGCACGGCCAACTTCAACCCGATCCAGGTCTACACCTGCAACGGCTCGCCCGCGCAGCAGTGGACCTTCGTCCAGGCGGGCACGACGCTGCACGTCCTCGGCAAGTGCCTGGACATCAACGGCGGCGGGACGGCGGACGGAACGGCCGTCGACCTGTACGACTGCAACAACACCGCCGCCCAGGTCTGGATCCCGGAATCCAACGGCGAGCTCTACAACCCGCAGTCCAACAAGTGTCTCGACGACACCGGGTACGGCGGCTCCGGCACCCAGGCTCAGATCTGGGACTGCGCCGACACCGCCAACCAGGTGTGGAACGTGCCCTGACACATGTGTGCGGCCCGGTCCCCAACCGGGCCCCGGCATGACGCCGCCGCCGGGCACCCCGCCCGGCGGCGGCGCGCGTCCGAGGACAACTTCGGCCTTGTCAGGCCGGGTTGGCCGAAATGGGCGTGTGCGCGGAGCCGCAGTGAACAGGCGTACGATGCCGCGCATGTCCGACCCCGTATCCACGACCGGAGCAGAACTCTCCGCCCCGGCTGAGATGTGCGCGACCTGTGCGTCCAGCGGCTCCAATCCCCCCGGCGTGCTGAGCACTTCTGCTGTTCCCCTGGCAGCGTTCATCCCCGCCCAACGCAGCAGGGCTCCACGCATCGACGTCTCGATCTTCCACGCCGACCGGGCGTCGTACGGCCTTCGCCGTCGTGACGCCGTCGACGTCCTCTCTGGCATGTTCGCCGGGGCTCGTCAGGGTGCGCCTGACAGGCCCAGGCTCCTGTCAGGAGAGGCCTGACAGTCTGACAGGAGGTCTGACAGGAGGTGGGGCGCCGTGACCGATACCCCGTGACCCGGCCGGTCAGGCGAACAGCCCCGAGGCCAGCGTGTCGCGTGTGTCGCGGACGCCCGGGAGGGCGAAGAAGTAGCCGCCGCCGGTGGGGGAGATGTAGTCGACCAGGGGCTCGCCCGCCAGGCGGGCCTGGACGGCGGCGAACTGGCGGGAGATGTCCTGCTGGTAGCAGCAGAAGACGAGGCCGACGTCCAGGTTGCCGTCGAGGTCGAGGCCGCGTTCGTAGTTGTAGCCGCGCCGCAGGATCTGCTGGTCGGTGGTGGCGGCCGTGCGCGGGTTGGCCATCCGGATGTGGGCGTCGAGCGGGACGTAGAGGCCCTGCGGATCCGCGTGGTAGTTCGGGAGGTCGGTCTCGGCGGTGCCGTCCATCGGCGCTCCGGAGTCGCGGCGGCGGCCGATCATGCGCTCCTGTTCGTCGAGCGAGACCCGGTCCCAGAACTCGATCAGCATGCGTATGATCCGGACCACCTGGTACGAGCCGCCCTCGGTCCAGGACGGCTCGCCGTCCTGACCGGAGTGGCCCGAGGAACCGGAGTGACCGGGGTGCGTCCAGACCAGCGCGTCGGTGATCGTGGCGTCGGTGGTGTCGGGGTTGGCGATGCCGTCCTTGAAGCCCAGGTGGTTGCGCTGTGTGCCGGTCGGGCGCGGCGCGGAGTGGGTGCCGTCGATCTTCCAGCGCGGCTGTATCGCGCCGCGGGTGTGCTTGGTGATGTCCCGCAGCGCGTGGGCCACGGTGTCCCTGGAGTCCGCGCAGATCTGCAGTGACAGGTCGCCGTGCAGCTCGGTCGACGTCGCCATGTCGTCGTCGGGGAAGACGGGCATCTCGGTCAGCTTCGCGGGCTTGCGCGCGGCGAGACCGTACCGCTGGTCGAAGAGGGACGCGCCGACGCCGACCGTCACCGTCAGGCCGTCCGACGGCAGGACCGGTCCGAGCGTGCCGCTGTCGGTGGGCGCGGAGGCGAGGTCCGTGGGCGGCACCGGGCCGCCCGTGGTGAGCTGCCGGATCCGGTCGGTCAGCGTGCCGAACAGGTCCCGTAGCGCGTCCCGGTCCGGTGCGATCACGTCGAAGCTGACGAACGTCGCGGCTGCCTGTGGCGGCGTCAGGATGCCTGCCTGGTGCGGACCTTCGAACGGGATGAGGCGACCGGACGGCCCGACGCCCGTGGCTCCGGCGGACGTCGCCGCGCTCGCGGGGTCAGCCGAGTCCGCGGACTCCGCGGCGAACGCGCCGAGCGCCGCAGCGCCGACCATCCCGGCGGTCGCGCTGCGCAGGAAGCCTCGGCGTCCGATCGGGGCGAGGGATGCGGGGGACGCGGCGGATTCGGGGACTGCGGGCTGGGCGGGGTTCACGCGTCCGTCCTCGGGGCGAGCAGGTTGGGGATCTCGGAGAGCTGCTCCAGCAGCGCGCCGAGCGCGCCGTCGAGGCGTTCACGCCGGTCGCGGTCGAGCGACGCGGCAGGCGTCCAGCCGGTCCCGGTGCCGGACCCGGTCCCGGCCCCGGTTCGGCAGGCGGCCAACTGGACGCGGAACTGGGCGAGTTCCTGGTCGACGCTGTCCAGGAGCCCGGGGGCGCGCTGGCGCAGCAGCGGGGCGAGCAGGGAGAGGACCTCCTGCGTGCCCTGGACGTTGGCGTCCAGGGTGGCCAGGGTCGTGCCGCTGCCGTAGTCGTCGTGACCGCTGAGCTGGAACTGCAGGCCGTTCTCGAGGATCTCGTGCGCGCGCAGCGAGAGGTCCCCCGGATCGGTGTCCTCGCTCGGGAAGTCGGCGATCAGCCCCTGCACGTCGCTCACCAGCCGCTGCGTCAGCGGACGCAGGGCGGAGACGGACGCGCCGTGCCACAGGCTCTGCTCCAGGGCGAAGAACCCGGTCCAACCGGCGGTGCCGGTGCCCTGGGGGAGGCCGTCCGCCCGGCCGTCGATCGACGCGTCGAAATCGCCGAAGGAGTTGTACGCCGCGCCGAGCCGCTCGTAGTCGAGGTGCGCGGGCAACCAGTCGGCACGGGCCGAGGCCAGGTCACCGCGGGCGACGTCGGCGTCGAGGGTGCGCGCGGCGGTCAGCAGTCCGGGCAACGCGGCCTGGACCCAGGCGCGGTAGGCGGCGACCGGGCCTGCCAGTGCCAGATCCGGCATCGGCGCGTAACCGGCGAGCGTCCCGCTTGCCGAGCCGGTGACCGCGAGCGTGGGGGAGGTGACGACCGGCCCGTCGGAGAAGACGCAGCGCAGCGCATAGCGACCGGCCGCCAGCGAGCCGCTCAGCGGCAGTGTGTGCCGCGGCCCGAGCCAGCGGATCTCCGCGTAGGCGCGGTCGCCTCCCGGGTCGGTGAGGTAGACCGTGACGAAGGTCGACGCGCTGTCCGTCACCGCGAAGGCGACCGGCCCGGCCTGCAGCGAAGTCGGCGGAGCGCCGCAGCCGTGCTTGTCCACGCTGACGGCGAGGGGTGTCGGAGCGGATCCGGCCCCGGCCGTCGACGACGGGCCGTCGCCCTGTGTCAGCGCGACGCCCAGGGCGCCGCCCGCCGCTGCCAGGACCAGGGCCCCGGCGAGCAGCGGGCGCGCGAGTCGTTTGACTCGGGTCAAGACTCAGCCCCAGATGTCGGTGATGGCCGGGGCGGTGGCGGCGTTGCCGGTCGGGGCCACGCCGTAGATCTGCTCCAGCGTGGAGAGCAGGTTGTAGTGGTTGATCGTCTCGCTGTAGTTGCCGGCCACGACGTCCGCGCCGTAGAAGATGGTCGGGATCTGGTTGTTCTCCGTGTAGTCGTCCTCGTCCCAGGTGACCACCAGCAGGCTGTTGTTGGCCTTGGCCCAGGTCGCGTACGAGGACAGGTTGTTCTGCAGCCAGGTGTCGCCCTGGGCGACGGTGCCGTCGTGCATGTCGTCGTCGAGGTTCGGGATGACGAACGAGAGCGCCGGCAGGCTGGCGTAGTCGGAGCTTGCGGGGAAGCTCGAGTACGGCACGGAGTCGGCGGTCGGGACGTTGCTGAAGTTGACCCACGGCGCGTGCTTGCGCGCGTACGAGCCCGAGGTGCAGGTGGTGGAGCCGGTCTTGGGCAGGCCCTCGGAGTAGCCCTTGAAGGTGTAGCCGGCGCCGAGCACCTCGGACCCGAGGTTGGCGACCGTGCCCTCCTTGACCGGGCAGGCGTCGGAGGAGAGACCGAAGTCGCTGCCCGCGAAGAGGGCCATGTAGTTGGGCTCGCTCGGGTGCGTGACGGCGAACGACTGGGTCATCAACGCGCCGCCTGTCGCGAGCGAGTTGATGTAGGGGGCGTCACTGCTGCCGATGATGTCCGAGTACGAGTGGTTCTCCTCCATCACCACGACGATGTGCGCGGGCGTCGGCAGGGTGCCGGTGGTGGCGGCGTGAGCGGCGTGGGCGGCCGGGTGGGCGGCGACGCCGGCCGCGCCGTCCTGGATCGGCTGGGCCGAGGCTGCCTGCGGGACGAGCACGAGTGCGGCGGCACCCGCGGCGGCTGCCGCGGTGGTGGCGACGGTTGCGGTGAGGCGAGACGTGCGACGCATGGGGTCACTCCTGGTGGAGGGCAGAAAGTGCGTGGCCTGACTGTCTGTCACCCGTATGGTGCGCGCGCTGGATGCGGGGATCTGACGAGTTCGCGTCAGAATGGTGAACCCTTGCCCTCGCTTCCCGCAAGGGCAAGGTGTGCCGTTTCGGTGGAGAGTGCGGCCCGTTGCCGTTCGATGCCGCTCGTTGTGGCCCGCTGGGGCCCGTCGCCGCCCGCTGCGGCTCAGCCCAGGGCGGCGACACGCGGCAGGAGGGTCTGGCCGACCTGCTCCGTGAACGTCACCGGGTCGCGGTCCGGCGTCAGTTGGATCTCGCTGATGCCGAGCCTGGCGTAGGCCTCCGCTTCGGCGAGGAAGGCGTCCGGGTCGTCCAGCGGTGAGCCGCCCGCCACCACGGTCTTCTCGATCCGGTCGTAGTCACGGCCCTCGGTCCGGCAGTGCGCGCGCAGCACGTCGAGCTTGTGCGCCACCTCGGCCTCACCGGTGCCGAAGAGGTTGCAGGCGTCGGCGTACGCGGCGACCAGGCGGAGCGTCTTCCGCTCGCCGCTGCCGCCGATCATGATCGGCGGGTGCGGGCGGCTCAACGGCGCGGGCATGCACAGGGTTTCGGCCAGCTGGTAGTGCCTGCCCTGGTAGGGGCCGTTGTTGTCGCTCCACATCTGCAGGCAGATCTGCAGCGTCTCCTCCAGTCGTTCGAACCGCTCGGCGACCGGCACCACGGGCACGCCGAGTCCGTGCTGCTCGCGCTCGTACCAGGACGCGCCGATCCCCAGCCGGCCGCGCCCGGCGGAGAGGACGTCCAGGGTGGTCACGATCTTGGCCAGCAGACCCGGATGGCGGTACATCACCCCCGTGACCAGCAGCCCGAGTTGCATCCGCTCGGTGAGCGCGGCCACGTAGCCGAGGGTGGTGTAGCCCTCCAGCATCGGCTCCTCGGCGGAGCCGAGCAGTTCCATCTGGAAGTAGTGGTCCATGGCCGTGAACGAGGCGAACCCCGCCTGCTCGGCGATCCGCGCGGTCTGCGCGAGCGTCGGCGCGATCAGGGCCGGGTCGGCGGGGCGGGAGTAGTTCCAGTAGTGCAGACCGAGCTTCATGTTCCGATCGTAGGTCGGGACCGGTGCGACGAGCCGCGTGACAGGCCGACCGGGGGACTGACTCTTTCGGCGGCGTGACCAGCGGTGGTTCCACGGCGTTGAGTCGGCCGGGGAGTACCGACGTGAGGAGCCGAGGTCATCCATGAAACGGAAGCGCCTGACCGCCCTGTGTGCCGCAGCAGTGTTGCCGCTGCTGGCTGTCATGGCGTCGAACGTACTGACGTCGAACCATGCGGCGTCGGGTCACGTGGTGTCGAACCGCGCAAGGTCGAGCCATGTGGTGTCGAGCTACGGGGCGTCGATCCAGGCTGAGTCGACCTATGCGGCGTCGAACCACGCGGTGACCATGGCGGGGAGGGTGGCGCGGTCGCTCCGAGGTGGCGACGACTGGTCCCTCATCTTCGACGACGAGTTCGAGGGTGGCAGTCTCGACACCGGCCTCTGGCGGCCCGGTTGGTTCGGCACCGGCATCACCGGCCCGGTGAACAGCGAGGAGGCCCAGGGTTACGACTCCCGCAACGTCAGCGTGTCCGACGGCCACCTCGCGCTCAGGCTCACGGCCACGCACGGCGCTCTCGTCTCCACCAACCCGCATGACGGTCGGGCGTTCGGCGGGTTCGAGTTCACCGGCCCGGCGCTGATGGAGGCTCGCATCTACACCCCGGGGGGCACCACCATCTCCGGCTGGCCGGCCTTCTGGTCCGACGGCCAGAACTATCCCGCGGACGGCGAGATCGACGTCATGGAGGGTCTGGCGGGGCAGTTGTGCTTCCACGTCCACCAGATCACCGGGGGCCCCGGCCAGTGCACGGACATCGGTCCCGGCTGGCACACCTACTCGGCCTACTGGGACCCCTCCGCACAGACCGTCACCTTCTCCTACGACGGCTTCCCGGTGGGGAGCGAGGCGTTCGCCAACAGTGGCGCGCCCCAGTACCTGATCCTCGACAACACCAGCTCGGCCACACCCGTTCCGGACACGATGCTCGTCGACTGGGTGCACGTGTGGCAGCTGCATCAGTACCAGAACCCGCACCCGCTGGCGGCCCTCCCCAGGTAGGAGCACGCCGGGCGCCTGATGCATGGCGCATGACGGCCGCCGCCTGACGACAGCTCAGGAGACGGTGCAGGACGCAGCTCAGGCGACGCGTCAGGCGGGGCGGGTGACCCGCCTGACCAGGTCGCGCCAGCCGTCCTCCAGGTCGGGGAGGGTGCGGCCGCGGTTGACCAGCAGGTGCTCGGTGGCCATCGGGTCGAGGAAGTTCAGCAGCGTGTTGCTCAGCAGTTCCAGGTCGCCGGCGACGCCCGCCCGACGGAGCAGCAGGGTGATGTGGCGTTCGCGGACCACGCGGGCCGGGCTGGTGTAGCGGCGGTCCGCGCTCCGGTCCGCCTCGACGTAGAGGTTCATGTTGCAGCGCAGGTGGCGCAGGGCTGCCACGCCGAAGGCCTCGAGGCGCTCGACCGGAGGTGCGCCGGGGCCGACCGGCGGCGGTCCGAAGAGGAAGGACTGCTGGAGTTCCTTCTCGCTCTTGTCGATCACGGCGAAGAGCAGGCCGGCCCGGTCGCCGAAGCGGCGGAAGACCGTGCCCTTGCCCACGTTGGCAGCGGAGGCGACGCCTTCCATGGTCAGGTGCTCGGCCCCGTGGTCCCGGATCAGCGAGGACGCGGCGTCGAGGAGCTTGGCGCGGTTACGCGCGGCGTCCGCGCGCTCGACGCGCTCGACAGGTTCGACGGGTTCACCGTCGAGCAGGACCGGCAGCACAGGGAGCGACCTCGCGCCTGCCGTGGGGTGCACGGGGGCGGGGCGCTCGGAGGGCGACGTCATGCGGCCAGCGTACCCCGCTCCGGGGCTAACTGGACCGTGGTCCGTTTCATGTGTTTCACTGGAACCGGACCACGGTCCGCAAAACCTGGTCCGTAAGAACTTCCGTGCCCTGCCCGGTGCACGGTCTGTCTGTTGGGAGCATCCATGTCCGTCCGTATCGTCGCCCTGGTCGGCAGCCTCCGCGCCGGCTCCACCAACCGCCAGCTCGCTGAGGCGGCCGTGAAGCTGGCGCCGACCGGCAGCGAGGTCGCCATCCTCGACGGCCTGGGCGAGCTCCCGTTCTACAACGAGGACATCGACGTCGAGGGCACCGTCCCGGCCATCGCCACCGAGCTGCGCGAGGCCGTCGCCGAGGCCGACGCCGTCCTGTTCTTCTCGCCGGAGTACAACGGCACCATGCCGGCCGTGCTGAAGAACGCCATCGACTGGCTGTCCCGCCCCTACGGCGCCAGCCCGATCTCCGGCAAGCCGGTCGCCGTCCTCGGCACCGCCTTCGGCCAGTACGGCGGCGTGTGGGCGCAGGACGCGGCCCGCAAGGCGGTCGGTGTCGCGGGCGCGAACGTCCTCGAGGACGTCAAGCTCTCCATCCCCGGCTCGGTCACCCGCTTCGCCGAGACCCACCCGGTCGACGACGCCGAGGTCGCCGCCCAGCTGACCGCCCTGCTGGGCCAGGTCCACGCGGTCGTCTCCGCCTGATCACCCTTCGGACGGCCCCGGATCGCCGCGCCCGCGCGCGGTGCTCCGGGGCCGTCCGGCTTCGCGCCGACGCCCCGCGCCGACGGTCCGCGCCGACCCCGCGTCAGTCGAAGAGGGTGGGCAGCGGCTCCCGCGGTCTGGCCAGACGTTGCGTGGGTGCGGTCGTGGCGGCGTCCGGAGCGGCCCGGGCGAGCTCCCATCCCGCCAGCAGCCGCAGGCTGAGCAGCAGCGAGGTGCCCGAGGCCGGCGAACCCCGCGCCGCCCGCAGGTACGCGTCCGTGCCGACGACCGCGTCGAGCGTTCCGGCCACGGTCTCGCCCGGGGCGAGCAGCGGGATCTCCGCCTCCGGATCCGGTGGTTCGGCCATGTCGAGCCCGTACGACGGACGGTGATCCACCGTCAGGGCCTGCAGCCGGTGCAGCGTCTCCGGCCAGGCGGTCCCGGCGTGGAGCTGTGCGCGCACGGCCTCCAGCTCGGCCTCGACCTCTTTCGGTGGGACGGCGACGGCCGATGCCCGCTCGGCACGCTTGCGCGCCGTGCTCACCCGGTCCGGGATGCCGAAGGCCGAGCCGAGCGCGATCTCCGCCCTCCGCACCGCAGGCAACGGCCCCTCACCGAGCCAGAGATGGGCCAGCGCGCCCTGCCCCGTCAGCCGACGTGCGCCGCGCGCCTGCGCCGTGATGCCGACCTTGATGCATCCCGTCCCGAACCACGCCAGGTAGAGCCGGTACAACCGCGGATCGTCGAAGGCCGTGTCCGCGGCCACGGAGTGCCGCCGGTCGACCGCGGTGCAGTCCGGGCACAGCTCCCCGTGCGCCGTCCCCGACAGCTCGGCGCGGTGTGGGCAGGCCATCCGCCGACCGTTGCGCAGCAGCCCGACGCAGCGACGCGATCCCCCCACGGTGAACGCCAGCGGCCCGCCGAGGGCCAGCGGACTGTGCCGCTCACCGGCTATGGGCAACCACCAGCCCAGCACCGGCCCGTCGGTGTCCCACCCGGCACCTGTGCAGCGCCACGCGCCACTGCTGCCGACCGCGCTCGGGTCCGCCCTCCCGGAAGCCTTCATGCCTCGACCGTAGCGAGGGGGTCTGACAAAAGTCGGTGCCCGAACCGGCCCGGGTACTCGCGTAACGTGGCCCGCATGGATCTGCGCATCTTCACCGAGCCCCAGCAAGGGGCCAGTTACGACACGCTGTTGCGCGTGGCCAAGGCCACCGAGGACCTGGGCTACGACGCGTTCTTCCGCTCCGACCACTACCTGGCGATGGGCGGCGACGGCCTGCCCGGGCCAACCGACGCCTGGACGACGCTGGCGGGGCTGGCCCGCGAGACGTCGCGGATCCGGCTCGGGACGCTGATGACCGCGGCGACCTTCCGGCTGCCCGGCGTGCTGGCGATCCAGGTCGCGCAGGTCGACCAGATGAGCGGCGGCCGGGTGGAGTTGGGCCTGGGCTCCGGCTGGTTCGAGGCGGAGCACACCGCATACGGCATCCCCTTCCCGGCGGCCAAGCTCGGCAGGCTGGAGGAGCAGCTCGCGATCGTCACCGGGCTGTGGCGCACGGCGCTCGGTGAGACCTTCGACTTCGAGGGCCGCTACTACCAGCTCAAGGACTGCCCCGCGCTGCCCAAGCCCACCCAGGAGCGGATCCCGGTGCTGGTCGGCGGGCTGGGCCCGCGCCGGACGCCGGAACTGGCGGCGCGGTCCGCCGACGAGTTCAACCTGCCCTTCGTCTCGGTGGAGGACACGGCCGAGCGGATCCAACACGTCCGCGAGGCCGTGCAGCAGCAGGGCCGGGCGGCCGACTCGATGGTCTACAGCAACGCGCTGGTCGCCTGCGTCGGCCGGGACGACGCCGAGGTGGCGCGCCGCGCGGCGGCGATCGGCCGTGAACCAGCCGAGCTGCGGGAGCACGGCCTGGCGGGCACCGCGGCCGAGGTCGTCGAGAAGATCGGCCGCTACGCGGAGACCGGCAGCAGCCGCATCTACCTGCAGATCCTCGACCTGCACGATCTCGACCACCTGGCCCTGATCGCCGACCAGGTGATGCCGCAGCTCGGCTGAGACAGGATCGGCTGAAGCACGAGCTGAGCCCGGAAACACCGTCGGGCGAGACGATCGGACATGCAGAGGAGACTGCAGGCCATTCATCGTCTCGCCCCGGCTCCCTAACGTGGATCCCGTCGCAGAGAGCGAGCGAAGTGAATCCGTTCGGAACCGGGAGAACGTCATGCGTGCAGTGCTTCAGCAGTCCTTCGGTGGTCCCGAGGTCCTTCAGGTGGTCGAGACGGAGCGGCCCAAGCCGTTGTCCGGTGAGGTGCTGGTCCGGGTCCGGGCCAGTGCGCTGAACCCGGTGGACGTGGCGGTCCGCTCCGGGGCCTTCCCGCTGCTCGGCGAACCGCCGTTCGGGGTCGGCTGGGACATCTCCGGCGAGGTGGTCGAGGCCGGACCGGGCGCCCGCTACGCGGTCGGTGAGGAGGTGTACGGGATGCCGTTCTTCCCCCGCGCCGCGACCGGCTACGCGGAGTACGTCGCCGCTCCCTCACGGCAGTTGGCGCGCAAGCCGACGAGCGTCGACCACGTCCACGCCGCCGCGCTGCCGCTGGCCGCGCTCACCGCGTGGCAGGGACTGGTCGACCTGGCCGAGGTGGGCGAGGGCCAGCGGGTGCTGGTGCACCGGGCGGCCGGGGGAGTCGGTCACCTCGCGGTGCAGATCGCCAAGGCCCGTGGCGCGCACGTGATCGCGATCGCGAGCGAGTCGCGGAGCGCGTTCCTGCGGGGGCTCGGCGCGGACCAGCTGATCGATTACCGCAGCGCCGACTTCACCGAGGTGCTGCGTGACCACCCGGTCGACGTCGTCTTCGACTCGACCGCGCAGGGCGACCGTTCGCTCCAGGTGCTGCGGCCGGGCGGCGTCCTGGTCAGCATCCTGGAGCACAGCGATCGTGAGCTGATCGAACGCGTCCAGGCTGCTGGTCGGGTCTTCGCCGGGGTCTCGGTCGAGCCCGACTACGCCTCGCTGGAGGCGATCGCCGCACTGGTCGACGCCGGTCGGATCCGCCCGTTCGTGCAGCAGACCTTCGACCTGGCGGACGCCGACAAGGCGCACGAGCTGTTGGAGACCGGGCATGTCCAGGGCAAGATCGTGCTGACCGTTTGAGCAGCCGACCGTCCGACCGTTTGACCAGGTGACCGTCCGAGCGTGAGACGGCGTCATCGAGAGGAGGAGCGGCGAGCCATGGACATCCTGAGCGACGCGCTGTCCCTGATGCGGACGGCCCGGCCCGCCTCCGTCCGCACCGACGGACGCGCGCCCTGGGCGCTGAAGCTGCCGCCGGTGGCGGGCGCGGGATTCCATGTGGTGCTGCACGGCACGTGCTGGCTGCTCCCGGTGCAGGACGCCGGGCGGAGCCACCCGCCGCTCGCGCTCGCTCCGGGCGACGTCGTCTTCCTGCGCAGCGGTTCGGCGCACGTCCTCGCGGACCGTCCGGAGAGCGAGTCGGTGACCCCGGCCCCGGGGGACTTCGAGGCGGGGGCCGACTCGGCGGATCCGGCTGATACGGCGGGAGTAGCCGGTGCGGCCGAGGCCCGCTCCCGGTACCCGATCGGCCGGATGCGGCTCGGCGGATCGGGCGCGGAGACCAGCCTGCTGTGCGGCAACTACCACCTGGACCAGGCCCGTCCGCACCCGCTGCTGGCCCAGTTCCCCGAGGTGATCCACCTGCCCGCCCGTCCGGGGCGGCATCCCGAACTGAGCAGCGCGGTCCAGCTGCTCTCCGCGGAGTTGGAGCGCCCGCGCCCCGGTACCGACGGGATCGTCTCCGCGCTGATCGACGCGCTGCTGCTCTACATCCTGCGCGCCTGGCTGGACGAGCAGCCCGCGCAGGAGCGCAGTGGATGGCTGGCGGCGCTGAGTGATCCGGCGGTCGCCCCCGCACTTGCCGCGATGCACGGGGATCCGGCGGAGGCGTGGACCGTGCAGTCGCTCGCCGACCAGGCCGGGCTCTCCCGGGCGGCGTTCGCGCGGCGGTTCAGCACGATGGTCGGCGAGCCGCCGCTGGCGTACCTGACCCGGTGGCGGATGACGCGGGCGGCGGCACAGTTGCGCGAGGACGCGGAGTCGCCGCTGAGCGCGGTCGCTGCCCGGGCGGGATACGGGAGCGAGTTCGCCTTCGGCAAGGCGTTCAAGCGGGAGTACGGCGTCGCGCCCGGCGTTTTCCGGCGCGAACTCCACGGCGTGGCGCGTGGCGTGGAGAGTGACCCGGGGCAGCGTGCGGGGCAGGGCACGCGACGGCCCGCGGCCGTCGAACGGGTCGGAGTCGCGGGTCGTCAGTGGGCGGGTTCGGGGTCCTGAACGGGAGCGTCAGCGGCGCATGCGCATGCCGCGTCCGCCCAGGATGAGGCCCACGGCTCCGAATCCGAGGAGGCAGGCGACGGCGCCGATCAGCACGTTGTTCCAGATCATTCCGGTTGTCGGGTGGTGGCCGAGGGTGACGACCCACGGAGAGATGATCATCCAGACGCCGATCACGGCGCAGGTCCAGGTCAGTCGGTACATCCGGTCGCCGGCCGTGGTGAGACCGAGGCCGAAGGCGGCCAGGACGAGGCCGATGATCAGGTTGTTCACGGAGAGGTCGATGTTGCTCGCCCGGAAGTGGACAACCCAGGGGGAGATGGCTGCGTAGATCCCCGTCAGCAGCACCAGCCCGTCGATGGCGACCGCCTCGCGGCGGGCGTCCAGCTTTGCGTACCGCTCTCGCATCTCGGCCACATCGGGATGGCCGGTGATGTCGGGAGCGCGATGTCCAAGGTCAGACATCCCACTCACTTCCTCGCGTTAGCTCGGGATAAGTAGATTATTCACCGTATCGGCCGTCTTGTACCGATATGCCGCGTGCGAATTTCGAGCAGGCTGTGGGCAATTGCGCTGGTGGACCTGCGGACTCAGGCCCGCTCCGGCGTGCGTGCCCGGAGCTCGTCGCGGACGCGTTCCGCGTCGCGGTCGCGGTGGTCGTCGGTGGTGAACGTCGAGGCGGCGACGGGGAAGCCGCGTCGGGCCCGGCGGGAGTTGCGCTCCAGGCCGAGCAGGACAAGTGCCATGGCAGCGAGCAGGATCAGAATCTCCATGGCATCCAGACTGCGCTCAGCGAGATTCTGCCACCAGTGGCAGGAGAGACCAGGTGCATCGAGATCCTGCCAGAAAGAGCGTAGGCTGTGCGGCATGCTGCGTACGGTTGCGGTGCCCCTGATCGACGACTTCGCGACGTTCGAGTTCGGGGTGGTGTGCGAGGTCTTCGGCATCGACCGGACCGAGGACGGCGTGCCTCCCTTCGACTTCCGCGTCTGCTCCCCGACGCCCGATCGCGTCGTCCGGACCTCCTTCGGCGGGACGATGACCGCCCCCTTCGGGTTCGACGCGCTGGTCGACGCCGACCTGGTCGCCCTGCCCGCGTTCGCCATACGCGACCCCTACCCGCCCGAACTGCTCGACGCCCTGCGCGAGTCGCACGAGCGCGGCGCGCAGCTGCTGACGGTCTGCAGCGGCGCGTTCGCCCTCGCCGCGGCAGGGTTGCTTGACGGCCGGCGCTGCACCACCCACTGGCGCCATGCCGACGAGTTCGCCGCCCGCTTCCCTGACGCCAAGCTGGACCGGGACGTGCTCTACGTCGACGACGGCGACATCATCACCAGTGCCGGAACCGCCGCCGGAATCGACGCCGCGCTGCACCTGGTCCGCCGCGAGATCGGCTCGGAGGCGGCCACGGCGATCGCCAGGCGGATGGTCGTCCCGCCCCAACGTGACGGCGGGCAGCGGCAGTTCATCGTCCAGCCGGTTCCCGAGCACTGCGCCGACAGTCTGGAGCCGCTGCTCTCCTGGCTGAGCGAGCGGCTCGACCGCGAGCACTCAGTGGCGGAACTGGCCCGTCGGGCGCACATGTCCGAACGCACCTTCGCACGCCGCTTCGTCGCCGAGACCGGCACCACGCCGCACCGCTGGCTCTCCGCCCAACGCGTGCTGCACGCCCGACGGCTGCTGGAGCGCTCGGAGTTGACGATCGAGGAGATCGCCCGAGCCTGCGGCTTCGCCACCGCGGCGATGCTGCGCCACCACTTCCGGCGCGCGGTCGGCGTCGCACCCGCCGAGTACCGGCGCGCCTTCGCGCAGACGGCCTGAGGTCTGCGCTCCAGTCACGGTCGACGCGCTGAGGACGCGCTGAGGACGCGCCAGGGAGGTACCTGCGCGGAAGGGGTGGCACACCATAAGATCAGGCAATGGCTGAGATGGCTGACACCACCGAGACGACGCCCGGTTGGCTCGAGGTCGACGACCTCGAACTCGCGCGGGCCCAGATGCCCGTGCTCTACGTCAACGCGGTGCCCGTCCGCGTCGACGAGGGCGGCGAGGTGACCCACATCGGACTGCTGCTCCGGATGGGCGCGGACGGCAACGTCTCCCGCACGTTGGTCTCCGGCCGCGTGCTCTACCACGAGCGCGTCCGCGACGCGCTCCTGCGGCATCTGGAGAAGGACCTCGGGCCGGTGGCGCTGCCACGCATCCCGGCCTCGCTCCAGCCGTTCACGGTGGCGGAGTACTTCCCGACGATGGGGATAACGCCGTACCACGACCCACGGCAGCACGCCGTCGCGCTCGCGTACGTGGTGCCGGTCGCGGGGGACTGCCGACCGCGGCAGGACGCGCTGGACCTGGTCTGGTTCACCCCCGAGGAGGCCGCCTCCCCGCTGGTCCAGCAGGAGATGGAGGGCGGCCAGGGGGCCCTGCTCAAGCAGGCCCTCGCCCACACGTCCTGCCTGCCCTGATCACCGGTTCCGTCATCCGGGCTGCCGCCGTTGGGCGGTAGCCCGGATCTGCCAGGTTCGCCCAGCTCAAGGCCCGATCGGACGGCCGCGCCGAGCTCGCTGGGATCTGATGGACTGTCAGTGGGCCCGGCTACCCTCGCGGCCATGGGCATCGAGCACGGATACTCGTCGGGAGAGCTGCCGCTCTACTACGAATGGCACGGCGAATCCCAGGGAACGCAGCCTCCCCTCCTGCTCCTGCACGGTGGTGGCTCGACGATCGACTCCAACTGGGGCCGCTTCATTCCGGCGTTGGAGACGTCGCGGCGCATCCTCGCCGTCGAGCTGCAGGGCCACGGCCATACCGGTTCGGGGGAGCGCTCCGCATCGTTCGAGGCTTCGGCGGACGGCGTCGCCGCCTTGCTGCGGGAGCTCTCTGTGGAGCCGCTCGACGTGCTCGGGTTCAGCAACGGTGGCCAGGTCGGGCTGCAGATGGCGATCCGGCATCCGCAGGCCGTCCGCCGACTCGTCGTCGCCTCGACGCCGTTCCGCCGCGACGGCATGGTGGACGGATTCTGGGACGGGCTTGCGGCGAGCAGCTACGCCGATATGCCCCAGCCCTACCGCGAGGCGGACTTCAAGGCCGGCGGCGACCCCGCGCACGCCGAGCGCATGTTCCACCTCGACCGCGAGCTCATGCTGACGGGCTTCACGGATTTCCCCGACGCCCTGGTGGCCTCGATCACGGCCCCGACCCTCGTCATGGCCGGCGACCAGGACGTGATCCGTGTCGACCACGCCCTCCGCCTGGCCTCCCTCATCCCGCAGGCCCGCCTGCTCATCGTGCCCGCAAACCACGGTGACTACCTGGGCGAACTCGCCGCCACGGTCGATGCGGGCCCGCTCCGGCGAACGTTGCCCTTCATCGTCGACTTCCTCACGTAGGCCCGCCTGGGCCCTCTTTTACGCCGCACCCTGGGCGCCGCGCGTCCGGCGCCGCTGCTGCACCAGGATCTTGCCGAGGTGCAGTTCGCCGGTGACATGGATCCGCAGTCGCGTCGGGGTCTCCTCCCGCCTGGACCGGCCGGACCGGCGTCGGCCGCGTTCCTTGAGACCGCCGAAGGTGAACTTGACCTGGTCCGTGTCGACCTCGATGCCCGGGTCGGTGATCAGCATCAGCGACCCGCCGCGCATGTCGAGATCGAGGTGCAGGGTCGGGTGGTCGATCCGCGCCTCGGTGAGGTCGAGGACAACCTTGCACCACTGGGCGCGCAGCTCCAGCTGCTGCGGCACGGTCCACGCTCCGCGGCGCACGACCTGACTGCCCTTCTGCTCGATCCGCACGGTGCTGCCGGGCGTCGGGGCGAGGAACTCCGGGACGCTGTTCGACGCGTCCGTAGGCGGAAGGTCGGCGGTCAGCGGGATCAGTTCGTCGACGGTGCGCGCGGTGAGCGCGGCCTCGACGCGATCGTCGAGCTCCTCGGCGGTCAGCCGTCCTTCACCCGCCGCGGTCTGGAGCCGGTCCACCACGGCGTCGCGGTCGGCGTGCGAGGCCTTGAGTGAAGGGGCTCCGACGTCGGTCCCGGCCCTGCCGACTGCCCTGTCGACGGGCTGACTGTCCGCTGCCATGAGATCTCCCCGTGCTCCGCTGCGATCATTCGGTCGTCTGCGACTGACGGACTTACGATATATCGCGAATGCGTTCCCGGCCAAGCGCCCGATGTCGAACGCGTGCGGGGAACGCCCAACCATATGGGCATGCCCCGCACGCGTCTGGCGTGGGTCGGTCAGGGGACCTGCGGACGGGTGGGCGTGGTCTCCTGCGTCGGCATGGAGTTGCTGCTCGGCAGCGGGTAGGGGATGCCGACGTCCAGCGTCCCGGCCAGGGCGTTGAGCACCGCCTGCTCCGCCGCCGAGGTGTCGCCCAGCGAGACCTGCGGGAGCGAGGGGAACGCGGTGGTCGGCGCGGCGCTCAGGTTGAACGCGCCGGTGAAGTCGCCGGTGACGCCGCGCCGCCAGGCGGTGAGGTTGGGGACCTCGACGCCGAAGCGGGTCTCGATGAAGCGCAGCACCGAGGTGTGGTCCAACGTCTCCGAGTGGACGAAACCGCCCGCGCTGAACGGCGAGATGACCAGGGCGGGCGTGCGGAAGCCCAGCCCGACCGGGCCGTTGACGCCGCCGACCGCCGAGGGGAGCGTGGCCAGCCACTCGCCGGGCGTCCCCTCGGGCGCGGTCGGCGGGACGACGTGGTCGAAGAAGCCGCCGTTCTCGTCGTAGACGACGATGACCGCGGTCTGCGCCCACACGTCCGGGTTGGAGACCAGCGTCGCCAGCACCTCCTGGACGAAGTACTCGCCGTAGTGCGGCGGCGCGGCCGGATGCTCGCACTCGGCGACCGGCGGGATGATCCAGGAGACGGACGGCAGCGTGCCGCCCGCGACGTCGGACTGGAACGTGCCCGGGTAGGTCGGCGTGAACGCGCGGGAGATCAGCTCGCGGCCGGTCGAGGAGAGCGGGTCGTTGTAGGCCTTGAAGTAGGGGAGCGGGCTGAGTGCCAGCAGGCCGATCGGGTCGTTGTAGACCTTCCAGTCCACCCCGGCCTGGAGCAGCCGCTCCGGCATGGTCTCCCAGGAGAGCTTGCCGTACTCGCCCAGCCGGTTGCCGAAGGTCTGGACGACCGGCCCGCCCTGTGTGCCCTCCGGGTCGATCGAGGCGGACATCAGCATCAGCCGGTTGGGGTCGGTCGGGCCGAGCACCGAGCAGTGGTAGCCGTCGCAGACGGTGAACGCGTCCGCGAGCGCGTAGTAGAACGACAGGTCGTCGCGCGTGTAGTAGCCCATGGTGACCGGGCCGTTGGTGGCGCCGTCCGCCGAAAGGTGCGCGGAGACGAAGGAGTCCATCGCTCCGCCGTTCCAACTGCGGTGCTGCGTGGCCCAGCTGTGGTCGATGTCGTTGGTGGTCTGGCCGTCCTCCAGCGGCGGGTCGCTGAGCAGCCGGAACGGCTGGAGGTAGCCGGACGCGGAGGCGCCGGTGCCCGGCTGGAAGCCGAACTGGTCGAAGACCGGGTAGCTGCGACCGCCCACGGTCTGCTGCGGCACGTTCGGGTCGCTGAAGCCGCGCACGCCGGACAGGGTGCCGAAGTAGTGGTCGAAGGAGCGGTTCTCCTGCATCAGCACCACGACGTGCTTGATGTCGGAGAGGGAGGCGTTCGTTGCCGACGCCGCCAGTGCGCTGTCGATCAGGCGCGACTGCGCGGCGGTCGGCCCCTTCGGGCCTGTGGCGCGGCCCGCGCCCATCAGCGCCGCGGCTCCGGCGGCGGACGCCCCGGCGATCAGGCCCCGCCGGGTGATCCCGCCCTTGCGCGACGGCGCGGACGGCGCCGACGGTCCGGCTTGCGCGGACGGCCCGGAATGCGCTGACTCGGCTCCCTGGCCCTCGTTCTGACTGTCCGTCATGAGCTCATGCCTCCGGTGGACGACGATGTTACTGATGCGTCGTCAACCATCATCGGCGCGCGCCTTGCGCGCAGGTGTCCGAAGGCTGCGATTGAGCTTAAGGACGGGTGAGCTTCCGTGTCATGTACAGCGTCTGGCGTACGGACCCTACGAGCGGGTCGCGCCGAAGCCGGTCTCGTGGTCCCAGACGTGGGTGCAGCTCGGGCACTGGAGGTGCAGGCGGCTGCCGGTGTTGGACAGCAGGTAGCGCCAGTGGCCGGAGCAGGTCCGGGCGGCGCCGCAGTCACCGCAGTCGCGGCTGTCGTCGCAGGAGGGGCACGGTACCCAGGCTCGGCGGCCCAGGTCCGCGTGCGGGTCAATCGGCAGCACGGCCGGGCTCCCGTGCGGGCAGCACACCGGCGGCCACCAGCTCGTCGTGGATTCGCTGCTGCTCGGCGTCGAGGCCGGAGTAGAGCAGCGTGTAGGCGGCGTCCTCGTCATGCAGCACGGCGACCGGGTCCCAGGCGGGCCCGAGGGCGTCCATGACCAGTGCTCGACGCTGTGTCTCCTGACGGGTCAGGTCGACGTCGAAGGATATGAGGCTCGTGTCGCTCGGGGTGTTGTCGCGCGTCATGCCGGACTTCCTGGGTGGTGCGTGTGCGTGGTGCTTCGGGTCTTCTTCCTGGGTATCAAAGAAGCCGCCACTCCAAAAGGGGCATTTCACCAGGTGAGGGCAGACGGGCACGTGTCCTTGCTCACGTGGCTCCTTGCTCACGTGACCCGGGTCACGCTCTGTTCACGCGCTACGCGCCCCCGTTGGGGGCGCGCAGCGCGTCACTCTGTCACTCTGCGTTGCCGGATTCCTCGTCGCTCTCGTTCTCGCGCGCGGTCAGCGCGGCGCGGATCCGCTGCAGCAAGTCGGCGTCGACGGGGGCTGCGTCGCGCAGGGAATCCATCTCGCTGGGGGATATCTGGGGATGGGGTGACTGAGACACGCGGGCACCTTACCTCGGGAAAGCGGCAGTTCAGCGAGCAGTCGGTGCGGAGAACCGGCAAACGCATCGTGGAGGAAATGCGTCCGTCGCCTTCCTGTCCCCACTGCTCGGGGTGGTCGTTCGAACGTACCCGATCGGCTGCGCCGGGCGGTTACCCGGCCCCACTCGGGAGTTGGTGCGCGGCCGCACAGTCATTGCTCAGCGTGGCGAAGGCCGGTCGTCCGGCCCGACGACGTCGGTGGCGGCGTCGGTGGCGGGCAGCGGATTCTGCCCCGTTTCCCGGGCCCAGCGAGCCGTCGATCCGTCAACTTGCCTGCCCCGTCGGCCCGGACGGGAAAGCGTCGTTCAGGAGGTGTGCGAAGTGGCACGGACATGCTGTCCCACCTGCGAAAAGGTCCGCAAAAAAGCCTGATCGAAGGACTCCCCACAGGGGGCTCTCTGCCACTAACGTGCCTGGTCATGGACCCCGTGCTCGCCTCCGCCGTGGCTCCGGTCAGCACCGCGCACCCGACCGACCCGATCCACTGGCGCAATTCGAACCTGCCACTCACCGCCCCGGTGCCCGTCCCCTGCCGGGCCCGGATCGACGACGAGATCGTGGCCATCGACAGCTGCCGCGGCAACGGCCCGTACGTGGTCCACCTGACCGCCCCGCTGCAGAGCCCGCACGCAGAGGGCGCGCTCGTCACCGTCCTCGACGGCGGTGCGTGAGCGGCGACTGAGCTGCCGGGTCCGGCCCGAACCCCCGAGCGGGCCGGCCCCGGCTGATACCCGGGTCTTGGCGCGCGGGCACCGCGCCGGGATGGGCACTGGGCCGGGATGTGAAGCCGGGATGTGAAGGCGACAGGGCCGGAAGGTGACCGTCGAGGGCCCGTGCAGTGCACAGTGTCGCGTAGTCAAGGAGTTCTCCGGGCAGACTATGCCAAAGAGACAAAGGTCACTTGAGCCTTCCGCCGGTGTCTCGTAGCCTCGGCCGCAGTCTTCTCACGTTCGGCCTTCCTCGGAGATCCCATGAGCACCGCAGGACCGCAGTCGGCACCACCCGCCACACTGGACGACGTGCGTGGCTGGTTCTTCGCCGTGGACCGACACCTCTTCGTCTGGTTCCTGGAACAGCAGAAGAAGGCCGAGACGCCCGGGGACCTGATCGAGATGGGCGCCTACCTCGGGCGCAGCGCGATCATGCTCGGGGACTACGTCCGCGAGGGTGAGACCTTCACGGTCTGCGACCTGTTCGACTCCGACGCCCCGGACGAGGCGAACTCGGGCGAGATGGCGGCGTCCTACCGCGACACCCTCACCCGCAAGGCATTCGAGAGCAACTACCTGGCCTTCCACGACGCGCTTCCGATCGTCGTCCAGGCGCCCACCTCGGTGATGTCCGACGGCCGCACCGAGCCGAAGTCCGCGCGGTTCGTGCACATCGACGCCTCGCACCTCTACGAGCACGTGATCGGCGACATCGCCTTCGCCAAGGAGGCGCTCTCGCCCGAGGGCGTCGTGGTGCTGGACGACTACCGTTCCGAGCACACGCCCGGCGTCAGCGCGGCGGTCTGGGAGGCGGTGGCGACCATGGACCTGCTGCCGATCGTGGTCTCCGCCAACAAGTTCTACGGCACCTGGGGCGACCCGACGCCGCTTCAGGACCTGCTGCTGAAGGAGCTCGCCGAGCACCCGGAGCTGACCGCGTACGAGGAGAAGATCCGCGGCAACCGGATCATCCGGCTGCGCAACAAGGCCGGGCTCAAGCCGCCGGCGTTCCGCACCTCCCGGTTCCACGACCACATCATGGCCGAGCGCACGGCCGAGGCCGAGCGGGACCGTCGCCTGAAGGCGGCCGAGGCGGCTGCGCTTCCGGCCCGCGCCAAGCGTCTCGCCAAGGACCTGCTGCCCCCGGCCGCCGCCCGCGCCATCCGCAACGCGCGCCGCCGGAGCCGCTGAGGCGCGTTCGCCGAGCACGACCTGGCCGACTGACGCGCGGCCCGCACGTCATCCCGCCGCGGGCAGGAAGTCCAGGACTGCGGCGAGGAACGCCTCCGGTGCGGTGGCGTGAATCAGGTGTCCGGCAGGGATGGTGACGAGGCGTCCGTTCCGCACCGTGCGGGCCAGTTCGGCGACGCCGTCCTGCGGGATGTGGCTGTCCGGTCCTCCGACGAGCACCAGCGTCGCCGCGGTGATCGCGCCCAGCCGCTCCAGCCAGTCGACGGGCGGGGTGTCCAGCTGTTTCCGCAGCGCCAGGACCATCTGCCAGTCGAACGCCAGGGGCCCCTCCGGCCGGATCGGCGGCGTGGGCACGCGCGGACGCGGCAGCGGCACGTCCTCCAGCACCAGCCGGGCCACCCGGCCCGGCTGTTCCGCCGCGACGAGGTACGCGACCACACCGCCCAGCGAGTGCCCGACCAGGTCGACGCGCTCCAGCCCGAGCGCGTCGAGGAAGCCGAGGACGTCGTCCCGCAGCAGCTCCAGCGAGTAGTCGCCGGGCCAGTCGCTGTCCCCGTGTCCGCGCAGGTCGACGGCGTGGACGCGACGGTCGCGTGCGAGGGCGGGCAGGACGCCGCCCCAGTCGGCCGCGCCCTCACCGAGCCCGTGCAGCAGCACCAGCGGGGGAGCGTGCATCGGCCCGGCGACCTGGTAGGCGAGGCGGATGCCGGCGACGTCGATCGAGCGGTGGTCGGTCATGACTCGACGTCGCCGGTCTCGTATGTGAGGTCGTTGGCGACCAGTGCCGTCGGCCGGAGGCACAGCCAGGTCGTGCCACGGCTGGCGGCGTCGTCGTGGAGGTAGGCGCGGAAGCGTGCGTCCCAGCGTGACTCGTCCGCCCCGAGGTACCGCGTGAGCTTGCGCCGCCCGCGCGGCACGTCGAACGGCGCCAACTCGGCCCGCCCGCGCGCGATCACCTGCCGGACCAGCCCAGTGGCGAGGTCGCACTCGTCCACCACCAGCGCCACCGCGGGATCCCGTTCGACCCTCCGCATCAGCCGCGCCCACGGTCCGGTCAACACCCAGAACGCGCCGTCCTCCCAGAGGTACCAAACGGGCCGCACCGTCGGCCCGTTGGTGGCGATCCGAGCGGTGAGCGGCTGCGCGAGGAACTCGTCCACGTCGAAGGAAGGCGGCGTCATGGCCCTATCCTGCGCCCTCACGGGACGGCGCGTGGGGAAAAACGGGTGTGCCGAAAGAGCTCGGGCTGATAGCTTCCTGCCGACCGGGACACCGGACGAGGAGGTGAGACCCATGAACGCGGTAACCGTATGGGTGCTCCCCCTTTCGTCACGGTCGGGCGGCTGACGTAGCTATCGCCGGGAGCGCCTCGACATTCAGGCACTCCCGAAGGGTGACTCCTATGTACTCTCTCCAGCACTCCCTGCAGTCTCTGCACTCCCTGCAGTTCACCGCCGAGTCGTCGTCGAACGGCATGGTCGAGCGCGACTTCACCGTCGGCGAGATCCCCGGCGTGCTCTGGTCCCCTGTTTCCGGCGCCGAGCGCGCACCCCTGGTGCTGATGGGCCATGGCGGGGGCAACCACAAGAAGCATCCGGCGATGGCGGGCCGGGCTCAGCGCCTGGTCGACGCCTGCGGCTTCCACGTCGCGGTCATCGACGCGCCCGGACACGGCGACCGCCCACGGACCGCGCACGACGAGGAGGAGATCGCCGTCATGCAGCAGGCGATGGCGACGGGTGAGCCCGTCGGCCCCGTCGTCGTGCGCTACAACGCCTATCTGGCGGAGCAGGCCGTGCCCGAGTGGCAGGCGACCCTGGACGCGCTCCACGAGCTTCCGGAGATCGGCAGCGACGGGCCGGTCGGCTATTTCGGTCTCAACATGGGCACTGCTATCGGCGTGCCGCTGGTCGCGGTCGAACCCAGGATCACCGCTGCGGTCTTCGGCCAGCACTGGCCCCACGTCCTGGCCGAGAAGGCGCAACAGATCACCATCCCCATCGAGTTCGACCTCCAGTGGGACGACGAGCACATCTCACGTGAGCACGGCCTCGCGCTGTTCGACGCCTTCGCCTCGACGGAGAAGTCGTTGCACGTGAACTCGGGCCGGCACAAGGAACTGCCCAGGTTCGAGGCCGACAGCGCGGTCCGCTTCTTCGCCCGGCACCTCGTGCGCTGATCGATCGCCCGCCGGGACGCGTCAGGGGACGCGGCGAATGCCGTCTGCCGACGCGTCCCGGCGGAACAGCGCGGTCCACAAGAACGGCACGCCGAAGAGCTCCGACTCGGGCGGTTCTTCGTTCATGCGGCGCAGTTCGACCTCTGTCAGGTCGGAGAAGATCCGGCGCAGCGACTCCGGTGTGTAGGCGACGCCACCCTGCAGTGTGCGTTCGCGGTAGAGGTCGGCGTCGGCGAGTTCGGACCCCATACCGTTCTCGCCGGAGGCGAAGCAGGTCAGCGCGAGGTGGCCGCCCGGTGCCAGGACGCGGTCGAGCAGGGCCAGGTAGCTGACCCGGCGGTGTGGCGGCAGGTGGTGGAAGCAGCCCGAGTCGACCACCACGTCGTACGGACCGCTCAACTCGCCCTCGGTGAGGGCGAAAGCGTCACCGCACCGGAAGTCGACGTCGACACCGGCGTGGTCAGCGCGTTCCTTCCCCCACGCCACCGCGACGGGGGAGAGGTCAACAGCGTCGACCTGGAAGCCGTTCGACGCGAGATGGAGAGCGTTACGGCCGGGCCCGCACCCCAGGTCCAGGGCTCGTCCGGGAGAGATCAGGCCCTGGTCGAGGTAGGCGGCCAGGTTCTCGTCAGGCTTTGCCGCAAAGAACGGGACGGGCCTGGTCCGGTCGGTGTAGAAGCGGTCCCAGAAGCTCCGGCCGTCGCCGGTTGCCAAGCAGTCGGCCTCGGAACCGGACGTGAACAACCCGTCCAAGAGTGCGAGAACGTCCTCCATGGTGCGTACGGACCGGTCCATTCTGCTCCCCTTTCGATAGAGGTCGATCCTAGGAGCTGAGGGGGCAAAAGGCCAGGTCAGGACGCCTGTGGCGAGGCCCTGGGGCACCCGCTGCAGGCCCGGGAGGTGGCTGGGAAGGGGCCCACTCCGGGCTCGGGCCCGGCGCGCGCCCGAGCACGCCCTGGGCTTCGGGAAGGGGCCGTTCTCGACGGCGCCCAGCCAACTGTTTTGACGGATTTTCCGCGGCGGGTGTTTGCTTCGAGTGCACTCGAACGTTCTAGGTTTACCCGCATGACGGTGATCGACAGCACGCCCGTGACGCCCCCGCCGCTGCTCTCCTGCACGGCCGGGGGAGCGGCTGGGCCCACCCGTCCGCGAACGGACGGTCAGGACCGCTACACCATCAGCCAGGTGGCGGCGCTGACCGGGCTCACCGCGCACACGCTGCGCTGGTACGAGCAGATCGGGTTGCTGCCCGACGTGCAGCGGTCCGCCACCGGGCAGCGGGTGTTCGACCGACGGGACCTGGAACGGCTGGCGTTCATCGGCAAGTTGAGGGTGACCGGGATGTCGGTCGCCGCGATGGTCCGGTTCGCGGAGCTGACGCGGCAGGGGGAGACGACCGCCGACGAGCGGCAGGAGGTCCTGGAGCAGACCCGGCGCGACGTCGTGGCGCGCATTGCGGAACTGCAGGACGCGCTGGTCGCACTGGACGAGAAATTGGCATGTCACGTGAGCGCCCACGGGGCAAAGGAAAGGGCGGGGACGTCATCATGAGCAGCACCATCGAGAAGATCCGCACGGTCGAACTGGGCACGGGCGGCCCGCTTGTCGGTGCCCAGGGCTTCGGGGCCATGGGCATCAGCGCCGCCTACGGCGACACGGACGACGTCGCCGCCCGCGACACGCTGGAGGCGGCCGTCGAGGCCGGCGTCACCCTGATCGACACCGCCGACATGTACGGCATCGGTGCCAATGAGGAGTTCCTCGCGTCGTTCGTCGCCGCGCACCGCGACGAGATCACCGTGGCCACCAAGTTCGGCATCGAGTACCGCCGGGACGACCCTGCGTATCGCGCGATCCGCAACGATCCCGCCTACATCAGGCAGGCCGTCGATGCGAGCCTGCGCCGACTGGGCGTCGACGTCATCGACCTCTACTACATGCACCGTCGTGACCCCGCGGTCCCGCTCGCCGAGTCCGTGGGCGCGATGGCCGAGCTGGTGCGTGCGGGTAAGGTGAAGCACCTCGGGCTGAGCGAGGTCACCGGCGCGGAGCTGCGGGAAGCGCACGCCGTCCACCCGATCACCGCGGTGCAGACGGAGTGGTCGCTCTTCAGTCGCGACGTCGAGCGCAGCGTGGTGGGCACTGCCGCGGAGCTCGGGGTCGCCTTCGTGCCGTACTCGCCGCTCGGGCGCGGCTTTCTGACCGGGGCGTTCAGCGATGCCGCCAAGGAGCTCGGCGGCGGGGACTTCCGCCAGTCGATGCCGCGCTTCAGCGGGGACAACGCCAGGGCGAACGCCGCGCTGCTCGCCCCGCTGCACGCGATGGCCGCCGAACGCGGCGCGACCATCGCGCAGATCGCGCTCGCCTGGCTCCACCAGCGGTCCGAGGTCCACGGTCTGACGGTGATTCCGATCCCGGGCACGCGCAGGCGCAGCCGCCTGCTGGAGAACGCCGGTGCCACCCGGATCCGCCTGACCGCCGAGGAGCTGGCAGAGCTGGAGCCCATCGCGGGTCAGGTGTCCGGCGAGCGCTACGCGGACATGTCGCTGACCTCCGCGGCCCGCGAGGAGTGAACGGTTCCGTCCGCGCCGCCGCTGCGCGGCGCGGACGGGACAGAGGGGCTCACGCGCCCACGTACTCCGCGAGGTGTTGCCCGGTGAGGGTGGTGCGGGAGGAGACGAGGTCGGCCGGGGTGCCCTCGAAGACGATGCGGCCGCCGTCGTGGCCCGCGCCCGGGCCGAGGTCGATGATCCAGTCGGCGTGGGCCATCACCGCCTGGTGGTGCTCGACGACGATGACCGACTTGCCGGAGTCCACCAACCGGTCCAGCAGGCCCAGCAGTTGCTCGACGTCGGCGAGGTGGAGGCCGGTGGTGGGCTCGTCGAGGATGTAGACGCCGCCCTTCTCGGACATGTGGGTGGCCAGCTTGAGCCGCTGCCGCTCGCCGCCCGAGAGCGTGGTGAGTGGCTGACCCAGCGTCAGATAGCCGAGTCCGACGTCCTTGAGGCGTGTAAGGATGCGGTGCGCGGCCGGGGTGCGGGCCTCGCCGTCGCCGAAGAAGGCCTCCGCCTCGTCCACCGACATCGCGAGGACCTCGCTGATGTCGCGCCCGCCGAGGTGGTACTCCAGCACCGAGGCGTCGAAGCGCTTGCCCTCGCAGTCCTCGCAGACCGTGGAGACGCCCGCCATCATCGCCAGGTCGGTGTAAATGACGCCGACGCCGTTGCAGGTCGGGCAGGCGCCCTCGGAGTTGGCGCTGAACAGGGCCGGCTTGACCCCGTTCGCCTTGGCGAAGGCGCTGCGGATCGGGTCCAGCAGCCCGGTGTAGGTGGCCGGGTTGCTGCGCCGCGAACCGCGGATCGCGCCCTGGTCGATCGAGACCACGCCCGCCTCGGCGATGCCCGGCTGCTTGGGCAGCGAGCCGTGCACCAGCGAGCTCTTGCCGGAGCCCGCCACGCCCGTGACCACGACGAGCACCCCCAGCGGGATGTCCACGTCGACGTCCCGCAGGTTGTGCGTCGAGGCGCCGCGGATCTCCAGGGTGCCCTCGGGCGTGCGGACCGACTTCTTGACGGAGGACCGGTCGTCCAGATGGCGGCCGGTACTGGTGCCGCTCTTGCGCAGGTCGTCCACGGTGCCCTCGAAGCAGACCTGCCCGCCGCCCGACCCCGCCGCCGGACCGAGGTCGACGACGTGGTCGGCGATCGTGATCGCCTCCGGCTTGTGCTCGACCACCAGGACCGTGTTGCCCTTGTCGCGCAGCCGCAGTAGCAGCTCGTTCATCTTCTGGATGTCGTGCGGGTGTAGCCCGATGGTGGGCTCGTCGAAGACGTAGGTGACGTCGGTGAGCGAGGAGCCGAGGTGGCGGATCATCTTGACGCGCTGCGCCTCGCCGCCGGAGAGCGTGCCGGAAGGGCGGTCCAGGGAGAGGTAGCCGAGGCCGATCTCCACGAACGAGTCGAGCGCCTCCTGGAGCGCGGTCAGCAGCGGCGCGACCGAGGGCTCGTCCAGGGCGCGGACCCACTCGGCCAGGTCGCTGATCTGCATCGCGCAGGCGTCGGCGATGGAGACCTTGCCGATCTTCGAGGACCGGGCCGGGGCGGCGAGCCGGGTGCCCTCGCACTCCGGGCAGGTGGCGAAGGCGACCGCGCGGTCCACGAAGGCCCGGATGTGCGGCTGCATCGCCTCCTTGTCCTTGGCCAGCATGGACTTCTGGATCCTCGGCACCAGACCCTCGTAGGTCATGTTGATGCCCTCGATCTTCATCCGGGTCGGCTCCCGGTAGAGGAAGTCCTGCAGCTCCTTCTTGGTGAACTTGGCGACCGGCTTCTCCGGGTCGAAGAAGCCGGAGGAGGCGTAGAGCCGGTAGTTCCAGCCGCCTGCCTTGTAACCGGGCACGGTGATCGCCCCCTCGGCGAGCGACTTCGCGCCGTCGAAGAGCTGGGTGAGGTCGATGTCGGAGACCGAGCCGCGCCCCTCGCAGCGCGGGCACATGCCGCCGGTGATGCTGAAGCTGCGCCGCTCCTTGACCTGCTTCCCGCCGCGCTCGACGGTCACCGCGCCGGCCCCGCTGATCGAGGGGACGTTGAAGGAGTACGCCTTGGGCGAGCCGATGTGCGGCTTGCCGAGACGGCTGAAGAGGATGCGCAGCATCGCGTTGGCGTCGGTCGCGGTGCCGACGGTGGAGCGGGGGTCCGCGCCCAGCCGCTGCTGGTCGACGATGATCGCGGTGGTCAGACCCTCCAGCACGTCGACGTCGGGCCGGGCGAGGGTGGGCATGAAGCCCTGGACGAAGGCCGAGTAGGTCTCGTTGATCAGTCGCTGTGACTCGGCGGCGATGGTGTCGAAGACCAGCGAGCTCTTGCCCGAGCCGGAGACCCCGGTGAAGACGGTCAGCCTGCGCTTGGGGAGGTCGACGCTGACGTCCTTGAGATTGTTGACGCGCGCGCCGACCACACGGATCAGTTCGTGGCTGTCGGCGGCGGCGTCGTTGACCGCGCTGGTCTTCTTGGTCCGGGTGGCCATGCTTGTCGTGTCTCCGTCTCTTCGGCCCTGCGACGGTCCGTCCATCGCTGTCACTCTAACGACGACGGGGAACACCCGACTTCTTGAATCCTGACCGAACCGATCAGTCGCTCTCGCCCTGGCCAGGGGTGATCAGACCGGTCTCGTAGGCGAGGACGACGGCCTGGACGCGGTCGCGCAGGCCGAGCTTGCCGAGGATGCGGGCCACGTGGGTCTTCACCGTGGCCTCGGAGAGGTGCAGGTGCGCGGCCAGTTCGGCGTTGCTGAGTCCGCGGGCGATCAGGCGCAGCACCTCGGACTCGCGGGCGGTCAGCGTGGCGAGGTTGCGGTGGCGGGTGTCCGGGTCCTGGCCGCCGACCGGGAGGGGGACGTCGTCGCGGCGGGCGAAGCGGGCGACCAGGCGGCGGGTGATGGCGGGCGCGAGCAGCGCGTCGCCGGAGCGGACCATGCGGACCGCCGAGACCAGGTGCTCGGGGCTGGCGTCCTTGAGCAGGAAGCCGCTCGCGCCCGCGCCGAGCGCCGCGTAGACGTACTGGTCCAGGTCGAAGGTGGTCAGGATGATCACGCGGGGAGCATGCGCGCCGCCGGTCGAGCGGACTCCGCTCGACACGATCTGGCGGGTCGCCTCCAGGCCGTCCATCCCGGGCATGCGGATGTCCATCAGGACGACGTCCGGCAGGGTCCGCCGCACCGCGGCGACCGCGTCCGTTCCGCTCTCCGCCTCGGCGGCGACCTGGATCCCCTCGGACGCCAGGATCATCCGGAACCCGGTGCGCACCAGCGCCTGGTCGTCCGCGATGACGACGCGCAGGGCGTCACTCACTGTTCCTCCAGCAGGTCCGGGGTGGCCAGGGAATCGAGGGTGTCCAGCGGGATGGTCGCCGTGACGCGGTAACCGCCGGTCAGGCGCGGGCCGTTGTGCAGGGTACCGCCGTGGACGGCGACGCGTTCGCGCAGACCGACCAGGCCCTTGCCGCTGCCGGTGTCGGCCGCCGCGCCCGGTCGGCCCTCGGTGTTGGCCACGTCCACCGTCAACTCCCGTGACCCGTAGTCGACGTGGATGTCCGCGCCGGCCCCGACGGCGTGCTTGACCATGTTGGTCAGCGCCTCCTGGACCACGCGGTAGGCGGTCAGTTCCAGGCCCGGAGACAGCGGGCGCCGTTCGCCGGTGACGGCGAGGTCGACGGCGATGCCGGTGAGGCGGATCCGCCCGGCGAGCGCGTCCAGGCCGTCGAGGCCGGGCTGGGGCGCGAGTTCGGGCTTCTCGGCGAGTGCCGAGTCCGCCGTGTCGCCGCCGTCCGGACTCTCCATCGTCAGCAGGCCCATGACCTGGCGCAGATCGGTCATCGCGGCACGGCCGCTGCTCTCGATCGCGAGCAGCGCCTGCTTGGCGAGCGCCGGATCCTTCTCGACGACCATCCGGGCGGCCCCGGCCTGGATCACCATGACGCTGACGTTGTGGGTGACCACGTCGTGCAACTCGCGGGCGATGCGGGCGCGTTCGTGCTCGACCGCGCGGCGCAGCGACTCGATCCGCTCCAGTTCCATGGCGCGCAGCCGCTGTTGGTTCTCCTCGACTCGGCCGGCCCACAGCCGGTGGCCCAACGCGGCGGCCACAACCGGGAAGAGAAGCAGCACGCCCACCACTTCGTTGGACAGGTGGGGCATCTTGACGCGGGGGGAGAGCAGCACCAGCACCGTGCCGGCGAGTGGCAGGCACGCGAAGGTGAGCTGCCGGTAGGGGCTGTGGGCGAGGGCGCTGTACAGCGCGATCAGCGTGCCGAGCGCGGCGGCGAGCAGCACGTCCGGATATGCGTGGCGGAGCAGGAGCGCCACGCAGAGCGCCAGTTGGACGCAGAGCGCGCCCAGCGGCGCGCGGCGTCGCCAGGCCAGGGGCAGCGCCGCCGCGGCGGCGAGCAACGTCAGATCCGGCGGCGTGGACGGCACGTTCGGCGCGGTGAGCGCGTACCGGACGCCGATCAGGGCGAGGGCCACGGCGAGCACGCCGTCGGCGATCCGTCGGCGCAGGGTAGGCGCGCGCGCGGCACCGACCGGTCGAGTGAAGCGGCTGAGACTGCTCCCCACGCTGTTCTGCCCCCTCACGCGACCTGCTCCCTCACGCGACCTGCTCCCACCTGCCGGACTACATCGGAAGGATGACGGCGCGGACGGTCATCCTCGAGCGGTAGCGGAAATGCCTCTGCCGACCGATGAGGCCGATGATCACCGAACCCTAGCGTTACCGGTGTCGCGACGAGCACGCACGCATCGGAACTTGGGAGAGGAAACGACGATGACCGGCACCGGACCTGTGATCCAAATGGACGGAGTGAACCGCCACTTCGCGGACGGACCGGCCGCACTGCGGGACGTCTCGCTGACCGTGGAGGCCGGCGAGGCGGTGGCGATCCTGGGTCCGTCCGGCAGCGGCAAGTCGACCCTGCTCAACATGGTCGCCGGTCTGGACCGCCCCGACTCCGGCACCGTCACGGTGGCGGGCGTCCGCGTCGACCGGCTCGACGAGACCGGCGCGGCGCGCTACCGCCGGACCCGGATCGGCATGGTCTTCCAGTTCTTCAACCTGCTCGACGACCTGACCGTGCTGGACAACGTGGTGCTGCCCGCCGAGATGACCGGCGTGGCCCGCGGCGAGGCACGGCGACGGGCCAACGGACTGCTGGACACCCTGGGCATCACCAAGCACGCCCGCGTCTACCCCGGACGGCTGTCCGGCGGCGAGCGTCAGCGGGTCGCGGTGGCACGGGCACTGATGAACCGTCCGCCGCTGCTGCTGGCGGACGAGCCGACCGGGGCGCTGGACTCCGCCTCCGGCGAGGAGGTCAGGGCGCTGCTGCGCGAGCTGCACGCCGACGGGCAGACCATCGTGGTGGTCACCCACGACGAGAGCCTGGCCGAGAGCTGCGCGACCCGCACTGTCCGGATCGTCGACGGCCGGATCGCTTCCGACGTCCGCCACAACGTGCCTTCGGCGGTGGCCCGATGAGCGGCGAGCTGAGGCGTAGCGGAGCGCAGCCGATGCGGAGCGCGGAGGAGGAGGCATGAGCGCCCTCGGTACCGTGATGCGTGCCGGTGTGCGGCGGCGCCGGGTGCAGACCGCCGTCACCGGGCTGGCGGCGATGATGGCGGTGACCGCGTCCGTGCTGGGCGGTTCGCTGCTGGTCGCGTCGAACGCGCCGTTCGACCACGCCTTCGCCCAGCAGAACGGGGCGCAGCTGGTGGTCCAGTTCGACTCCGCCAAGGCGAGCGCCGACCGGGTCGGCGCGACCGCGCACGTGGCCGGGGTGACCGCGACGGCGGGCCCGTTCCCGACCGCCTCGGTCAACCCGAGCGGCGTCGTCGGCATGGAGCTGCCCGCAGGGCTGAGCGTCCCGCCGATGGAACTGGTCGGTCGCGCCGACGCGGGCGGTCCCGTCGACGACGTCAGCTTGACCGCCGGGCACTGGGCCTCGGGGCCGGGGCAGCTCGTCGTGTCGGCCGACTGGACGGGGCCGCAACTGTCCGTCGGACAGAAGGTGGAGGTGCCTGCCGCCTCCGGCGGGACCGCGGAGCTCGACGTGGTCGGCATCGCCCGGTCCGTCAGCGCGACCGGTGACGGTTGGGTCGCGCCGGACGAGATCCCGGCGCTCGCGGCTGCGACCAGCCGTGAGGGCGGCAGCACCGGACTGCAGATGCTCTACCGCTTCACCGCCGCGTCCACCGCGGCGCAGCTCGCCGCCGACCGGGCCGCCGTCGCGGCCGGTCTGCCGTCCGGTGCGGTCAGCGGCAGCCGCGACTGGCTGGACGTCAAGAACAGCAACACCAGCTCCACCGGGATCTTCATCCCGTTCCTGACCGCCTTCGGGCTGCTCGGCGTGCTGATGTCGGTGCTGATCGTGGGGAACGTGGTGGCCGGCGCGGTCGGCTCGGGCACCCGTCGGATCGGGGTACTCAAGGCGCTCGGCTTCACTCCGGGCCAGGTGGTCCGCGCCTACGTGGGACAGGCGCTGATCCCGGCCGTCGTCGGCACCCTGCTGGGTGCGGGGCTGGGCAATCTGGCGGCCGGTCAGGTGCTGGGCGCCACCGAGCAGGTGTACGGCACCACCTCGCTGACCGTCGCGCCCTCCGTCGACGTGGCCGTGATGGCGGGCACCTTGCTGATGGTCTCGGTCACCGCCTGCCTCACCGCGCTGCGCGCCGGTCGGCTGCGGACCGTGGACGCGCTGACTGTCGGTCGGACCCCGCAGCCCGGCCGGGGGCGGCGTGCCGCACGGATCGCCCGGGCGCTGCCGCTGCCGAGACCGGTGACCATGGGCCTGGCCCAGCCGTTCTCCCGCCCGGCGCGCAGCATGGCGATGGTCATAGCGATCCTCTTCGGGGCCGTGTCGGTCACCTTCGCGTACGGCCTGGGCACGTCGCTCCAGCGGATCCAGGACGCCAAGAAGTCCAACGCCGACGTGACCGTCCTCAGCGTCGCCCCGCCGCTCCCCGGGAGCACCGGCGCGGGTGCGGCGAAGCCGGGCTCGGTCGATACCACGGCCATGACCGCGGCGATCGAGGCCCAGTCCGGCACCCGGGCCTGGTTCGGCGCCGCGCAGTCCCAGGTCACCGCCGGTGGGACCACAGTCGCGGTCAACGCCACCGCGTTCTTCGGGGACGCGTCCTGGTCCGGCCGCCAGTTGGTCTCGGGCAGCTGGTTCACCCGTCCCGGCGAGGCGGTCGTGTCCACCCCGTTCCTGACCGCCACCGGTACCAAGGTGGGCGAGACCGTGGTGCTCAACGACCACGGCAAGGCGATTCCGGTGAGGATCAGTGGTGAGGTCTTCGTCGCCAGCAGCGGCGCGGCGATGAGTGTCCTCACCGACGCCCGCACGCTGGCGGCGGCCGAGCCGGACCTGCGCCCGCAGGTCTTCTCCATCGCACTCACGTCCGGCACCGACCCGATCCGCTACACCGACGCGCTCAACGCCGCGCTCCGCCCGACCGGAGCCGTGGCCCAGGTCGGGGACGGCGGCGGAGCGAGCCAGATGGTGATCCTGCTGGACGCGCTCACCGGGGTGCTGACCCTGATGCTGGTCGTCGTCGCGGGGCTCGGCGTGCTCAACTCGGTGGTGCTGGACACCCGCGAGCGGGTCCGCGACCTCGGCGTCGTCAAGGCGCTGGGCATGACCCCACGGCAGACCCTGGCGATGGTGATCGCGTCGGTGTCGGTCGTCGGCGTGGTGGGCGGAGTGGTCGGGGTGCCGATCGGGGTGGTCCTGCAGCGGATCGTGGTCCCGGCCATGGGGCAGAGCGCGGGCCTGCGGCTGCCGGGCGAGGTACTGGACGTCTACCACGCGCTGCCGCTGACCCTGCTGGCGCTCGGCGGCCTGGTGATCGCCGTCCTCAGCGCGCTCCTGCCCGCCGGATGGGCGGCCAGGACCCGGACCGCGGTCGCGCTGCGGACCGAGTAGCCGGGCAGCGGGCCGGGCATCGGGCAGCAGGCGAACAGGAAAGCTTCGGGCGGGTCGTCGGCGGACGGCCCGCCCGAGCGGTGTGCGGCCGAACCGGCGTCAGCTGATCCGGGCGACCGCCGCGATGGGCGCGCCGAGGCCGCCGGGCTCGATCTCCTCGGCACGCCACTTGTAGTAGGAGACCAGGCCGGGCTCGAGCAGCTCGAACGGCTCCAGCCAACCGGCCACGTCCGCCGGGCGGTACAGCGTCAGCGCCGAGGAGGCGTGGGCGTAGGCGCTCTCGGCCTTGGCGATCTCCTCGTCCGAGAGCGTGCCGCCGGTCGCGACGGACATGACCATGTGACTGCCCGGCGCCAACGGCTCGGTGTAGGCGCGGACCAGCGCGGCCGGGTCCTCCTCACGGCGGACGAAGTGCATCACCGAGATGAGCAGCAGTCCGACCGGCTGGGAGAAGTCGATGACGCCCGACTCGCGCAGGTGGCCCAGGATCTCGTCGGGTCTGCGCAGGTCGCCGTCGAGCGCGGAGACACCCGTGGTGGCGCGGAGGGCGCGGGTGTGGGCCAGCACGACGGGGTCGTTGTCGACGTAGACGATCCGGGCGTCCGGCTGCTGCTCCAGCACGATCTCGTGGACGTTCGGGCTGGTGGGGATGCCCGCGCCGATGTCGACGAACTGGCGGATCCCGCTCTCGGCCAGCAGCCGCACCGCGCGGACCAGGAACCGCCGGTTGGCCTGCGCGATGTCCCGCGCGGTGGGCTGCGCGGAGAGCAGGTGCTCGGCTGCGGCCCGGTCGGCTGCGAAGTTGTCCTTGCCGCCGAGGAGGTAGTCGTAGACCCGGGCCGTGCTGGGCACGTTGGGGTCCAGAGCGGCAGGGGTCTGGTCGACTTCGGACATCTCGGGGCCGTCCTTTTCGGTGACAGTCGGTCACATGTGCGGGCAGTCTAGTGCCTCGCCCGCCGACCTCTGCCCGGCAGCGACGCCCGGCAGGCACCTTCGCCGTATGCTCGGCTGGATCCGCGAACCGAGAGGTGGCCCTCGATGACCGCGCCCAGCATTCTCACCGTGTTCGGACACCCGGACGACGAGTCGTTGGCGGCGGGCGGGGTCCTGGCCCGGCACGCGGCAGCGGGCGCGCGGACCGCGATCGTCAGCGCGACCTGGGCGGAAGACACGTGGCGCGCCGAGGAGTTGGCCGAGGCCGCGCGCCTGCTCGGCGCGGAGAAGCCGCGGATGCTCGGCTACGCCGACGCGCACTTCGAGCCCTCGGCCCCGGGCCGCGCGCGCTTCTGCGACGCGCCGCTCGACGAGGCCGTCGGCAGGCTGGTGGCGCACATCCGGTCGTTCCGCCCCGAGTTGGTCCTCACGCACGACGCCTACGGCGGGCTGACCGGCCATGTGGACCACCGGCACGCGCACCGGGTGACCGTGCTCGCGGCCCAGGCGGCCGGACTGGCCCAGCTCTACCCGGAGGCCGGTGACCCCTGGCAGCCGCGCGCGCTGTACTTCTCCACCTACCCGCACTCGTGCGTCCCGGCCTTCCGGGAGCTGGTGGGCGAGGCGAGGACGCTCTACACCGTCCCCGACGAGCAGGTCGACACCGCGTTCGAGGTCGGTCCCTGGATGGACCAGAAGATCGCGGCCGTGCTGGCCCACCGCAGCGAGGTGGAGCGGGGCGCGATGCCCGGCGTGATCTCGCAGATGTCGCCGGACGTGCGGGAGCGGCTGTTCGGTACCGAGTTCTTCATCCGGCAAAGCCTGGTGACCGAAGTAGCCTCTGTACAGCCGGAACTGACGGTCTGACAGGGTCGGACAGGGACTGACAGCGAACCACCCGCGCGGGTCAGTCCCCCCAGCCCAGCTCGTTGAGCTCGAAGACGGGGCGGCCGGAGGCGTCCTCGGCGTCGGTGAAGCGGACCCGTGCGCCCGGCCAGAGCTGGTCCTGCGGGCCGCCGAGGACCCAGCCGTCGACGAGAGGGCCCTCGTCGAGCTGAATCATCGTCAGCCGTGGTGTGGAGACCGGCTTGCGGGCGATGGCGGGGGAGTGGACGACCTGGCCGAGGCCCTGGCTCTCCTCCCAGCGGAAGCTCTCGCTGCGGCAGACCCGGCACATCAGCGCGGGACGCGGCTGCGCCGAGTCGCACCAGGTGCAGCGCTGGAACCGCAGGCCGGTGGCCTGACCCGGAGCGGCCGAGGCGGCGGAGTCGACAGCGGGCGGGGCCGGCACGAACGCGGGCACATAGACGGGCACATAGACGGGCGCGACGGGCGCGAAGGCGGTGGCGGTCGCGGTGGGCGGCGGGGTCATCGGTTCTGTTCCTCCTTCGGATCGGACCGGGATGCGGGCAGGCTGCTGCGGTCCTTGGGCAGGGGAGGCGAGATCCGGCGGGTGGGACCGGATACCATTTGGACGGTACTCAGTTCCACGCCAGGTGGCAAGGGGTAGCGACAGCGGGAAACAACAACCGGAAGCAACAAGCGGAAACAAGAGGTGACGAGTGGTGTCCCAGGCCCGGACGCGTCAGGATGTGGCTCCATGACATCGCGCTCAGCGCCCCCGGCGCGCGACCGGCTGGCCGACGCCGCCCTCTCGCTCTTCGACGAGCGCGGATACGACCAGACCACCGTCGACGACATCGTCGAGCGCGCCGGGGTCGGCCGGTCGACGTTCTTCCGCTACTACGGGTCCAAGGAGGCCGTGGTCTTTCCCGACCACGACGGTCTGCTCGACGCGATCCGCGCCCGGCTGGCGACGTCCTCCGACGCCACCGCCCTGGTCGCGGTCTCCGACGCGGTCCGGCTGGTGCTGCTGCACTACCTGGAGGAGGGCGAGATCGCCCGCCGCCGCTACGCGCTGACCAGCAAGGTCTCCGCGCTGCGGGACCGGGAGATCGCCAGCGTGGCGCGCTACCAGCGGCTCTTCCGCGAGTTCATCACGGCCTGGATGGGCGACGAGGCGCCCGGCGCGGCCCTGCGTGCGGAACTGATGGCCGCAGCGGTCGCGTCCGCGCACAACCACGTGTTGCGCCGCTGGCTGCGCGGCGAGTGCCAGGACCCGCTGGCGGAGCTCGACGCCGCGATGCAGGAGGTGATCGCGCTCTTCACCGCCCCGGCCCCGACGGCCGACGGCGCGGGGACGACCGTGGTCGCGTTCCAGAGCTCGCAGCCCCTCGACGCCCTGCTCCCGGCGCTGCGCCGCCTCCTCGCGGAGGACGGTCCGGCGAAGTAGTGGACGGTCCGGCCAGGTAGCGGACGGTCCGGCGAGGCAGTGGAGACAGGGGCCCGGAGAGACGGGACGGGCGTCACGGTCCGTAGCCGGGTACCTCCGCCACCTGGCTACCGGGCGCCCGAGCGGGGAGCCTTACGGGCATGAACAACTCTTCCAGGAGCACAGCCACGGCACTGGTGACCGGCGCCAACAAGGGCATCGGCAAGGAGATCGCCCGACAGCTCGCTGCGGCGGGGGTCAGCGTCCTGCTCGGCGCCCGCGACGCGGAGCGCGGCAAGCGCACCGTCGCGGAGCTGGACGGCGACGTCCGCCTGCTGGTCCTCGACGTCACGGATCCGGAGAGCGTGGCGGAGGCCGCCCGGCAGGTCGAGCGGCTGGACATCCTGGTCAACAACGCCGGGATGATGGCCGACGGCAACGCCGCGCCGGACGCCACGCTCGACTCCTTCCGCCGCACCTTCGAGACCAACCTCTTCGGGGTGCTGACCGTCACCAACGCCTTCCTCCCGGCGCTGCGCCGGTCGTCCGCGCCGCGCATCGTCAACATCTCCAGCGGCACCGGCTCGCTCACCCAGAGCGCGGACCCGAACCGCGGGTTCGCCCTGGGGCCGGGCTCCGGCGCGGCCTACCGCAGCTCCAAGACCGCGCTCAACGCGCTCACCCTGTTCTACGCCCAGACGCTCGCCCCCGAGGGCTTCAAGGTCAACACCATGGCCCCGGGCCTGCGCCGCACCGACCTCAACGCGCTCGCGGCCGGCAGCGAGGGCGACCCCGCCGAGGCCGCGACGGGCGCCGTCCGCCTGGCGCTGCTGCCCGAGGACGGCCCGACGGGCCAGTTCCTCTCCTGGGACGGAACGCCCGTGCCGTGGTGAGACCGCGCCCGGGAGGGTGAGAATGAGTCCGGGGGCCTGTCTTGCGGATCAGGCGGAGCACCATGACCGAGGTGGCGATCGACTACGAACGGGTCTTCCAGTCGTTGCCAGGGATGGCGGCCCTGCTGACCCCTGAGCTGGTCTACCTGGACGCCAACGAGGCGTTCCTGCATTTCTCCGGCCGAACCCGGGACCAGCTGATCGGCCGGTACCTCTTCGACGTCTTCCCGGACAACCCGAACGACCCCGCGGCCGACGGCGTCCGGAACCTCGAGGCGTCCCTGCGCCGGGTGCTCGCCACCGGCCAGCGGGACGTGATGGGGTTGCAGCGCTACGACGTGGAGTCGGCCGAGCGGCCGGGGGAGTGGGAGGAGCGCTACTGGAGCCCGGTCAACGCCCCGGTCCTCGGTCCCGACGGCGAGGTGGAGCTGCTGGTCCACCGGGTCGAGGAGGTCACCGAGCTGGTCCGCGCCCACGACCGCCCCAACGGTGACCGGACCCGGGCGCTGGAGGCCGAGCTCTACACCCGCGTCCGGGAGCTGCAGGAGGTCAACGCGCAGCTGCGGCAGGCCAACGCCCGCGAGCGGGTGATCGCGCTGTCACTGCAACGGTCGATGCTGCCCGCTCCGGGACCGGTCCGGAACCACCCGGTGGCCGTGCGTTACCAGCCGGCGACCGTCGCGCTCAATGTCTGCGGCGACTGGTACGACCTGGTCGACCTGGCCGACTCCGGAACACCCGGCGGGGACCGGATCGGGGTGTCCGTCGGCGATGTGGTCGGGCACGGGCTGGAGGCCGCCGGCGTGATGGGGCAGCTGCGCAGTGCGCTCAGCGCGGCCATCCGCGTCGCGACGGGGCCCGCGCACGCCCTGGAGGTCCTCGGCCGCTACTCCCGCTCGGTCGAGGGCGCGCAGTCGACGACCGTCGTGACGGTCTTCGTCGACTGGGACCGAGGGCTGATCACCTACAGCAGCGCCGGTCATCCGCCGCCCGCACTGGTGCGTGGCGGGAGGCGGGTGGACTTCCTGGACCAGGCCACCGATCCGCCGCTGGACGCGAGGCCGGAGCTCACCATGCGACCGCAGGCCGTCGTCCCCTTCACGCAGGGGGACACCCTGGTCCTCTACACCGACGGCCTGATCGAGCGCCGCGACCGGGACATCGACGTCGGCCTCAACCTGCTCGCCGCCTCGCTGATCCGCCACCGCGACGCGGAGCCGGAGGCGCTGGCCGACGCCGTGCTGACGGACCTGCTCCCGTCGGCGGGTGTCACGGACGACACGGCGCTGGTGATCGTCCGGCTGTGAGGGCGTGTGATGACGTGTCCTGGACTGTGACTACGGCAGGTCGCGGGGCCGGACGAAGGCTTCGAGCCGCGCACCGGTCCTGCCCAGCCCGGACCACGGATCGGTGACCTCCAGCACGGCGGCGGCTCCGGTCGGGAACTTCTCCCGCAGCAGTGCGGCGGCCGGGTGCTCGTCGGGGCGGTCGCCGATCAGCTCCAACACCAGCTCCTGCACGGCCGGTTGGTGGCCCACCAGCATCAGCGTGGCGCAGTGGGCGGGCGCGGAGCGCGCCACGGCCAGCAGGCCGTCGGCGTCGGCGGAGTAGAGGCGCGGTTCCACGCGCACCTCGGGTCTTCCGCCGAGGCCGGTGGTGACCAGTTCCAGGGTCTCCCTGGTCCGGTGGGCGGGCGAGCAGAACACCAACTCGGGCAGGTGACCCGTGGCGCGCAGCCAGGCGCCGATCCGGGGTGCGTCGCGCCGACCGCGCGGGCCCAGCGGCCGGTCCAGGTCGGCCACGCCGTCGGGCCAGGCGGACTTGGCGTGCCGCAGCACGATCAGGTGTCTGGGAGCAGGGGACACACCGCCACCCTGGTCCTGTGCGGTGCCGGACGCAAGCCGACACGGAGGGGGAGGCCGACGAAGAAACCGACGGAGAAACGGGCGGAGAAAACCGACGGGGCGTCGGCCACCGGCCGACGCCCCGTCCGTCACTCACGGGTGGCTCACTCCCGCAACTGCTCCGGGTCGGCCTCAAGGAGCCTGCGGACCTGCTCCAGCAGGACGCTCGGGTCCTCCTCCTTGCCGTCCTCCCGGATGCCGCTGCCGCGCAGGGCGTCGGCGATCTCCTTGAACTGGACGTCCCAGTCGTTCTGGTAGACCTGCTCGTGCTCCTCCTCGGCCGCGTGCGGCGACTGGCGCAGACCGACGGTCAGGTCGACCACCTTGCCGATCAGCGCGGTCATGGCGAACGCGAAGAGCCCGATCACCAGCACGGCGACCAGCTGCTTGCCCAGCAGGCTCCAACCGCCGCCGTAGAACAGGCCCTTCTTGCCCGTCATCACGCCGGTGGCGGCGAGACCCGCCATCACCATGCCGAAGAGGCCGCCCCAGCCGTGGATGCCCACCACGTCCAGGGTGTCGTCGACGCCGAAGCGGTACTTCCAACTGATGGCGAAAGCACAGGTCAGACCGGCCAGGAAGCCGATCACCGACGCCCACAGCGGGGTCAGGTCACCGGCGGCCGGGGTCATCGCGACCATTCCGGTGACCGCGCCCATGCTGATGTCGAGCAGCCCGACCTGGCGGGTGCGCCACCAACTGGTCACCGCCCAGCCCGCCATGGCCGCACCGGCGGCGAACTGGGTGTTGACGAACGCCATCGGTGCCGCGCCCGGAACGCCCAGCGAGGACCCGGTGTTGAAGCCGAACCAGCCGAACCAGAGCAGCGCCAGGCCGACCACGACCAGCGGCAGGTTGTGCGGACGGATCGTCTGACGCTCGAAGTCCTCGCGTCGGCCGGCGACCGCCGCCAGGGCCAGACCCGCAGCGCCGGAGGCCAGTTCGACCACCGTGCCGCCGGAGAAGTCGACCGCGCCCAGCTGCTTGGCCACCCACCCGTCGGGCGAGAAAACCCAGTGCGCCATCGGGACGTAGACCAGCAGCGTCCAGACCGAGGCGAAGACCAGCCAGCCCTTCATCTTCGCGCGTCCCGCGACAGAGCCGCTGATCAGGGCGACCGTGACGATGGCGAAGGACATGTGGAAGACGGAGAAGGTGACCGTCGGGACGGACCCGGTGCGGCTGGTGAGGCCGACGCCGGTCATGAAGACGTGGTCGAAGGAGCCGATCACGCCGAGTCCGCCCGCGTCCTTGCCGAAGGCGAGCGAGTAGCCGACCGCGAACCAGAGGATGCTGACCAGCACCACGCAGCCGAAACACATCTTGAGCATGGCGATGACCTGACTGGTCTTCACCATGCCGCCGTAGAAGAAGGCGAGGCCCGGTGCCATCAGCAGCACCATGGCCGCCGCCATGATCAGCCAGGCGGAGTTGCCCGAGTCGAAGATCTGCGGCATCACTTCTCCTGCTCCCGACGCTCCAGCAGCCGCCGCAGCTCGGCCAGCAGTTCGGCGTCGACGCCGACGCCGCCGGACGCGCTGTCCGTCGTGCCCGCACCGCCGACCGCGACCGGGACGGCCACGCGGGCCTGGGCGAGGCGCTCGCGGATCTCGGCGATGGTCTCGTCGTCGTAGGCCTGCTCCTCCTCCGCGCCGGGGACGTCTTCGTACTCCTCGGCGGCACGGAAACCGACGGTCTTCTCGATCGCCTTGGCGATCAGCCAGGTCACGCCGAAGGAGAAGGCCGCACAGACGACCACGCCGACGGCCTGACGCCACAGCAGGTCGAGGCCGCCGCCGTAGAAGAGGCCCTTCTTACCGCTCATCTGGAAGGTCGCGAACAGACCGATGCCGAGGACGCCGACGACGCCGCCCCAGCCGTGCACGCCGACCACGTCGAGGGTGTCGTCGTAGCGGAGCTTGAGCTTGAGGTTGATCGCGAAGGCGCAGACCACGCCCGCGACGAAGCCGATCACCAGCGCGCCGATCGGCGAGACCTCACCGCAGGCCGGGGTGATCGCGACCATGCCGGCCACGGCCGCCGAGGCGACGCCGAGCATCTCGACGTGGCCGAGCCGCCACTTCTCGATCAGCGGCCAGCCGACCATGGCGCCGCAGGCGGCGAGCTGGGTGTTGAGGAAGGCCATCGGCGCGGTGCCGCCGGTCTCCAGCGCGGAGCCGGCGTTGAAGCCGAACCAGCCGAACCAGAGCAGCGCCAGGCCGATCACGACCAGCGGCAGGTTGTGCGGGCGGATCGTCTCGCGCTCGAAGTCCTTGCGCTTGCGGACCACGATCGCGACGGCCAGACCCGCCGCGCCGGAGTTGATCTCCACCGGCATACCGCCGGCGAAGTCGCGCGCGCCCAGGTGCGCGGTGATCCAGCCGTCGGGCGCGAAGACCCAGTGGGCCATCGGCACGTAGACGAAGAGCGTCCACGCGACGACGAACCAGAGCCAGCCGCGCATGGTGGCGCGGCCCGCGATCGAGCCGCTGATCAGGGCGACGGTGATGATGGCGAAGGCCATCTGGAAGGCGGAGAAGATGACGGTCGGTATGGAACCGGTGAGGCTGTTCATACCTATGTCGTGCATCATCCAGTGGGCCGGCGTGCCGATCAGGCCCCAGCCGTTGACGTCCTTGCCGAACGCCAGGCTGTAGCCGATGGCCAGCCAGAGCACGGTGACCAGCGCCAGGCAGACGAAGCTCATCTTGAGCATGACCAGCACGTGCTTGGTCTTGACCATGCCGCCGTAGAAGAAGGCGAGGCCTGGGGTCATCAGCAGGACCATGGCGGTACTCGCCATGAGCCAGGCGGTGTTACCCGTATCGAGGTGGGAGGGCATCCGAGTCTCTCCGGTCGGGGGCACCGTGCCGGACAGCACGGTGACGGTCGTGCCGTTGTGGGGTCAGGACTTGCGCAGCTCCGGTGCGGGCGCGCCGATCAGCAGGCGGCGGACGGCGTCCCAGGCGTGCCGGAGCGCGGCGGTGACGGCGGGGGAGTCGGCGCCGAGGACCCGGAGCCACGCCCCGCAGTCCCCGGGCAGTACGCTCACGCCGAACAGCAGCCCGCTGCCGAACCCGTCCAGTGCGCGGAACAGCGCGTCGGCGACCTCGGCGGCGGGGGCCAGCGGGGTGACCGCGTAGAAGGTCCCGACCAGGTCGTGGCCGGCCAGCACCGCCGGGCCGGTGACACCGCCGCCGTTCCGGCCGGGGGTCAGCCGGACGGTGTCCAGGGCGAGCAGGCGGCCGTCGGGGCGGCGGAACTCCAGGTCGGAGGCGAAGACCTGGTACGCGTTACGCTCCCCGTGCGCCAGGCGGCCCGCCATCACGGTCTCGCCCGCGAGCACGGTGGCCGAGGGTGCGACGGTGATCACGGTCCGCTGGTAGAAGCGCGAGTCCCGGTAGGGGATGGTCGCGTCCGGCAGGTACTCGACGTAGGCGTCCGCGTCGGCGTGCAGGAAGACCTGTTGCGCGGCGTAGTCGGCGTCCATCCGGTGGACCTTGGTGGCCGCCTGGGTTGTCAGGTGGACGGCCGTGCCCGCGCCGCAGTGCAGGTCCATCCGCAGCCGGTCGGCCTGGACGATGCCGCCGCCGGTGGACATCAGCAGGGTGACGGCCAGGTCCGGCCGGGCCGGGTCGAAGTAGAGCGGGCGCATGATCTGGAGCGGCGACTTCTGGTAGTGCGTCACCAACTCCGTCCGCGCGCCGATCCGTTCGAAGCCCAGCTCCAGCAGCCCGATCTTCCCCGGCCTGCCGACGCCCAGCGCCTGCGGCCGTCCCGCGTACCGCCGCACCTCGGCGGGGACACGGGACGGCTCGTAGTGCGCGGGCGTCAGCCGGTCGGCCCGCCCGCCCGGCCGGGCGGCGACGGTCTTCACGCAGGAACCCGTCGGTAGGTCTCCAGCAGGTCCGCGACCTGGTCCAGGCCCTCGCCGGTCAGGCTGTTGGTGAGCACCACCGGACGGCCCTCGCGGACGCGGTCGGCGTCGGAGGACATCACGTCGAGATCGGTGCGCACGTACTGGGCGATGTCGATCTTGTTGATGACCAGCACGTGGGAGTCGGTGATGCCCGGACCGCGCTTGCGCGGCATCTTCTCGCCCTCGGCGGTGTCCAGCACGAAGAAGAACATGTCGACCAGCAGCGGGCTGAAGGTCAGCGTCAGGTTGTCGCCGCCCGACTCGTAGATCAGCGTGTCCACGTCCGGGAACTGCTCCAGGAGTTCGGCGCCCGCGGCCAGGTTCATCGTCGGGTCGTCCCGGACGGCGGTGTGCGGGCACGCGCCCGTCTCGACGCCGACCACGCGCTCGGGGTCGAGCACGCCTGCCAGGTTGCGGCGGACGTGGTCGGCGTCCTCCTGGGTGTAGATGTCGTTGGTGATCACCGCAGGCCGTCGGCCACGGGCGATCAGGACCGGGACGAGCGCCTCGATCAGCGCCGTCTTGCCCGAGCCGACCGGCCCGGCGATGCCCACACGGAGCACGTCGTCCGTCATCTTCTGCCTTCTCTCTTGCATGTCCTGGTGTCGGTGTGGGTGTCGGTCATGGCCGGTCATGAGACGAACATCCGTGCCTCGGCCCGTTCGTGGCGTCCGGACATCGCGTCCGCGACCGGGACGCAGCCGCCCAGGTCCGCCGACTCGCGCTCCAGCGCCGCCGCTACGACCTCCGTGATCACCGGCGCGAGCTCGCGCAGCGTGATCTGCGCCCGGCGGTGGTCCGTCAGGCGCAGCCGCAGCCCGGCGCTGACGAAGCTGACGGCGAAGGCGAACAGGTCGCTCGCCACGGCCTGTTCCGCCGGGACACCGCTCGACGCGTAGGCGACCCCGGCGGCCACCGGCTGGCAGCCCGGTGTGGCCTTCGACGCGACCAGTTCCGCGTAGCGGTCCAACTCCGCGCAGCCCAGGGCGAGGCGGGCGGTGTCGAGCATCTGCCGCCCGGTGCGCGTCGAGGCCTGGCGCGCCTCGCGGTTGAGCTTGCTCGCGAAGAGACGCTGGTCCACCTCGACCACCGCGGCCCAGTCGCCGTCGCCGACCGCGCGGTGGGCCAGGGCCAGCGCGGTGGCGTCCGCCGGGCCGACGGAGTGGCGCAGCAGGTCCTCCAGCAGCGGCGGCATGCCGTCGGCGTCCACCCGCTTGGCCTGGAGGTAGCCCTCCAGGCCGTGCGAGAGGGTGTAGAGGCCGCTCGGGAAGGCCGAGTCGGAGAGCTGGAGGCTGACCAGGAGCTGGTCCAGAGAGCTGCTCATGCGAGGTAGAAGAGGTGGTTGAGCGGGAGCGTCCGGGCCGGCTCGATGGTGGCGGGTTCGCCGTCCAGGGTGACCTGGTAGGTCTCCGGATCCACCTGGATCTTGGGCAGCGCGTCGTTGCGGACCATGTGCTGCTTGCCGACCGTGCGGCAGTCCCGCACCGGCAGCACCCGGCTGTCCAGCCCGAGTTCGGCCGGGACGCCGCGCTCGATCGCCGCCTGCGACATGAAGGAGACCCGGGTCGCCTGCCGGGCCTTGCCCATCGCCCCGAACATCGGGCGGTAGTAGATCGGTTGGGTGGTCGGCAGCGAGGCGTTGGGGTCGCCCATCAGCGCCCAGTTGACCATGCCGCCCTTGATCACCAGCTTGGGCTTGGCGCCGAAGGAGTGGATCGGCCACAGGACGATGTCCGCCAGCTTGCCGGGCTCCAGCGAGCCGATCCAGTCGGCGGTGCCGGTGGCGATCGCGGGGTTGATGGTGAGCTTGGCCAGGTAGCGCAGCACCCGCTGGTTGTCGTTGCGCTCACTGTCGCCGTCCAGCTTGCCGCGCTGGTCCTTGCAGTGGTGCGCGGTCTGGAACGCACGGGCGAAGGTCTCGCCGACCCGGCCCATCGCCTGGGAGTCGGAGGAGAAGATCGAGATGACGCCCTCGTCGTGGAGCACGGTCTCGGCGGCGACGGTCTCCGCCCGGACCCGGGAGTCGGCGAAGGAGACGTCCTCCGGGATGTCGTGGCTCAGGTGGTGGCAGACCATCACCATGTCGAGCAACTCGTCGATCGAGTTGACGGTGTAGGGCAGCGTCGGATTGGTCGACGAGGGAAGGACGTTGGGCTCGCCCGCGATCCGCATGATGTCCGGGGCGTGGCCGCCGCCCGCGCCCTCGGTGTGGAAGGTGTGGATGGTCCGGCCGTCGATCGCGTCGAGGGTGTCCTCGTAGAAGCCGGACTCGTTCAACGTGTCGGTGTGGATGGCGACCTGGACGTCGTACTCGTCGGCCACGCGCAGCGCGGTGTCGATGGTGGCCGGGGTCGCGCCCCAGTCCTCGTGCACCTTGAGGCCGCAGACGCCCGCCTCGACCTGCTCGCGCAGCGCCTCCGGCAGCGAGCCGTTGCCCTTGCCCAGCAGTCCGGTGTTGACCGGCATCTCCTCGACCGCCTGGTACATCCGGCCGATGTTCCACGGACCGGGCGTGCAGGTGGTGCCGTTGGTGCCGTCGGTCGGGCCGGTGCCGCCGCCGATGAAGGTGGTGATGCCGTTGGTCAGGCCCTCCTGGGCCTGCTGCGGGGCGATGAAGTGGATGTGCGTGTCCACGCCGCCCGCGGTGGCGATCAGGTGCTCGCCGGAGACGACCTCGGTGCCGGGACCGATCACCAGCTTGGGGTGCACGCCGCTCTGCAGCCGCGGGTTCCCGGCCTTGCCGACGGCGGTGATGAAGCCGTCCCTGACCCCGATGTCGCCCTTGACCACGCCGAGTACCGGGTCCAGCACCACGACGTTGGTGATCACCAGGTCGAGGGCGCCCTTGAGGTTGGTCGCGGCCGGGTCCTGTGCCATCCCGTCGCGGATGCCCTTGCCGCCGCCGTAGACGGCCTCGTCACCGTAGTGGCCCTCGTTGAAGTCCTTCTCGACCTCGACCACCAGGTTGGTGTCGGCGAGGTGGAACCGGTCGCCGACGGTCGGGCCGAAGAGGTCGGTGTACTGGCTGCGGGGGATGAGCGCCATCAGAGCTCACCCGCCTTGCTGCCCGGGCGCGCGCCGAGGAAGCCGCGCTCGGCCGCGCGGCGCAGTGCCGTGGCGCGCGTTTCGGCGGAGTTGAGGCCGCCGTCGACGAGTCCGCTGAAGCCGACCAGCCGCCGGTGCCCGGCGAAGGCCACCAGGTCCACCTCACGCGTGTCGCCCGGCTCGAACCGGACGGCGGTCCCGGCGGGGAGGTCGAGATGCATGCCGAAGGCCTGCTCGCGGTCGAAGTCGAGGGCGCGGTTGACCTCGAAGAAGTGGTAGTGCGAGCCGATCTGGACGGCCCGGTCCCCGGTGTTGCTCACGCGCACACGCGTCGTGGCCCTACCGGCGTTGATCTCTACCGGCGCCTCTCCGTAGAGATAGGCGGGTCTGCCTGCTGACATGGATGCTCTCTTTCGCGGGCTGCGCGGATGGTGACAACGCCGCGGATCAGGCGCCGATGGGGTCGTGACAGGAGACGAGCTTGGTGCCGTCCACGAACGCGGCCTCGATCTGCAGCAGCGGGAGCATCGCGCGGACGCCGGGCATCACGTCGTCGGCTCCGACGATGTCCTTGCCGAGCTCCATGCACTCGGCGACGGTGCGCCCGTCGCGGGCGCCCTCCAGGATGCCTTCGCTGATCAGCGCGACGGCCTCGCTGTAGTTGAGCTTGAGACCGCGGTCGCGGCGTCGGCGGGCCAGGTCGGCCACCACGTACACGTAGAGCTTGTCGATCTCACGCGGCGCGAGGTTCATGGGGGCGCTCCTTCTGCGGGCGCGGGACGGCCGCGCGAGGAGCCGGGCGGCCTGGGTTCTTCCACAATACGGAAAGTTCTTTCCGTTTGAGAGGAAGGTAGAGGTGTGGCCGCGTGGCGTCAACACGTTGTTGAAGGTCCGAAGACTTTCCTTAATCAGTTCTTGTCCGCCCTGGCGGAAGCTACAGCGGACCGGCGTGATCGGATCGTGAACGCACTGATCAGCCGCCCGAACGCCACCCGCCCGGCCCAACCGGACCCGGGGCGGGCGATAGGATCATGTCCGGCAGCAGGCATGGCAGCCGGCCGGGCAGGAGGTCCGAGATGGGGTACCCGCGGTCCCGTGCAGCGAGCACAGGCGAGGGCACGGGGGATGCCGTCGACGCGGTCGTGGCGGACTGGCGGCGCGAGCGCCCGGAGTTGGACACCGAACCGCTGCAGGTGATGGCCCGGCTGCACCGCACCTTCGCGCGGTACCAGTCGCTGCTCACCGACTCGCTGGAGGAGTACGGCCTCAACATCGCCGGCTTCGACGTGCTGACCGCGCTGCGCCGCGCCGGCGCGCCGTACCGGCTGACGGCCGGGCAGTTGGCAGCCAGCGGGCTGATCACGAGCGCGGGCATGACGCTGCGCGCCGACCGGCTGGAGAAGGACGGACTGATCGTCCGTGAGCGCGACGAGAACGACCGCCGCATCGTCCGCTCGCGGCTGACGGAGCGTGGTCTGAAGCTGGTCGACGAGGTCTTCGCGCGGCACCTGGACAACGAGCGCCGGATGCTGGCCGGCCTCTCCGGCGACGAACGACGCCTGCTCGCCGCGCTGCTGGCCCGGCTGGAGACCTCCCTCGACGCGGCTGCCGAGCAGGTGGGCGACGAGGCCACAGCGCCCCAGGACTGAGACCGAAGAGCCCCGGGCCGGAATCGGCTCGGGGCTCTTCGGCTTGTGCTGCCGACCGCAGTCAGGGCGTGACGGCGGCAGCGGCCTGCTTCTCGGCCTCGGCGCGGTACATCCGGCGCACCCGGACGACGCCGAGGTCGTGCTGGTAGAGGTTCTCCGCCTGGTCGGCGTCGGCGGGGAGGGCCTCCAGGACCAGGCGGTCCTGCTCCAGCACCTCCCAGTGGCGCGGCTCCAGCGTTGTTCGGTAGAGGAAGCGCCACACGTCGCGCTCCCAGCCCTGGACCTTGCGGTAGCGCCAGAAGAAGACGACGCTGCGGTCCGCGTCGATCGGCGTGACCATGCCGACGATGCCGAACGGGCCGCCGGGGCCCGCCGTCGGCGGATAGGGGATCTCCAGGTCGACCCAGTCGACGCCGGTCCGGCAGAGCTCGACCCAGTCGAAGTTGACGCCGCGCTGGTCGGTCTTCTCGAAGAAGAAGCCGCGACCGGTCTCGCGGATCCGGAACTTGGCCGTGGTCTCGCCCGCGAACATGCTGTGCGAGTCGCGGTGCAGGAACGAACCGTGCATGGGGTCGAGCAGGTTCTCCATGCCCCAGCGCCAGTTGGCGTTCCACTCGGCGTAGCAGAGGAACGACGTGACGTCCGGGTCGGTCAGCGGCTCCGGCAGGGTGAGCTCGCACGGCTCGGGGTTCCGGCTGTCGCCGAAGTAGGCCAGGATCGCGCCGCCGACCTCGGTGACCGGCGGGGCCTGGACGAGGGTGCGCCCCTCCAGCGTGCAACCGGGCAGGCCCGGCACGGAGGTGACGGTGCCTTGGCCGTCGACCTGGACACCGTGGTACCAGCAGGCGATCCGGTCACCCAGGTGCTTGCCCTGGGACAGCCGCGCGCCGCGGTGCGGACAGCGGTCGGCGAGCATGTGCACGGTGCCGTCGCCACGGCGGAACAGCACCCAGTCGCGGCCGAGCCGGGTGACCCGGCGCATCCCGCCCGCGGGGACGAACTCGGACGGGCACACGGCGTACCACTGGTTGCGCAGGCCGGTGGCGAAGATCTCGTCGGCGCTGGTGGAGTCCAGCCCGATGGATGAGGGGGTGGTCGTCGGCATGGTCAGGCTCCCAGGCGCTGCATCTCGGCGGTGAAGGTCTGCTCGGTCCAGGCGGCGCCGTCGGGCGCGAAGAGACCGCGGTCGTTGAGCCCGGCGACGAGCCCGGCGAGGTCGTGGTCGCCGCCGCCGAAGACCTCCTCGACAGCTCCGGCGAGCCGGATCTCGTAGGGGGCGGGCTTGCCGTCCCGGGACTGACGGATGTTCAGGTACTGGTCCATGGCTGCTCCGTGGGGAATCGCAGAAGCGGTGGTGAGGCTCATAGGTCGAGCTCACAGTTCGAGCTCAGAGGTCGAGGACGAGACGGGCGGAGCGGGCGCGGGAGACGCAGAGCATCATCGACGTCCCGGCAGCCTTCTCGTCGTCGGTGAGCAGGAAGTCGCGGTGCTCGACCTCGCCGTCGAGGACGGGGGTCTCGCAGGTGCCGCAGATCCCGTCCCGGCAGGAGGAGGAGACGGGGATGCCCGCCGCCTCCAGCGCCTCCAGCGTCGAGCGGCCGGGCCCGACGGTGACGGTCGTGCCGCTGCGGTTGCAGACCACCTCGAAGGCGGACTCACCGGACGGGTCGGCGGGCGCGGCGGCCGGGGCCGCGAAGCGCTCGGTGCGGGCGTCGCAGCGCTGCTCGACGGCGGCCAGCAGCGGCTCGGGACCGCAGCAGTAGACCTGGGTGCCGGGGGCGAGGTCGGTCAGCAGACCGTCCAGGTCGATCCGTCCGCACTCGTCCTCGGGCACGAACGCGACGCTGCCGGAGGAGCCGGACGCGCCCGACTCCTGGGCCAGCGCCCGCAGTTCGGCGCCGAAGGCCATCGAGTCGCGGCGGCGTCCGCCGTGCACCAGCTGCCACGGGACACCACGCTGGGCGGCGTCGCGCGCCATGGCGAGCAGCGGCGTGATGCCGATGCCGCCCGCGACGAAGAGGTAGCGCTCGGCGGCGTGGTCGAGCTCGAAGTGGTTGCGCGGCCCGCGCACCCGCACCGTCTGTCCCGGCCGCAGCGTGTCGTGGACGTGCGCCGAGCCGCCCCGCGAGGAGGGCTCGCGCAGCACGCCGATCCGGTACCGCGTCGGGTCGGCAGGGTCGGAGCAGAGCGAGTACTGCCGCACGTGCGCGCCGACATGGACGTCGATGTGCGCACCGGGCGTCCACGCGGGCAGCTCCGCGCCCTCGGGGTGGACCAGCTCGACGGAGAGCACCCCGTCGGCCTCCCAAGTGGTGCGGTGCACCAGCAGGTCCAGGTCACGCTCTTTCATGTCGCGGTCCTCGGTGCGGCTCATCGGGCACCTCCCGTCGCAGTGGGGACGCTCACCGGGGGCGTGAACGGGACGTTCATCGGGCCGAGCGCGGCCAGGTCGACCTCCACCACGGTCGGGCCGTCGGCAGCCGCAGCCTCACGTAGGACCGCGTCAGCGTCGTCGGCCTGGGTGATCCGGTGGAAGGGCAGGCCCAGCGACGAGGCGAGCAGGAAGAAGTCGGGCGTGGTGAGGTCCACGCCGTGGCGCCGACCGCCTCCCGCCTCCTGCATGTTGCGCAGCACCCCGTAGCCGCCGTCGTTGAAGACCAGCAGCGACAGGCGGGGCCGCTCCTGAGCCAGCGTCAGCAACTCGCCGAGGTGCACGGCCAGGCCGCCGTCGCCCGCGATCACCACGGTCGGGACGTCGGGACGGCCGACCGCCGCGCCGATGCCCATGGCCAGGCCCTGGCCGATGCCGCCGCCGCGCGGGAAGACGTTGGTGGCCGGGTCGGTGAGCTCCAGCAGCCGGTTGCCCCAGGTGGAGGAGGGGATGGTGACGTCGCGGGCGATCACGCTGCCGGCCGGGTAGTGGGCGCGGATCGCGTCGCAGATCGCGGCCTGCGGGCCGATGGCGTGACGCTGCCTGTCGCGTGCCTCCTGCCGGGCCTGGCGCACGCGCTCGGGCCAGGCGGCGTCGGTGCGCGGGGTCACCTGGCGCAGCCGAGTGGCCAGTTCGCCCAGCACAGCGGCGGCGTCGCCGACCAGCCCGTGCTTGGCCGGGTAGACGCGGCCGGGCGCGGCCGGGTCCAGGTCGATCTGGATGTGCGCGTCCGGGACGGCGAGCCGGTAGTCGTGGGTTTCGTTGGAGCGGAAGTGCGTGCCGACGGAGAGCAGCAGGTCCGCCTCGGCCAGCAGCGCCCTGCCCGCCGGGGCGGAGGCGTAGTTGCCCACCACGCGCGGGTCGTCCTCGGGGACCGAGCCACGCCCTGAGTTGCTGGTCAGCAGGCCCGCGCCGGTCAGCGTCAGCAGTTCGGCAAGCTCCGCGCGGGCGCCGGTCGCGCCGCCTCCCGCCCAGATCAACGGACGCCGGGCGGCGGCGAGCAGCGCGGCGGCCTCGTCCAGGGCGGCAGCGTCGGGGAGCGGGGCTGCCACGGCAGCGGCGGGGGCACTGATCTGACCGGGCGTCTGCTCCGCGTACTGCAGGTCGATCGGCCACTCGACGCTGGCCGGGCCACCCGGCGCGGCCAGCGCGGCTGCGGCGGCCTCGCGCAGCACGTCGGCGGCCGAGGCGGCGTCGTGGACCGTGGCGGCGTGCTTGGAGACCGCCGTCAGCATGGCGGGCTGGTCCTTGGTCTCGTGGATGAAGCCGCGGCCCAGGCCCAGGTACGGGGTGTCGATCTGACCGGTGACGTGCAGCACCGACGTCCCGGCGCTCAGCGACTCGATCAGCGAGCCCGCCGCGTTGCCCGCACCGGTGCCGGTGCTGGTCAGGGCGCAGCCGAGACGGCCGGTGGCACGGGCGTAGCCGTCGGCGGCGTTGACCGCGGCGGCCTCGTGCCGGACGGGGACGAAGCGCAGCTCGCGATCGACGGCCTCGACGAGCGGCAGGTTGTGGACGCTGACGACACCGAAGACGGTGTCGGTGCCGTGGGCACGGAGCAGCTCGACCAGCAGGTCGCCGCCGTTGGGTGGGGTCATGGGGGGAGTTCCTTCGGTACGGCCGGTACTGCGGGGGCGGTGCGGGGGTGTCAGTGGGTGCCGCGGTGGACGCCGCCGGCGACGTCGACGCTGGCGCCGGTGATGTACCCGGCGCGCGGGGAGAGCAGGGTGGTGACCGCGTACGCGACCTCGTCGGCGGTGCCGAAGCGGCCGAGCGCGATACCGCGCCGGGCGGCGAACTCGGCCTGCCAAGTGGCGTAGTCGATCCCGGCGTCGTCGGCCTGGAACCGGCGGGTCCACTGACCGGTGTCGATCAGGCCCAGGCAGACGGAGTTGACCCGGACGCCCTCGGCGGCGAGCTCCTGGGCCAGCGAGGCGGAGAGGTTGAGGATTCCGGCCCGCGCCGCGCTGGTGGTGATCAGGTGCGGCTCCGGCTGCTTGGCCAGCACCGCGTTGATGTTCACCACGGAGGCCGCGTCGGACCTCCGCAGGTGCGGCAGTGCGGCGAGGGTCGGGTTGAGCACGCCGGAGAACTTCAGGTCCAGCTCGTCACGCCAGTCCTCGGCGGTGGTCTGGTGCAGGCGCTTCATCCGAGAGGCGCCCGCGTTGTTGACCAGTCCGTCGAGGCCGCCGAGCTGCTCGGCGGCGCGGCTGACGAAGGCGTCGACCGCCGCTGCGTCGCGCACGTCGCACGGCGCGTGGAACAGGTGGTCGTCGCCGTAGCGCTCGGCGAGCCCGGCGAGGGCTCCCGAGAGCGCGTCCGCACGGCGTCCGCAGGTGGCGACCTTGGCCCCTTCGGCGAGCAGCATGCGGACGGTCGCGAGGCCGACCCCGGAGCTGCCTCCGGTGACCAGGATGCCGCGGCCGGAGAGGCCCAGGTCCATGGTGTTCTCCCTCTTCGTGGTGCTGTCAGTGCAGTGCTCAGTGCATTGCTCAGTGCATGGTGAAGCCGCCGTTGACGGCGAAGGTCTGGCCGGTGATGTAGCCGGACTCGGGGCCGACCAGGAAGGCGATCAGCCCGACCAGGTCCTCCGGCCGCTGCGGACGCTTCACCGCGCGGTTCAGCCGGTAGAGCTCGTGCCGCTCGGCCGGGATGTCGACCGCGGACTCGCCCTCGGTCAGGCCCGGGGCCACCGCGTTGACGGTGACCCCGGCGTCGCCCGCGTCCCGCGCCATCCCCCGGGTCAGCGCGATCACGGATCCCTTGGAGGCGACGTAGTGCGCGAGGCGCGGCGACCCGTAGAGCGCCGCGTCGGAGGCCAGGTTGACGATCCGTCCCTCGCCCTCGGCGGCCAGCAGCGGCCAGAGCCCGCGCGCCACCAGCCAGGGGCCGCGCGCGTTGACCGTGGCGATCCGGTCCCAGGCCGCGACGTCGATCTCGTGGAACGGCTTGCCGCCCACCGCGTTCGCCAGAGCGGCGTTGTTGACCAGGCCGTAGAGCCGGGTCCCGTCCGCGGCCAGCGCGGCGGCCAGGGCGTCGACCGACTCGGGGGAGCCGGCGTCGAGCGGGTGGAAGACCGCGTCGACGCCGGCCGCCCGCAGCTCGGCCACGGCCTGTTCGCCGCGCTCGGCGTCCAGTTCGGCGACGACGACGCGGTAGCCGTCGCGGCCGATCCGGTGCGCCGTGGCCAGTCCGAGGCCGCGGCCCGCACCGGTCACGACGACCGTGCGCCGTACTGTGTCGTCGGCCATCAGCCGCGCGTGACGCCGTGCATCGGCGAGTGCTCGGGGTAGGTCGGGACCTGCGGCTTCTGGGTGCCGATGACGACGCAGAAGAGCGCGTCGGTGTCGCCCTCGTTCTTGAGCGAGCGGGCCACACCGGCCGGGACCACGATCATGTCGCGGTAGCCGAGGGTGCGGTACTCGATCTCGTCGGCGCCGCGGTGGATGCCCACGCGGACCTGGCCCTCCAGGACGAAGAAGGCCTCCTCGACGTCGTGGTGGGTGTGCTCGGGGCCCTCGGCGCCGGGCGGCAGCAGCATGTTGGAGAAGGTGAAGCCGCCGGAGGGGAGGATCCGGTTGTCGCCCTCGTGGTTGCCGGTCGCACCGGAGCCGACGTAGCGGATCTGGGCGCGGCGGTACTGGTCACCGGCCTTGGCCTGGAACGCGAGGGTGTCCCAGTCGGGCTCGCGCGAGGCCTTGGTGGCGATCAGCGAGTCGGTGAACGAGGCCAGGTCGGAGCCGTCGTGGTACGGGGTGGGGTCGAGCGGCATGGAGATGCTCCTTGCTTGCTGGCGAGCTGATGTGACGGACAGTCAGAAAGCTTGGGTGGGTCAGAACGGCACGCGCGCGGTGACGTGCAGGTGTGCGCGCACCCAGGAGTGGAAGGCGTCCGGCTGCTCCTGATTGGCCAGGTGCCCGGCGTCGGCGATCACCACGTAGGCGACGCGCCGCAGTCCTCCGGCGACGGCCTGCGAGGCCGCCGGGCCGGTGACGCGGTCCTTCTCGCCGCAGACCACCAGTACGGGGGCGGTGATCTGCGGCAGTTCGGGGGTGAGGTCGGCCTCGGCCATCGCCTCGGCGGCGTAGCCGTAGCCGGGCAGGCGGATGCTGTCGGCCATGGTGCGCACCACACGGTCCACCAGCTCGGCGGGGGCCGCGTCGGAGACCAGGCGCGGTCCGCGCTCGGCGGCGAACGCCACAGGACCCTGCTCGGCCAACTGACCGGCGCGGGCCCGCATCCGCCGCGTGGCGTCCGGATCGGCGCCGGAGCCGACGCTGGAGTCGGCCACCACCAGCGAGGCGACCAGCTCCGGATGACGGACCGCCAGCCGCAGCGCGATCACGCCGCCCCAGGAGACGCCGAGCACGTGGGCGCTCCCACCGCGCCGCCGGATCAACTCCGCTGCGGCGTCCGCGTATCCGTCCAGGCCGGGAGCCTGCTCCGGGTCGGCGGAGGCCGCGTAGCCCGGAGCGTCCCAGCGGACGACGCGGACGCTGTCGGCGAGGTCCTCGGCCAGCCGCGCGAACGAGGCGGAGGAGGAGCCGATCCCGTGCAGGCAGAGCAGCAGCGGCGCGTCCTTGCCGTTGACCAGGCGGGGCCCGGACTCGACGACGTGCACGCCGTCGGCGAGCGCTTCCACATCCATTAGAGGACCATCCCGGAGCGGCCCAGCACCGCGTCCAGGCTGCGCAGCACCGCGTGCGGGACGACCTGACTGGTGGCCGGGTTGACCGGGTCGGGGCGGTGGTTGACCTCGAAGCGGTAGCTGCCGTGGGTGCCCTCGGCCTCGATCACGTGCCGGGTCAGCACCGCCGCCGGGTCGGCCATCACGACCACCTCGACTGCGCGCGGGTCGCCGACCGCGAGGGCGACGGACGCGGCCACGTTGGTCGACTTGGGGAACTTGGCCGGAACGTCGCAGGCGGTGCCGCGCATCACCTCGACCGGCCCCTCCGCATGCTCCAGACGCCCCGTCAGTTCCGCGTCCATCCACGGCTGGAGGAGCGTGCGCGGCAGCTTGGTGGTGGTGAGCCGGACGGTGGTCAGCGGGCCGAGGCCGCGCACCGCCTGGAGCAGGTCCAGGCCGCCGACCGCGCCGCCGGTGAAGTAGACCCGGCCGGGACCGGTCGTGCGCAGCCGCTCGGCGAGCGCGGCGTCGGTCAGCGCGCCGCTGGAGCAGACCAACAGGTCGACGCCCGCGGCGAGCACCCGCTCGCCCCACTCGCGGACCACGGACTGCCCGGCCGCCTCGACGATCAGATTGCAGGACTCCAGCGCCTGCTCGAAGGCGAGCTGCTGGGCGGGGAGACCGGTCAGCGTGCGGTTGTCGACGATGCCGACCAACTCGGCGCCGGGGACCCGGCCTTCGGCCAGCGCGTTGCCGACGACCTGGCCGATCGCGCCCCAGCCGACCAGCCCGACGCGCCGCGTCGCGGTCGTTCCGGGTGCCTCGGTGACGGTGCTCATGCGCGCGCTCCTTCGCGGTTGGCGAGCGGGCCCGGGTCCGGGATCCCGGCCATGTGGCTGCGGATGGTGGTGGACGGCGGCCCGGCCGTGCCCCACAGGTCGGACAGTTCCGGCGTCCGGGGCCAGGTGCGGCAGAGCCACTGGTCCTCGACGACCTGGGCGACGTCGGAGGTGTACTCGCAGACCAGCCCGGCCGGGTCGGTGAAGTAGGAGAAGGTGTTGTTGCCGGGCCCGTGCCGTCCCGGTCCCCACTGCGGGGCGATGCCGTGGTGCTTGAGCCGGCCCAGCCCGCGCATGAAGTGGTCCACCGACGGCATCTCGTACGCGACGTGGTTGAGCGAGGCCCACTCCGCCTGGTGGAAGGCGATGCAGTGGTGGTCGCTGTTGATGCGGAGGAAGGCCATCTGGTGCGCGGACCAGTCCGAGACCCGCATGCCGAGCACCTCGCAGTAGAAGGCGACGGCGGCGTCGATGTCCACGGTGTTCAGCACCACGTGGGTCACGCCCACCGGCACGGGCGAGCCCAGCTGGTCGCGCGGGACGACGGCCTCGACGTCCGCGGAGAGCTCGATCAGGCGGCCCTCGGGGTCGGTGAAGCGCAGCCCGTAGCCGCCGCCGACCTGGTCCAGCCGACCGGGGCCCGCGACCGGGACGATGCCGCGGGCGAGCAGGCGTCGGGCGGCCTCGTCGACCTCGGCCGGGGTCGTCACGGCGAAGCTGATCCGGCCCAGGCCGTTGGCCTCGGCGCGCTGCAGGCTCAGCACGTGGTGGTTGTCGCCGGTGCCGCGCAGCCAGCTGCCGTCGCGGTCCGACTCGACCTGCTCCAAGCCCCAGACCTCGCGGTAGAAGTCGCCGGAGGCGGCGAAGTGGGGGGTGCGCAGTTCGACCGCGCGCAGTCGGCGCAGCCGGGCGACGGGCGGGGGCGGCGCGACCGTCAGGCTCATGGGGATCTCCAGGGGTTGGTGCGGGTGGCTCGGCCTCGATGTCCGACGTGGCATCAGACGGCCGCCCAGGGCAGCGGGTCGGCGTCGGTGCCCCAGTACAGGGACTTCTGCCGCTGGTAGGAGCGGATCCAGTCGCGGCCCTTCTCCCGGCCCAGGCCGCTCTCCTTGAACCCGCCGAACGGGGTGGAGGAGCTGAACTGCTTGTAGGTGTTGATCCAGACCGTCCCGGCCTCCAACCGCCCGGCCAGTCGCCAGGCGGCGCGGGCGTCGCGCGTCCAGATGCCGCAGGCCAGGCCGTAGACCGAGTCGTTGGCCTGGGCCAGCAGGTCCTCCTCGTCCTGGTACGGGAGGCAGACCAGCACCGGGCCGAAGATCTCCTCCTGGCAGGTGCGGGCGTCGTTCGGCAGGCCGTCGATGACGGTCGGCAGGTAGTAGGCGCCACCGGCGTACTGCTCGCCCTCGGGGGCCGCGCCGCCGCAGCGGATCCGGCCGCCCTCCTTGCGGGCCAGCTCGACGTGGGCGGCGACCGCGTCCCGGTGTCGCGGGTGCACCAGCGGGCCGACGTGGGTGGTCGGGTCGGTGCCCGGCCCTACGCGCAACTGCCGCGTCCGGCGCACGAGTTCACCGACGAACTGCTCGTAGATCGACTCCGGCACGAAGAGCCGGGAGCCCGCGATGCAGGCCTGGCCGCTGCTGGAGAAGATCCCGAACAGCACGCCCGCCAGGGCCTGTTCGAGGTCGGCATCGGGCAGCACGACCGTCGGGGACTTGCCGCCCAGCTCCAGGGAGACCGGGATCAGCTTGTCGGCGGCGTGGTGCGCGATGGTGCGTCCGGTGGTGGTGCCGCCGGTGAAGGTCACCTTGGCGACCAGCGGGTGCCGCACGATCGCGTCGCCGATGACGCTGCCCTTGCCCGGCAGGACCGAGAGCAGACCGGCGGGCAGACCGGCCTCCTCGACGATCCGCCCGAGCGCCAGCGCGACCAACGGCGTCCACTCGGCGGGCTTGAGCAGCACCGCGTTGCCCGCCGCCAGCGCCGGGGCGACCTTCTGCGCCTCGGAGGCGATAGGGGAGTTCCACGGTGTGATCGCGCCGACCACGCCCAGCGGCTCGTGGACGCTCATGGTCAGGTAGGAGCCACGGGAGGGGGTGAGGGCATCCTCCGCGGTCTCCAGCGTGGCGGCGACATAGCGGAAGGTCCCGGCGGCGCTGCGGACCAGGGCAGTGGTCTCGGCACGCGTCTTGCCGGTGTTGGCGGTCTGCAGCGCGGACAGCGTGTCGGTGTCGCGCTCGATCAGCTCCGCGATCCGGTAGAGGTAGCGGGCCCGCTCGTGCGGCAGCAGGCTCCGCCACGCCGGGTCAGCGGCGGCCCGGGCACCCGCCCGGGCGGCCTCCTCGACGTCCTCGACCGAGGCAGCCTGAATGACCGTCAACTCCTGGCCGGTGGCCGGGTCGAGAGGCCGGATGGTCAGGCCACGGCCACGGCGCCAGCGTCCGCCGACGAGGATCTCGTCGGCCGGCAACTCCACGCTGTGGGGACTGTGGGAGGGCTCCGACTGCATGCTCATGCGCACCCATTCCTTCCGGGCGGTCGTTCGGTGCGGAGAAATCTAAGTGCTTAATTATTTCCGCGCAAGGCCCTTGGGGAACTTCTTGCCGTGTCGCGTGGATATGTCCGACTGCGGGTGGAGCGTCCACGAGGTGAGAAGCCGTAATCACTAAGGCCAAAGCTATTGACCGCTTAGATAGCTCCTCTTAAGGTCGGCGACACCCCCGCTCCCATTCGAAGGGAACCCGCATGGCCACAGTGGCGCCCACCACGGCCGTCGCCTCCGTCGCCGCCAGAATCGAGAGACTCCCCCAGTCCCGCTGGCACACCAAGGTCCGTACCGTCATCGGTGCGGTGACCTTCTTCGAGGCCTTCGACCAACTGCTGACCGCGTCCACCCTGCCGGTGCTCACCAAGCAGTGGCATCTCACCGCAGGTCAGGGCACTGAGATCATCACCAGCAGCTCGATCGGCATGCTGCTCGGCGCGGTCGCCGCCGGCTGGGCCGGTGACCGGATCGGCCGGGTCCGTACCGTCGCGCTCGGCGTGGCGATCACCGCGGTGGCGAGTTTCGCGGTCGCCGCGGCCCCGGGCTTCGCCCTCTTCTTCCTGTTCCGGACCATCCAGGGCTTCGGCATCGGGGGTGTGGTGCCGGTGGCGGCGACCTACATCAACGAGATCGCCAAGTCGGAGCGCCGCGGGCGCTTCGTGCTGATGTACGAGCTGATCTTCCCGGCCGGACTCGCCGCCGCCACCCTGGTCGCCAGCTGGGTCGTCCCCACCTTCGGCTGGCGCGCGCTCTTCGTCATCGGCGGAGTTCCGGCCGTCCTGATCGCCTTCCTGCAGCGTCGGATCCCCGAGTCCCCGCGCTGGCTGCTGGCCCGTGGGCGCACCGCGGAGGCGGAGCGCGTGCTCGCCGGGATCGAGGCGGAGATCGCCGCGTCCAGCGGCGAGGAGCTGCCTCCGCCTGCCGCAACGAGCGTGCGGGAGGAGTCACGCGGCAGCCTGCGTGACCTCTTCGCCGGGCGCTACCTCAGACGCACCGCAGTGGTCTCGGCCCTGTGGTTCGTCGCGTACTACGTCAACTACGGCACGGCCTCCTGGCTGCCCTCGGTCTACACCTCGCACTTCCACCTGACGTTGCAGAGGGCGCTGGACTACACCCTGCTCAGCAACCTGACGGGCCTGGTCGGCTGTCTGGTCGTGGCGCTCCTGGTGGACCGCATCGGCCGTCGTCCCGCCCTCGTCCTCGGCATGGGCGGCGCGGCCGTGGCCTTGCTCGTCCTGGCGGGCATGGGCGTCCACAGCGGCGGACAGGTCGCGGTGCTGGCCTCGGTCGCGACGCTGTTCGTCTACGCCACCAACGTGACGCTGTACCTCTACACCCCGGAGCTCTACCCGACCCGCACCCGCGCCATGGGTTCGGCGTTCGGCGGGGTGTGGAACCGCCTCGGCATCATCCTCGGCCCGATCGCCGTCGGCGCGATCCTGAGCGGAGGCGGCGACCTGGCCACCGTCTTCGCCCAGCTCGGCTGCGTCGCGGTGGTCGGCACGGTGGTCGCCCTCTTCGCGACCGAGACCCGCGGCCGCACCCTGGAGGAGCTCAACTCCTGAGCGCTCCTTCGCGGTTGACCGCAACCGCCGGATGACCGGTGGCCGCCCGTTACCCCGGCGGGCGGCCACCCGCCGGGGTGCCCTCCCGGCGGGCGTCGAACGGAGGGGCCGCCGGCAGGCAGGGCCTGCTGTCCGTTCACGATGAGGGGAAGAGACCGCCGAGGACGGTGTCGAGGTACTCGTCGAGCGCGACCAGGTCCGGCTGGTCGAACCGGTCCTGCTCGGCGGCACTGCGCGTTGTCGCGCCCGCATGCCGCGAGCACGTCGCTCTCGGCCGCCCCGGTGCGTCCGGCGATCTCCCGTACGTCCTCCGGGTCCAGACCGGTCGACCGGGCGGCGCTGGTCCAGCACCAGAGCAACGCCTCGGGGATCTCCTGCTCGACGATGCCGTTGGCGCGCACCTGCTGCACTATCCAATGGGTGAATCCGGTATGCCACGTGTCGCTGCTCATGGCCCGCGTCCATCCCTTCCACGACGATCTCTTCGATCTCTTCGCGGACTTGCTACCCGCGTTGCCGCCACTCCGTGCCATCGGCGAACGATTGATCTCTGCCTGAGACAGCAGCGCAGTCCGGCCACTTCGTGCTCACGCCGGGTTCACGCGCCCGCGCGGTTCGCTTTGCCGGGAACGCGGCGACCTCGGGGGTGAACGCGCGGACGTGGTCAGTACGGCGGGGCGGAGCTCGGTGCGCCGTGGATGTAGTGCTCCAACTGGTCGATGGTGAACTGCTGGTCGGCGAGCTGCTGCTTGAGCAGGTCGCCGATGGAGATGATGCCGCTCAGCCGTCCGGCGTCGAGGACCGGCAGGTGGCGCATGCGGTGCTCGGTCATCAGCGCCATGCACTCGTCCGCGCTCTGGGTCGGTTCGACGTAGCGGACCTTCGCGGTCATGATCTCCTCGACGCGTGTGGTGGCGGCCGAGCGTCGGTGAAGTTCGACCTTGCGGGCGTAGTCCCGCTCGGTGACGATCCCGGCGATCTGCCCCTCGGCCATGACGACGAGCGCGCCGATCCCCTTCGCTGCCATCAGCGTCAGTGCATCGAGCACCGTGCGGTCCCTTCCGATGGTGTGAACCGTGCCGCCGCCGTCGGGTTTGGCAGCGAGGACCTGTGCAACAGTCAGGGGCATGTCAGTGATCCTTTCGGTGGCCGACGCCTCCCTTCTCTTCATGCCCACCTCGGGTCCCGGCAGAACGACCCCTTCCGGGCGAAGGATCGTTGACCGGGATGCCGGGATCAGGCGTCCGTCGTCACGGAGTCCGGGGGCGCTGAGCCCCGGACCGGGAGAGGTAGCGCGCGCCTTCGGCGAGGAGGGCGGGGAGTGGGGGCGCGGCTGGGTGCCAGGGTGCTTCGTACTCCCAGGACACCCAACTGTCGGGCGGCAGCAGGGCGAGGCACTCCGCGATCGGCAGAACGCCTGCGCCGAGGGCGAGCGGGGTGAGGTCGTCAGGGCCGGCGACGTCCTTGACCTGGGTGTGGCCGAGATGCGGGGCGACCGCCGCCCAGGAGTCGGACGGGGACTCTCCCGCGAGGCAGGTGTGCATCAGGTCCCACAGTGCGCCGACCGACGGGTGGTCGACCCGGGAGACGACGCGCGCCACGTCGCGGGCGGCGCGGTGGGAGTCGTGGGTCTCCAGCAGGACGCGCACGCCCAGTCGTTCCGCCTCGTCGGCGACGGCGGTGAGGCGGTGCGCCGCGCGCTGGTCCCCGTCCGCGAGCGGGCCGTTCCCGCCGCTCGGGAACACGCGGACGGACTGTGCGCCGAGGTCGGCGGCGAGGCGGAGGTGGGCGCGGAGCGCGGCGACGACCGGTGCGTCGTCCCCCGGGGCGACGACGCCGACGTAGCTCGCCAGGCAGAGCGGTGTGATGCCGGACCGCTGCAGCAGGCGGCGCGCCGCGCGGCGTTCGTCGGGACTGAGCTCAGGATGGATGGATTCGCCTGCGGCGCAACGTAGTTCGAGTCCCTGCCAGCCGTGCTGGGTAGCGAGGCGGACGGTGTCGGCCAGCGGCAGGCCGGGCAGACCGAGCGTCGAGAGGGCGAGGCGCACGAGAGCAGCCTAGATCGCACGAGCGGCATTGGAAAGCGTTTACCGGCATGACCGGTGTTACCGGTGCTAGAGGTACGGCAGCTGCGGATCGCAGGTCTCCGCCTGTGCGAAGCAGTCCGGCAGGCGGTGGCGTTCGGCGCGGGGGAGCGCCGTGAGCTGCGGCGGAGCCGGGACCGTCAGGACCGGGCAGTGGGCGTGGCGCAGGCAGTAGCGGGCGGTGCGGCCGTGCACGAGGCGCTCGGGCCAGGCTTGTTCGCCCGAGCCGATCACCAGCAGGTCGTCGTCGCTCGCCGTGGCGACCAGCAGCACGCCCGCGTCGCCGCGCACGACCGCCGTGTGCACCGGCACGCGCCCGTCCAGCCGTCCGACCGTGACCGCCAGGCTCAACCGCAGGCGCTCCGCCGCCTCGCGGCCGAACAGTGCGACGAGTGACGGGCCCGGTGGCACCCGGTGGGTGACCTCGCCCGCCGGGGGACTCCAGGCGAGCACGGCCAGCAGCGGGCGCCGCGTCTCGGACGCCCGGGCGAAGGCGGCCCGCAGCGCGTGCAGGCTGGTCGGGCTGCCACTGACACCGACCACGACACGGCCGTGTCCGCCGTGTACGAGCGATGGCGCGCTGTTCTCCATGACGCGGACCCGTTCCGGTCTGAGTGCTGAGATCTGGCGGGGTGCTGAGCTGCGTGCTGGTCCGGCGGGGCGGCAGCGGAGTCAGGCTGTGAGGACGCTGCGCGCCCCGCCGTGCAGCTGATTCAACATCGGCGAGCGGCGGTGGTCGGCCTCTCCTCACGCATGCCTTACGCGCCGGCGGGATGTCTTGACGCCGTCTTTCCACCACGGTGCTGTCAAGCGCCCCGCGCGGGTGCTGTGACCGCCCGACGGCGGTCCCGCGAGTGATCGGCGTCACCCGCACGGCACGACGCCGACAACATTGCCGCCGCGCGCGTCAGGAACGCGTCAGGACCGGGCCCAGGCTCGGGAGCAGCGGGAATAGCCTTCGTGGCGCGCTCACCGGCCGCAAGAAGGCAGCCGGGTGACGCCCCCTCACCCCTTCTGTCGAAAGGCGCCCGTGATGCTCACCCCTGTCATCGGCGAGGACCCCGAACCCGGCGAACGCATCCCGGCTGGACTGCTTCTGGTCCCGGTCCGGTCGGGTCCTGCCGGGGAGGTGATCCGCTTCTTCCGTTCGCCGCGCGGTGCTCGGACGGCGATCGCCTTCACCAGCGAGCGCCAGCTCGCCGCGGTGCTCGGTGCCGAGCACCGGTGCGTCCGCCTCTCCGAGGCCTCGCTGCGTGGCATGGCCGCAGCCCTGGGTGTCGCCGAACTCACCGTCGACCCGCTGGTGGTCGCCTCGTCACCGACGGCGTCCTCATCGGCCGAGTCGACCGCCGGATGGGCGCGTTGGCCGGAGCAGGTCCCCGCCCGTGGTGTCCCGTCCCACGTGGTCGTGGGCGTCGCCGGAGCCCCCGTGCCCGGGACGCAACGTCGCCGTCCGGTCGGCGCAAAGCGCTGACGGTTCGGTCCTGCCCGCATGAACCCGAACGCCGACAGTTCGACACCCCCTCGCACCAACGAAAGCGTGAGCCGTGACCGCCGACAACGTGGTGGGCCTGCTGGTGGCAGCTGCCCTGGTGGCCTACCTGACAGCCGCCGTGAAGTACCCGGAGCGTTTCTGATGACCGCCGCCACCCGAACCCCCGCCCCGCCGGACGTGGCGCAGCCCGTCCGACCGCCCGACGCCGACCGGTCGCACCGCGTCGGCGGCGGTCTGCTGGACCCGAAGCAGCTCTGGCGCGGCCTGCCCGCCGCGCTCCGCAAGCTCGACCCGCGCACCCTCTACCGCAACCCGGTCATGTTCGTCACCGAGGTCGGTGCGGTACTGACGACCGGCTTGACGATCGCTCACTCCTCGCTCTTCGGTTGGCTGATCACCGGTTGGCTCTGGCTGACCGTCGTCTTCGCCAACCTGGCCGAGGCGGTCGCGGAGAGCCGCGGCAAGGCGCAGGCCGACTCGCTGCGCCGGACCAGGCGGCAGACCACCGCCCGCCGCCTGCTGGACTGGGCCCCCGAGCTCGGCACCGCCGTCGACGGCTGCCGGGCCGAGGAGGTCGCCGCCGCCGAACTGCGGCGCGGCGACGTCGTCGCGGTCGTGGCGGGCCAACTGGTGCCCGGCGACGGTGACGTGATCGCCGGTGTGGCGAGCGTCGACGAGTCCGCGATCACCGGTGAGTCCGCGCCCGTCATCCGCGAGTCCGGCGGCGACCGCTGTGCGGTGACCGGCGGGACGACCGTGCTGTCGGACGTGATCGTGGTGCGGATCAGCCAGGAGCCGGGCGAGAGCTTCCTGGACCGCATGATCACCCTCGTCGAGGGCGCCGACCGGCAGAAGACGCCGAACGAGCTGGCACTCAACCTGCTGCTGGTCATGCTGACCTTCGTCTTCCTGGTCGCGGTCGTCACGCTGCAGCCGATGGCGATCTTCTCCAAGCAGTACATGGGCGCCGCCCACGACACCGCCGCGCTGACCGGCGCCGGGGTGACCGGCGTCGTCCTGGTCTCGCTGCTGGTCTGCCTGATCCCGACCACCATCGGCGGCCTGCTCTCGGCGATCGGCATCGCCGGGATGGACCGGTTGGTGCAGCGCAACGTGCTGGCGATGTCCGGGCGCGCGGTCGAGGCGGCGGGCGACGTCAACACGCTGCTGCTCGACAAGACCGGCACCATCACCTTCGGCAACCGGCGAGCCGCCGCGCTGCTGCCGGTCGGGTCCACCCCGCTCGGTCAACTCGCCGACGCGGCACGGCTCTCCAGCCTCGCGGACGAGACGCCCGAGGGCCGCTCGGTGGTCGAGTTCGTCGACGACGCGGGAATCGGCGGCTCAGGCACAGGGGGCCGGGTCGCCTCACCGCCCGACGCCGTCTGGGTGGCGTTCAGCGCCACCACCAGAATGTCCGGCGTCGACCTGCCGGACGGCCGACGGCTGCGCAAGGGCGCGGCGGCGGCCGTCGCCGCGTGGGTCGAGGAGCACGGGGGCGTCGTCCCGGAGGCCCTCGGCGCGCAGGTCGACCAGGTGTCCGCCGCCGGTGGCACGCCGCTGGCTGTTGCCGAGACCTGGTCCAATACGGCAGGCGGGGACGCTCGGCCCGCCCGCGTGCTCGGCGTGATCCACCTCAAGGACACCGTCAAGCCCGGTCTGGCCGCCCGCTTCGCGGAACTGCGCCGGATGGGCATCCGGACCGTGATGGTCACCGGCGACAACCCCGTCACCGCGCGGGCGATCGCCGAGGAGGCGGGCGTCGACGACTTCCTGGCCGAGGCGACGCCCGAGGCCAAGCTGGCGCTGATCAAGCGCGAGCAGGAGGGCGGCCACCTGATCGCCATGACCGGCGACGGCACCAACGACGCCCCGGCCCTGGCCCAGGCGGACGTCGGCGTGGCGATGAACACGGGGACGACCGCGGCCAAGGAGGCCGGGAACATGGTCGACCTCGACTCCGACCCCACCAAGATCATCGAGATCGTCGAGATCGGCAAGCAACTCCTCATCACCCGAGGCGCGTTGACGGCCTTCTCGATCGCCAACGACATCGCCAAGTACTTCGCGATCCTCCCGGCCATGTTCGGCGCGGTCTACCCGTCGCTGCGTGCGGTCAACATCATGCAGCTGCACTCGCCGACCTCGGCGATCCTCTCCGCAGTCATCTTCAACGCGGTGATCATCGTCGCGCTGATCCCGCTGGCCCTGCGCGGCGTGCGGTACCGGCCGAGCAGCGCCTCCGCGCTGCTGACCCGCAACCTGTGGATCTACGGCCTCGGCGGCGTGCTCGTGCCGTTCCTGGCCATCAAGCTCATCGACCTGACGATCGTCCAGCTCATCCCGGGGATCTGACCATGAACACCCTCTCCAGGCTGCCCTCGTGGGTGGCCCAACATCTCGTCGCGGCACGGGTGGTGCTGGCACTGACCCTGCTGCTCGGCCTCGCCTACCCGCTCGGCATGACCGCCGTCGCGCAGGTGCCCGGACTGCGCCACGCGGCCCAGGGCTCAGCGCTGGGTGGTCCCGGCAAGGCGGCTGACGCGAGCTCACTGATCGGGCAGAGCTTCAGCGACGCCAAGGGCGACCCGCTGCCGCAGTACTTCCAGCCGCGCCCGAGCGACGCCGGTGCGGCCGGCTACGACCCGACATCCTCCGGTGCGAGCAACCTCGGCTCGGAGAGCGTGGTCGACCACCTCTCCACCGGCAAGAACGACCCGGCCGTCTCCAGCCTGCTGAGCACGGTCTGTGCGCGCAGCCTGGCCGTCGGCCGGCTCGAACACGTCAGCGGCGCCCGGGCGTTCTGCACGCCGGACGGTGTCGGCGCGGTGCTCGGCGTCTACCGCGCGGACGGTCTGACCGGCACGGTGCAGCGCGCCGTCAGCCTCAACCAGGCCTGCCCGGAGAAGCCGTTCCTGACGACGTACCAGGGCGTCACCGTCGAGTGCGCCAAGCCGGGGGAGGACTACAGCGGCGCGCTGGTCACCCCGATCCGCGGCGACGCGCCCGCCGACCCGGCCGTCCCCGCCGACGCGGTCACCGCGAGCGCCAGCGGCCTCGACCCCGACATCAGCCCCGCCTACGCGCACCTTCAGGCGGCGCGGGTCGCCCGCGTCCGACACCTGGAGCTCGCCACCGTGTTGCAGCTGATCAGCACCTACACCACCGGCCGCACCCTCGGGTTGCTCGGTGAGCCGGTGGTCGACGTGGTCGAGCTCAACCTGGCGCTGGACCGCTCCTACCCGCTGAACGGCGGTGCCTCCCGATGAGCCTCTACGGATGGATGCAGGCGCTGGCCGTCATCGCGGTCGTCGTCGCGCTGCACGTGCCGCTCGGCGACTGGATGGCCCGCGCCCTGGACGGCGGCGGCCACGGGCGCGCCGAACGCGTGCTCTACCGCTTCTGCGGTGTCGACCCCGACCGCGAGCAGGACTGGAAGCACTACCTGACCGCCGTCCTGGCGTTCTCGGCGATGAGCATCGCCGCGCTGTTCGCGCTCCTCACCTGCCAGCAGTGGCTGCCCTGGTCGCTCGGCCACGGTGGCATGTCGTGGCGGCTGGCGCTCGACACCGCCGTCAGCTTCACCACCAACACCAGCTGGCAGAACTACGCGGGTGAGGCCACCACCGGCCACCTGGTGGTCATGGCCGGGCTCGGCGTCCAGGCCTTCGCCTCGGCCGCGGTCGGCCTCTGCGTCGCGCTGGCGCTGGTCCGCGGCCTGGTTCGGCGCGGCACGGACGACCTGGGCAACTTCTGGGTGGACCTGGTCCGCACCTGCTTCCGGGTGCTGCTGCCGATCGCCGTCATCGGCGGCCTGGTGCTGATCGGCCTCGGCGTCGAGCAGAACCTGACGGGCGCGCACACCGTGCAGACGGTCGCGGGCGGCACGCAGACGCTGATCGGTGGTCCGGTCGGCTCCTGGGAGCCGGTCAAGCTCTTCTCCGGCGACGGCGGCGGCTTCTTCAACGCCAACAGCGCCCACCCCTTCGAGAACCCGAACGCACTGAGCAACGCGATCGAGATCGTGCTGATGCTGGTGGTCCCGGTCGCCTGCGTCCGGATGTTCGGCCGCATGATCGGCAGCCTGAAGCAGAGCTGGACGCTGCTGGCCATCGTCGGCATCCTCTTCGGCCTGCTCCTGGTCGGCGCGAGCCTGGCCCAGGGAGCCCACACCGGAACCGTCGCCCAGGCGGTCGGCGGGCAGACGGAGGGGACGGAGCAGCGGTTCGGCGTCTCCGGCAGCACGTTGTTCGGCGTCTCGGCGACGGGCTCGGCGGACGGCGCTGCGGACGCGTCGTACGACAGCTTCTCCAGCCTCGGCAGCGGCGTGCTGATGGCGGCGATGATGCTCGGCGAGATCGCGCCCGGCGGTGTCGGCAGCGGGCTCTACGGGTTGCTGATCGCGGTGCTGATCGCCGTCTTCATCGGCGGTCTGATGGTCGGTCGCACGCCGGAGTACCTGCGCAAGCGGATCGGCTTCGGTGAGATGCGGCAGGTGGTGCTGTATGCCCTGGTCGGGCCGACGGCGGTGTTGTTCTTCTCCGCGCTGGCCGTCGCCCTGCCGGAGGGGCGCTCGTCGATGGGCAACTCCGGGCCGCACGGCTTGAGTGAGTTGATCTACGCCTACACCAGCAACGTCAACAGCAACGGCAGCGCGATGGCGGGCTTCAACGGCGCCACGAACTTCCACAACCTGCTGATGTGCGCGGCGATGCTGGTCGGCAGGTATCTGCCGATGGTCTTCCTCCTGGCGTTGTCGGGTCGGCTGGCACGTCAGCGCCCCGGAGTGGTGACCGCGGGCACGCTGCGGGCGCAGGGGATCAACTTCATCGCTCTCGCGACGGGGGCGGCGCTGATCCTGGCGCTGCTCAACTTCCTGCCGGCGCTGTCGCTCGGGCCGATCGCGGAGGGGCTGCAGTAGGTGCGACACCTGGGGCGCGGAGCAGAGACCCGCGCCCCTGAGGTGTCGCAACGTCAGAGGCCCGGAACCAGATCCTCCGTGGCGGCGTCCGGCAGGAGCTCGCCGGACTCCGCGCCCGCGCCCGCGCCCGCGCCCGCGCCCGCGCGCTCAGCGCTCCGCCGCCGCGCGGGCGCGCCGCACGCGTAGAAGACCAGCCCGATGACCAGGAACAGGGCCAGCGGCACCACCTGGCTCAGCGTGTACTGCAGCCGCTGCTGCGCGAAGCTCGGCGGCAAGGACGCCGCGGCGGAGCCGCTCGTGCCGAACCAGCCGACGCCGAAGCCCGGCCAGATCAGGTCGACCACGGTGAAGGCGACCAGCCCCGTCGCGAGGATCGTCACCGCCCAGACGCCTGCCATGCCGCCAGGGACCCGGTACGGGCGCGGGGTTCGCGGATACTTGCGCCGCAGCACGACCAGGCTGGGGAAGGTGATCACGTAGGAGATGAACGTGGTGGAGATGGCCAGCCCCAGCCCCGCCGCGAAGTACTTCTCGCCGTTGCCCTGGGTCAGGTTGAGCGCGACCACCAGCAGGACGGACGCCAGCACCGCCGAGAGGACGTTGACCCGCACCGGGGTGCCGTAGCGCTCGGAGATGCTGCCGAACCAGGCCGGGCCCGCCCCGTCCGCGCAGGCGACGGCCTGGGCGCGGTGCGCGCCCATGGCCCAGGTGATGCCGCTGGTGAGCAGGCCGATGATGAGCCCCGCCGCCGCGATCCCGCCGAGGACGGAACCCGCTCCGGTCAGCGTGATCGTGCCGTCGGCGGCGACATGGCCGCCGTAGACGGTGAACACCGCCTTGCACGCGTCGATGAAGCCACCGAGGCCGCCGATCTCCTTGGCCGGAAGCACGAAGAGGATGCCCAGGATCGGGCCGCCGTAGAGGACCAGCGAGGCGAGCCCGGACCGCAGGATGGAGAGCGGGATGTCGCGCCGTGGGTTCTTCATCTCCTCGGCCGCCGAGCTGGGCAGCTCGAATCCGACGTAGTTGAAGATCAGCACGGGGACCAGGCCGACGAACCCGACGTAGGTGGGCGCGAACTGACCACTCGGCAGCGCGTGCACGCCGTGCTCGATCGCGTAGACGACGACGGAGACCAGGAAGAAGCCCAGCAGCACGATCCGGGCGACCGCCCCGGCGATGGGCACCCACTTGCCGACGCGGACCGACTGGACGACGGCGAACGCGCCGATCCAGATGAAGACGAGCCCGGCCGCGTACTTCCACAGGCCGGGCAGCGGGGTGAAGAACTGCTCCCAGGTGGTCAGCGCGATGATGCAGAGGCTGCCGCCGACCCAGACCGGGTTGGAGATCCAGTACAGGACCTGGTTGAGCCCGGCGGTGAACCGGCCGAAGGCCAGCCGGGTCCAGACGTACGGGCCGCCCTGGACCGGGAAGGCCGAGCCGAGTTCGGCGACCAGCAGGCCGTAGGGGAGGAAGAAGACGACGGCCAGGACCGCCATCCAACTGAGGCCCTGCGGGCCTTGGGCCGCGACCGAGCCGATGGTGTCGAGGCCGACGAGGGTGCAGATCAGGAAGAAGAGGACGTCGCGTCGGCGAAGGTCCTTGCGCAGTCGCGAGCGTTGTTCGGCCCAGCCTTCGGACAGGTCAGGGGTGGCGGACTGCGGGTGCTGGGGGGATGGGTGCAGGGGGGACCGTGGGGGCTGCGGTGCTTGGGTCATGGGGGGTGACTCCTCGCGCAACTGACTGAATGTGCAGTTAGTAGGGGTACTGTGGTGCCGCCGCGAGGCGGTGTCAAGAGTCTGAACAGGCAGCCGTATAAGGTGGCGCCGTGGCGAGAGTGCGTTTGAGCGTGGAGGAGCGGCGGGCGGAGATCCTGCGCGCCGCCGTCGAGCAGATCGGGCAGCGCGGCGTCGCGGCGGTCCGGGTCGCCGACGTGGCTGCCGCCCTGGGTGTCAGCAACGCGCTGATCATCTATCACTTCGCGACCAAGGAGAAGCTGGTCGCGGAGGCCTTCGCCTTCGCCGCCGAGGCCGACCTGGCCCGGCTGCGCGAGCTGCTCGGCCGGCGCGGCAGCGCCGTGCAGCGGCTCAGGGCCGCGGTGCGCTGGTACGCGCCGACAGGGCAGGCGAAGGGCTGGACGCTCTGGATCGAGGGCTGGGCGGTCTCGCTGCGCGAGGCCGGGCTCCGCGAGGTGGTGCAGCAGCTCGACCAGCAGTGGAAGGCGGCGCTGGCCGAGGTGATCGGCGAGGGGGCCGCGGCCGGCGAGTACGTCTGCGACGACCCGCAGGGCGCCGCCTGGCGGCTGACCGCCCTGCTGGACGGGCTGGCCGTGCAGATGACCGCCTACACGGGCTCGCTGTCACGCAAGGCGATGCTGGAGTGGGTCGACGACGCCCTCGCCCGAGAGCTCGGCGTGACGCGGGAGGCTCTCTCCCGCTGACGGCTGCCCCTCCTGTGCTCTGACGGTGCATCAGCGGCATCAGCGGCCGTAGATCTGCTTGCCCAGCCACTGCCCGCCGTCGATGGTGAGGCACTCGCCGGTCAGGTACGAGGCCCGGTCGCCCAGTAGGAACAGCGCCGCGTCGGCGACCTCCGCCGGATCGGCGAAGCGGCCCGCCGGGACGGTTGCCAGGACCTGCGCGCGGGCGTTGTCGTCGGCCCACAGCGCCGCCCCCGCGCCCTCCGTCTCCGTCGGGCCGGGCGCGATGCAGTTGAGCCGGATCCCGAGCGGCGCGAGCTCGACGGCCAGGGTCCGCGTCATCGCCAGCACGCCCGCCTTGGCGGCGGCCGAGTGGACCGTGCCCGGATGGCCGTGCCAGGCGTAGGTGGCGATGACCGAGAGGATCGATCCGCCGGTGCCCTGCTCGCGCAACTGCCGTGCCACGGCCCGGGTGCAGAGGAACGAGCCGTTCAGGACGATGTCGATGACGGACTTCCAGCCGTTCGGGCTCAGGTCGATGCCGGGCGAGACGAAGTTGCCCGCGGCGTTGTTCACCAGGCCGTCGACGGAGCCGAAGTGACAGACAGTCAAGTCGACCATGGCATCGACGGCGGCGGGGTCGCGGACGTCGGTGGGGACGGCGAGGCCTTCGGCGCCCTGCTTGGCGAGGAGCGCGACGGTCTCCTCCAGCCGCTCGGGGGTACGACCGGCGACGGCGACGCGGGCTCCGGCGTCGCCGAGCGCGAGGGCGATGGCGCGGCCGATGCCGCTGCCGCCGCCGGTGACGATGAACGTGCGATCCGTGAACACGGAGGTTGGTCCTTTCGAAGCTTCCGAGGTCTGCGGCGAATCAGCGGGCGAGCACGGCATGGGCGTCGAGGGCGACCGCGCCGCCCGGGTGGACGAGCAGCGGGTTGACCTCCAGCTCGCCCAGCTCGGGGTGGTCGACAGCGGCCTGCACGAGCGCGGTGACCGCCTCGGCCGCCGCGTCCAGGTCGACGGGCGGTGCGCCGCGCCAGCCGGTCAGCAGCGGGGCGTGGCGCAGCGAGAGCAGCAGTTCGCGTGCGGCGTCGCGGGTGAGCGGGGCCAGGGCGAGGGCGGTGTCGCCGAGCAGTTCGGCGGTGGTGCCGCCGATGCCGACCATGGCGACCGGCCCGAACGCGGCGTCGCGACGCACACCCGCGATCAGTTCGACCGCGTGCGGCACCCGGGCCATCGCCTCGACGGCGTAGCGGTCCGCCCCGGTGGCCGCCCGCATCCGGGCGAAGGCCGAGCGCAGCGCGTCCTCGTCGCGGAGATCCAGCGCGACGCCGCCCGCCTCGGTCTTGTGGGCCAGTCCCATCGCCTTGAGCGCGACCGGACCGCCGATCCGCCGCGCGGCCTCGACCGCCTCGTCGGCGGTGGCCACGAAGGCCGCCTCGGGGAAGGCGAGACCGTAGCCGCGCAGCAGCGCACGCGTCGACTCGTAGCCGCCGTCGGTGAGCACGTCGCCCGCTCGGGCCGGGAGTTCGGGGACGGAACCGGGCTTGAGCCGCGTCCACCGCAGCGCGTGGGCGAGCGTGGCGCAGGCCTGCTCGATGCGCTCGTGGACCGGGACGCCGTGCGCGCGCAGGACCGTCAGGGCCGGGGTGTCCCGGGCCATGGTGTGGACGACGAGCGGCCTGCCGGACGCGCGGACCGCCTCGGCCATCCGCCGGGCGACGGCGCACTCGTGGTCCTGCTGCTGCGGGTTGGCGCTGGCGTAGTCGCCGAAGTAGCCGGTCAGCAGGACGGCGTCCGTCTCGCCGCGCTCCAGCAGGGTGGTGACGATCCCGGCGTAGTTGTCGAGATCGGCCTCGCCCGCTCCGGCCAGGTCCACCGGGTTGGCGGGCACGACGCCCGCCGGCAGGTACGCGGCCAGCCCGGCGCACGCTTCGGCGGGCAGTGGCGGGACGCTGAGCCCGTGGACGGCGAGTGCGTCGGCGGCCAGCGCGCCCTGGCCGCCGCTGTCGCCCGCGACGGCCACCCGCGTGCCTCGCGGCAGCGCAGGGGAGAGCAACGCGACGGCGGTGTCGACGAGTTCACCGGCGCTGTCCAGCAGCAGCGCTCCCGCGTCCCGGCAGGCGGCGGCGACCGTCGAGCGGGCGCTGACCAGGGCGCCGGTGTGGGACGCTGCCGCGCGCCCGGACGCCTCGCTGCGGCCGACCGTCAGCAGCAGCACCGGTTTGCCCGCCCGTCGCGCCTCGGCCAGGACCCGAACCAGCCGCCTGCCGTCCCTGAAGTCCTCGATATAGGCGGTGATCACCCGGGTCGGCTCGTGGGCGACGAGCGCTTCGAGCGCGTCGGCGGCGTCGATGTCGCGCTGGTTGCCGAGCGAGACGAAGCGCGAGAAGCCCTGGTCCGAGCGGGCCAGCAGCCGTCCGATCTCCAGCGCGAGGTTGCCGCTCTGCGAGACCAGCCCGACCGCCCCGACCGGGAACTCGCCCCAGCTGAGCTGGAGTCGGCTGCCGGTGTCCACCACGCCCATGCAGTTCGGACCCAGCAGCCGCGCTCCGTGGGAGGTGATCAGCGCGGCCAGTTCGCGCTCCTCGGCGACGGTTGCGCCGCCTGAGGTCACCACAGTGAAGCAGCGGGCACCGGCCGCGAGGCCCTCGGCCACGGTGCCGTGGACGTGCGCGGGCGGCACGGCCACCACCACGTGCTCGGCCGGGCCGGGGAGCGCGCCGAGACTCGGCAGGAACGGCACGCCCTGCAGGCCGCCGCCGCGCCGGTTGACCAGATGGACCTCGCGGAGTTGACGACCCGTCAGCGCGCCCATGGCCAGCCAGTAACCCCACTTCTCCGGGTTCTCCGACGCGCCGACGACGGCGACCGAGCGCGGGTCGAAGAGCACGTCGAGCGTCGATGCGGCCCTGGCGGGAGATGCGGCCCTGGCGGGAGATGCAGCGCTGGTGGGAGGAGAAGCCGTCACCGGTACCACCCGAACCGGTCCGCCAGCTCCGGCAGCCGGTCGGCCACGATGGCGTGTGCGGCGCGGCGCGGGGTGCTGCCGTCGGCGTCGGCGCGGGCGAGCATCAGCTCGATCAGGGCGCGCATCGAGCGGCGGATATGGGCGAACGCCTCGTCGGCTTCCGCGCCTATGTCGCCGAAGAGGGTCCACCACCACCAGGCGTTGGTACCGGAGTTGACGACCACGTCGGGCAGCGTGGTGACACCGCGTGCGGCCAGCAGCTGCTCCGCCTCGGGCAGCACCGGCATGTTGGCCGCCTCGACGATCCAACGGGCCTTGATCCGCTGCTGGTTGGCCGCGTCGACGCAGTACGAGACGGCGGCCGGGACCAGCACCTCCGCGTCCGCCGCGAGCCAGGCGTCGCCCGGCAGTTCGACGTCGCCCGGACGCAGGGCGGCGCGGTCGACCGTGCCGAAGGCGTCGCGGGCGGCGAGCAGCGCCTCGACGTCGAGACCGTCGGGGTTGGCGAGGGTCCCCTTGACGTCCGCGACGGCGACGATCCGCAGCCCCGCGCGGGCGAGGAACCGGGCGGTGGCCCCGCCCATCGTCCCCAGGCCCTGCACGGACACCCGCGTCCCCGCGTAGGGCACGCCCGCCCGGTCCAGGGCGACCAGCACGGCCTCGGCGACGCCGCAGCCGCCCGCCAGTTCGTCCAGCCCGATGCCGTCCACCTCGACGGCGAAGGCGTCCGCCAGCCGCTTGCGGGCGGTGCCCTCGTCGTCGAGCAGCGGGTAGACGGCCTGGATCGAGGAGACCAGGCCCGCCTCCGCCGCGGCCCGGTCGACGATGTCCTGACGCAGGCCCAGATCCTCGCCGGTGGTCCAACAGCTCTCGACGTACGGGCGCATGGCGCGCAGATAGCGGACCAGCACGCCGTACGCCTCGGGGTCCTGCGGGTCGCAGTCGATGCCGCCCTTGGCGCCGCCGAGCGGGATGTAGCGGGCCTCGGGGTTGTAGTGGAGGGCCTCCTTCATCGTCATGCCCTGGGCGAGGCCGGTCACCTCCTCCAGCGTGCAGCCCGCGCGCATCCGCAGCCCGCCGCTGGACACCCCGCGCACCAGGCGGTCGACGACGAGATAGCCGCGGCGGCCGGTGACGTGGTCGGTCCAGGTGATCGACATCAGCGGTGTCGACGGTGTTCCGCTCATCGGTCTGCCTCCTCGGGAACGCTTTCGGAAACGGCTTCGGGAACGGTGATGACGGTGGGTCCGGGGGTGGTGAGCGCCGCACGCAGCGCGGCGGCCAGCTCGTCCGGCGTGGTGACCCGGGCGCCGTGGCCGCCGTAGGCGCGGGCGAGCGCGGGGAGGTCCACGGACGGCAGGTCGACGCCGACCGGGGCGTCCCCGCGCGCGGTCATCTCGTCGCGGATCTCGCCGTAGCCGCCGTTGTCGAAGACCACGACGGGCAGCGGCAGCCCCAGCTGGGTGGCCGTGCCGAGCTCCTGGACGCTGAACTGCAGTCCGCCGTCCCCGCTCAGCGCGACGACCTGACGCTCCGGGCAGGCGGCCTTGGCCCCGATCGCGGCCGGGAGCGCGTAGCCGAGCGTGCCGAAGCCGGTCGGGTGCAGGTAGCGGCCGGGCGGGTCGACGGGCAGGTGGGGGAGCGCGCCGTAGTAGCAGGCCTGCGCGCTGTCGGAGGTGATCACGGCGTCGGGAGCCAGTACGGAGCGGATCGCCGTGAGGAACGGCAGCCAGCGGGCGTCCCGGCTCGCGGACTCCGCGCCCCGTGCCGCGCGCAGCTGTGCGACCGCGGCGGGGGTGTCGTCGCCGGGGCACTGCGCCACGGCGGCCAGCAGGTCGCGCAGCACCTCGCCCGCGTCGCCGACCAGGGCGAGGTCCGCGGGTAGGCCCGCGTACATCTGCGCGGGGTCGAGGTCCACCCGGATCAGCGTGCCGTTCAGGGTGAGCGGGCCGGACCACAGGTCGGACTCGGCCAGCTCGGTCCCGACGGCCAGGACGACGTCACGGTCCGTCAGCCACTTCTGCACGGCCGGGCTGTGCAGCGCCACGCCGAGCGAGAGCGGATGCGACTCCGGGACGACGCCCTTGCCGTTGGCGGACGTCACGACGGGCGCACCCAGCCGCTTCGCCAGGGCGCGGGCGGCATCGCTCGCGCCGCGTGCCCCGCCGCCCAGGATCAGCGCCGGTCGTCGGGCCGCGCCGAGCACGGCCGCCGCCTCGGCGACGGCCTGCGGAGCGGGCCGGGGGAACGCGGTCCAAGGAGCGACGCGCGGTTCGCCCGCAGGCTCGGCGGTCTCCAGCAGGTCCAGCGGGATCTCGATATGCACGGGCCGGGGCCGCCCGCTTTGGAACAGGGTGAACGCACGCGCCACCGCCACGCCGATCTCCGCGACCGAGGAGACCCGGTGGCTGAACGCGGCGATGTGCCGGAACGCCTCGGTCTGGCTGGGCATTTCGTGCAGCAGGCCGGTCGACTGCCGGGGGTGCCGCAGCGGCATCCCGGGGGAGATCACCAGCAGCGGCACGCTGTCGGAGTACGCCTGCCCGACGGCGGCGGCGATGTTCAGCAGCGCAGGCCCGGTCGTGGTGACGGCGACGCCTGGGCGTCCGGTGGTCCGGGCGTAGCCGTCGGCCGCGTAGCCGGCGCCCTGCTCGTGACGTGGCGTCAGATGCCGGATCCCGTAACGTCCGAGGTGCCGGTAGAGCTCCAGGTTGTGGGTGCCGGGGATGCCGAAGACCAGGTCGGTCCCGTGCGCGGCCAACGCCCGGACGACCGCCTCACCGCCTGTGATGTGGGATCGCTCTGCCATCACAGGCTCCGCGAGATGACGAGGCGCATGATGTCGGAGGTGCCCTCCTCGATCTCCTCCAGCTTGGCGTCGCGCATCCACTGCTCGACCGGGTACTCGCGCGAGTAGCCCCAGCCGCCGAGGGTCTGTACCGCCGCCCAGGTGCACCAGGCGGCGGTCTCCGAGGCGGTCAGTTTGGCCATCGCGGCCTCGGCCGTCGCGTCCAGGCCCGCGTCGAGGCGCTTGGCGGCGCGCCAGGTCATCAGCCGGGACTGGTCGATCCGCGTGCGCATGTCGGCGAGCCGGAACGCCACCGCCTGGTGCTCGATGATCGGCTTGCCGAACTGGACGCGGGTGCGCGCGTAGTCGCGGGCGTACTCGTAGGCGGCGCGCGCCACGCCGGTGGCCGCGGCGCCCAGGACGGTCCGGGAGATGTCGAAGGTCCGCATCAGCCCCTTGAAGCCCTGGCCCTCCGCGCCGAGCAGGTTCTCCTCGGGCACGAAGGCGTCGGCGAGGAAGACCTCCCGGCAGACGATGGCGCGCTGGCCCATCTTGCGCATCGGCTCGCCGAACGTCATCCCCTCGGTGCCCTTGTGCAGCAGGAAGGCGCTGACGCCGCGTGAGCGCGCGGCGGGGTCGGTCTTGGCGAAGACCACGTAGAAGTCGGCCTCGCCCGCGTTGGAGATCCACGCCTTCTGGCCGCGCAGCAGATACCCGCCGGTGGTGCGGGTGGCCGTGGTGGTGATGGATCCGGCGTCGGATCCGGCGCCGGGCTCGGTGGTGGCGAGGGATGTCATCGGGGTGTCGGGACCGGCGAGCGGGGTGAGCCAGATGCGCTTCTGCTCCTCGGTGCCGAGCTCCAGCACGGGGTCGGCGAAGAACCCGTTGGAGCAGAGCAGGTTTCCGATGCCGAGGTCCCCGACGCAGAGCTCCTCCTGCACCAGGCACTGCGAGAAGACGTCGGTGAACCCGCCGCCGCCGTACTCCTCGGGGAGCATGAAGCCGGTGATCCCGACCTTGGCCGCCGCCCGCCACAGGTCCCAGGGGGTCTGCGTGTCGGCCTCGTCGACCGCGCGGGCACGTGGGCGGATCTCCTCCTTGGCGAAGCTGCGGGTGAGTTCGACGATGTCGTTCTGCTCTGGGGTGAGCGGGCACAGCTCTACGGGCAGCACGGACACGGTGCCTCCAGGCGCGACGCGGACGCTTCCAACTGAATTGCCGTTCAGTATCCGGAGCCGGTGGAGGGGCTGTCAACGGTTCTACTGACTGAACCTGCATTCAGTAACGCAGGAGAGCCGACCACCTGTGCGGGCGGTCGGCTCGTCGTCCTGCCGTGCGCGGGAAGCCGCTCAGTGGGCGGGCGGCACCGCAAGCGTGGTGACCAGCGCGCCGGTGCGGTCGCGGATGTCGATCCGCGCCGGGAGGGTCCGGCCCCGGACCCTGGTCCCACCGCAGCCGACCTCGTGCTCCTTGCCCAGCACGTCCCGGACCGCCGAGGCCACCGCCTCGCCCAGGATCGGGTCGGTGACCGTCTCCGTCTCGTCTCTCAGCCAGTGCAGCGTCAGCACCCAGCCGCGTCGCGTCGGTTCGCTGCGCGGCTGCGTCGGCTCCGTGCTCAGCCCGAGCTCTTCGAACGCCTCGATCAGGTACTCGACGTCCTGGCCGTCGAGGTGCTGGAAGTTCTCCTCGATCAGAAGCTGTGCCATGGCGCGGTCCCCCGTGTGCTGGTCGTGAATGCGGTGGTGTGGAGCATCGGTTGAGCGTGCGTCCACTTGCGGACGCCGCAGGATATTCCATCGTGATCTTCGAGTCGATCTTGACTTCCTTGACGCGCTCCGTACGACGCGATCACGCGTCCTGTCGCGTTCTTAGCGCTGGTGCGGTCGCGCGATGCGGCTGTATCTGTCCTCCGTCCGTCTCGGCGACCATCCGGACCGGCTCGTGAGCCTGCTGGGTGGTGAAGCCGTCGGACCCTCCCGGATCACAGCGAGGTCGAGCGCGCGCTCGCGCCGCTCCCGGCGTATTAGGAAGTCTGGACTTGCAATGTTGCCATTGGAAGGCTAGCCTTCTTATTATGAACGCTCGCGATGATCTGAACCGGTCCACCGCCACCGCGATCCGCGTCGCGGTGGGGATGATCAAGCGGCGCACCCGCGAGACCGTGGCCTCCGGGGAGCTGACGGCCCCGGAGCTGGCGGCGCTGGCGCAGATCGAGCGCGGCGGATCGACCACCGTCGCCGATCTGGCGCGTCAGCAGCAGATCACGCCGCAGGCGATGGGCTCCACCGTCGCGTCGCTGGAGCAGCGCGGGCTGGTGACGCGATCCGCGGACCCCGACGACCGGCGGCGATCGCTGCTGACGGTGACCGGCGCGGGCAGCGATGCCCTCCACTCCGGCCGTAACGCGCTGTCCGATCGCATGGCCCTCGCGCTCGCCGACTCGTTCACCGACGACGAGGTCGCCCTTCTCGCGGCCGCGGCGCCGCTGCTGGAACGCCTGGCCCAGCGCATCTGAACTCTCGATGCGAACCAACTCCCATGCCCGAGCATGCGGAGGCGATGACGTGCGGCCTCGACCGCACTCAAGGACGTGCATATGTCATTGACCGAAAGGCACTCAGCGACTCTTCCCGCGGACGGTGGACGCCCGTTCTCGTGGCGTTTCACCACGCCGCTGTTCCTCGGTTCGGCCCTCAACCCGATCAACAGCTCACTGATCGCGACGGCGCTGCTACCGATCGCCCACGACCTGGGCATCCAGATCGGCCAGACCGCGGCCCTGGTGGCCGCCCTCTACCTGGCGAGCTCCATCACCCAGCCCACTGCGGGCAAGGCCGCCGAGGTGTTCGGGCCCAGGCGCGTCTTCGTGTCCGGCATCGTCATGGTCGCCCTCGGCGGCCTCTTGGGCGGCTTCGCGAACAGCCTGTGGATGCTGATCGTGAGCCGGGTCGTCGTGGGACTGGGCACCTCGTGCGCGTACCCGACGGCGATGCTGCTCATCCAACGCCGCGCGCGGGACGCGGGCATGGACAAGCCGCCGGGCGGCGTCCTCGGCGGACTCATGATCGCCGGGATCGCCACCGCCTCGCTCGGTCTTCCCCTTGGTGGGGTCCTGGTGAACGCCCTGACCTGGAGGGCCGTCTTCTTCGTCAACGTTCCCGTCGCCGTCGTCGCGTTCGTCGCCGCGGTCGCCTGGATCGAACCCGACCCGAGGCGTGCCGAGCGGATGAGCGCGCGTGACATCGCGTCAAAGCTCGACGTGCCCGGGATCGTCGGCTTCGCCGGAGCCATGCTGACGCTGCTGATCTTCCTGTTCGACCTGCCTGCCGTGCACTGGTGGATCCTGGCGCTCTCCATAGCGATATGGGCGGTGCTGGTGCTGCGGGAGCTGCGAGCGCGAACGCCCTTCCTCGATGTGCGGCTCCTGGCCGCCAACCCCGGACTCGCCAACACCTACCTGCGCTTCGGCCTGACCCAGCTGTGTGTGTACGTGGTCCTCTACGGCATCACCCAGTGGATCGAGAGCGTCCGTGGCTTCAACGAGTCGGCCGCCGGACTGCTCCTGCTGCCGATGACCCTGATCTCGGGTCTCATCATCACGCCGCTCTCCCGGCGCGGTCTCGTCCGCGGACCGGTCGTCGCAGCCGCTGCCACCTGCCTGCTCGGATCGGTCGGCGTCCTGCTGCTGAGTTCAACGGTCTGGATCGGCACCGTGGTTGTCCTGACCCTGGTGTTCGGTCTTGCCATCGGCTTCTCGACCGCCGGCAACCAGATCTCGCTCACCCAGCACGCGCCCGCCGATCAGCTGGGCACCGCGTCCGGGCTGCTGCGGACCTTCGGGTACGTCGGCTCCATCGGCGCCAGCGCCGTCACCGGCCTGGTCTTCCACCACAGCGTCACCGACCAGGGCGTCCACCAGATCGGCTGGATCATGACCGCCGTCAGCCTCGTGCTGGTGGTGCTCACCCTCGCCGACCGCACCCTGCGGCCCACGCGGCACTGACCGGGGCTGACCGGCAGTGACCGGCCCACCCGGCACCGACCGCGCAACACCACATCAACTGATCCAAGGAGACACCCATGCCCATCACCACCATCGACCCCGACACGGCCCTCATCGTCGTCGACCTCCAGGCCGTCGCGCCTCACCTGCCGACGGTCCACCCGTTCGACGCCGTCCTGGCGAACGCCGTCAAGCTCGCCGACGCCTTCCGGGCCAAGAAGCTCCCCGTCGTCCTCGTCAACGTCGCCGGCGGTTCCCCGGGCCGCACCGAGCAGGGCTTCGAGGCCTCGGCCGCGGCGCTCCCCGACGGTTGGACCGACCTGCTTCCGGAACTCAACCGGCAGCCCGGCGACAAGACCGTCACCAAGTACACCTGGGGCGCGTTCCACAACACCGACCTGGCGGAACACCTCAAGGAACTCGGCGTCACCCAGGTCGTCGTCTGCGGTGTCTCCACTGCCATCGGTGTCGAGTCCACCGCCCGACAGGCCCACGAGCACGGCTTCCACGTGACGCTGCCCCTCGACGCCATGACCGACCTCGACGCCGCCGCGCACGAGAACTCGGCGACGGTGATCTTCCCCCGCCTCGGCGAGACGGGGACCACCGCCGAAGTCCTCACCCGCATAGGCGCCTAGGGGCTGTCGTGTGGGTCAGGCCGGGCCCGCGGCGTCAGGAGCGGCCCAGTACGCCGCGGACCAGCATCGGCAGCTTGGCACCCTGGAACGCGCCGTAGGCGCCGTTGGCCATCAGCTGGAACCTGACGCCCTCCTTGCCCTTCGGGCGCTCGTAGCCGCTCGGCTGGTAGCGCTGGTAATGCTCACTGGCCTTCTGGAAGAACGCCTGCCGCTCGTCGGTGGGGATGCAGTCGGCCAGGGCGAGCAGGAAGAGGTAGTGACGGATCATCCGGGTGAACAGGTGCGGTGCCACGGTCGCCCGGAGGCCGTCGTCCAGCATGCCGAACGTCTCCTCGTACCGCTCGAAGACGTCGAACTGCGTGCCGCCCGGCGATCCGGCCGGGTGCTGCGTGTGCCTGCGCCGGATCTGCACGCAGTCCCACTGCAGCACGGCGGCGCTGCCGGCGGCGAGCATGGCCCGGTACACGACCGGGATCTCCTCGTGCAGCCCGTCCGGGAAGCTGAGTGCCTGTTCGTTCCAGAACTCGCGACGGAACAGCTTGTCCCAGCAGTGCGCGGCGGTGCCGAACAGCTCCGGCTGGTTGGTGAGGCGGAAGGGGGCGCGCCCCTGACGGGCCAGCAGGTCGGAGGCGGCGCCGGGCCAGGATTTGCCGAGGTGCAGCCGGTTGTGGTCGAAGAGCAGCATCTTCAGCCCCGGAGAGCTCGCCAGCCGGTCCGCCATCGCCTGAACGGCGCCGCCCCAGACGATGAGGTCGGTGTCGAGGAAACCCACGTACTGCCCGGTTGCACGGGCGACGCCCGCGTTCCGGATCCGGCCGATGCTCGCGACCTCGTCCAGCCGCACGACGGTGACGCGTCGGTCGGTCCGTGCGAGGTCCTCGATCAGGTCGACCGGGCACTCGGGCGACGCGTCCGCGACGACGATGACCTCCAGGTCCTGGAACGACTGGCCCAGGAGGGACTGCAGGCAGGGCTCCAGGCTTTTGCGCGAGTCGTGCGCAGGCAGGACGAAGCTGATCAACGGAGAGCTGGACATGGCGGGAACCTAGGGCCCGGACCTGCGCGTGAACAAGATCGGGCCCCCGCGTGGGGCAGCATCGTTATGCAATCGGCCGCAGACCTTCACAAGATCACCTCAGAAGGTGCACGAAGGGGCGACGCAGGTCACACCGGTGTCCGGATGTGACTGTTCCTCATCTTCAACGTCCTTGTGAACACCAAGAGTTGGGCGGGGATACGGCGAGGGTTCGGCGCCTGGCGCAGGCGGTCCCCGAGCACCGGCACCGTCGGTTGACGAACGATGCGTGGTACCTGGGCGTGCGCGAAGCTATGCAGGCGCGGTACGTGCCTACGTACGTCGTCACGGTAGCGTGCGCGTCATCCACACCCGATCGCGGCCCTTCTCGTCCAGGGTGACGTGGTCCCGCTCGAACCCGACCTTTTCGAGCACCCGGAACGACGGAGCGTTCCAGCCGCCCACGGTGGCCCAGAGCCGTTGCCGCCCGGTCGCCGCCGCGGCCTCCACGACGACGCGGGCCGCCTCGGTGGCGTAGCCGTTCCCGTGCACCCGCTTGAACAGCTCGTAGCCGATCTCGGGCTCTTCGGGGGAGCCACGGCCGATCAGCAGGCCGCAGTAGCCGATGAAGTCCCCCTCGTCGCGTCGACGGATGTGCAGCAGTGCGAAGCCGTTCTTCGCGGCTTCGACACGCGCCTCCTCGATGTATGCCCGGGCCCGCTCGACGGTCGTTCCGTCGCTTTCGCGCTCGCCGACCAGGGCGCACAGTTCCTCGGCGTCCGCCCCGGTCCCCAGTTCCAGGATCAGCCGCTCGGTTTCGAGGTGAAAGGGCATCGGTTCGTAGGCGCTCATGGCCACGACCCTATCCGTACAGAACCGGAGCCGCTTCCGCGCTCGTCGGTACACATGACCGACGACCAACGGGGTGGAAGCGCGACGAGCGGGGAGGCCGGGTTCCATGGGGCGACGCGAGCGATGGAAAGAACCGACCTACAGCCCGACACCGCAGGAAGTCCTCGACGTCATGGAGACCATGACGAAACCGACGTCGGCGGGGACGATCGCGCTGGCTCTCGACGCGAAGCGCGGCGCCTTCAGATATCGCCGGTTCAGAAGCCGCCCGCCGCGCACCTCGCCCACCGCGTTGGAAGCGGTGCTGGCGGAGCTTGAACGCCAAGGCGCGGTCAGGTCCGAGGCGAGCCGTTCGCTGCTGCTCGGGACCGGACTCCCCGGAGGTGGCTCCTTGTGGCTCACCGAGGCCCGGTGGGAGGAATGGCGGCAGCGGGAGGCGCGGCGGCAGGCTGCGGCGGACCGGGCTGCAGCGGACCGGGCTGCGGCCGACAGGGCGAGGCTCGGGGAAGCACCGCGGCGCCCTTCATCCTTCGTTGCGAATGATCGACGGGAGGAGCGGGACGAGGGCGGCAGCCCGGTGAAGCGGGCGGTCGACGAGACGCTGGCGGAGAACAAGCGCATGTACAACGAGTACCAACGCCGCAGGCCCGGCGAGGGCGGCGCGTCGTGACCTCCGCCGCCGGGTGAGAGTTTCTCATCTGGATCGCGCGGTCATGGCACTGCTCACCGGAGCCCTCGAGCAGCTGCGATTTGTGTACGTCGGATATTCGTTGCTCCGTCCGCGTGACGGACACCGTCCCACGTTCGGCTTATTTTCTTGAGTGCCAGACGTGAACTGACGCCGTGTAATCTCACGTGTCTCTCAGCAACAGAACGCCACCTTCGTCTCGAAGTTTTGCCACGATCTACTCAGTTCCTCCACCGAGTGCTGGAACTGGAATCAGTAAGGATCTTTGAGAAGGAGAACTCTGATGAGCCTTCGTTTCCCGGGCCTCCGTCGCCACGGCTGGAAGCACGACCGCCACCACGACCGTCGGCACCACTGCCGCCACGGCTGGGGCCGTCACGGCCGCTGAACGTCGCCGCTGAGGCGGTAGACGGCGAGAGTCACTTCGGGGCGGGTCCGCGGCACGGGGCAGCGGACCCGCCCCTTCGGCATGAGTTGTGGTCAGTTGTGGGGATTCGAGAGGAGTGGGGCGGATGGGTACGTCCACGCCGACGCAGGAGGCGGGGATCTCCGCTCCGGCGGATGCCGAAGTCGAGGCGCTACCAGGCCGGCGGTCGTCCGCAGTGGACGACGACGGCGATGCGCCGGCGGAGTCGGGGGAGTCGACGGAGCCGGCGCAGGCGGACGCGTCCGGGCTCCGTGCGCTGGTGCGGTTCTGGCCGTTGACGCGAGGTGACCGGCGCTGGCTGGTGCTGGTCAGCGTGTCGCTGGTGGTGACCGCGCTGGCGGAGACCGTGGCGGTGTTGCTCTTCGGGGAGCTGACCGACAGCGCGTTGCAGACGGGCTCGCTGCGGGCGTACTGGGGGCCCGCAGGCGTCTGGCTGGCCGTCAGCCTCCTTGCCGCGCTGGTCGGGTTCGGCGGCAACTGTCTGGGTGCGTGGGTCGGGGAGCGGTTCATCCTGCGCCTGCGGGCGCGGGTCTTCGCGCACCTGCAGCGGCTTCCGGCCGACTTCTTCCGGCGCCACCGCCCCGGCGACCTCGTCGAGCGGCTGACCGGTGACGTCGCTGCCGTGGAGGAACTGGCGGTGACCGGCGCGATCGGCATCGCGTCCGCGGTGGTCAGCGCCGTGCTGTTCAGTGCCGCGCTGTTCTGGCTGCGCTGGGACATGGCTCTGGCCGTACTCACTGCCGCGCCCGTGTTCTGGCTGGTCGCACGGGTGATGACGGACCGCGCGGAGGTCGCCGCCCGCGCGCAGCGTGCCGCCGACGGTGCGGTGAGCGCGGTGATCGAGGAGTCGCTGCGGGGTGGGACGCTGCGTCGGATGTTCGGCCGCCGGGGGGAGGAGGAGCAGCGGCTCGACGTCGAGGCGGGCGGCTGGCTGCGGGCCACCATGGCGGCGGTGCGGCTGGAGGAGTGCTACCACCAGGTAGTCGTGGTCCTGGAGGCCGGCTGTGTGCTGGGCGTGATCGGTCTCGGCACCTGGGAGGTCGGGCACCACCGGATGACGGTCGGTCAACTCATGTCCTTCGCGGCCTTCCTCGGGTGTCTCTACCCGCCGTTGCAGTCATTGGGGCGCACCGCACTGCTGTTCACCACCGCCACCGCTGCCGCGGATCGGGTCGCCGAGATCTGGGACGCGCCGGTCGCGGAGGGCGTAGGTGCCGTCGGCGGCGCGGCGGAGCCTGAAGCGTCCGCCGCAGCACTGGAGTTCAGCGACGTCTCGGTCCGCTACCCCGGCGCCGAGCAGGACACGCTGCGCGAGGTGTCCCTCGTGCTCGGCGCGGGCCGAACCGTCGTCGTGTCCGGGCCGAGCGGGTCCGGGAAGTCCACGCTGGTACGCCTCGCTCTCCGGCTCGTCGACGCGACCGACGGTCAGGTGCTGCTGAACGGCCGCCGACCGGACCAACTCCCCACCGAGCGCCTGCGCGACGAACTCACCCTGGTGCCGCAGCACACCGACCTGCTCCCTGCTCCGGTCGGCGACAACATCGCCGTGGCCCGACCGGACGCGACCCGCGCCCAGATCACCGCAGCGGCGCGGGAGGCGGGCCTCCACGAGGCGGTGTCCCGCCTGCCGCAGGGCTACGACACCGTCCTCGACCCCCTCCAGCCCCAGCTCTCGGGCGGCGAGCTGCGCCGACTCGCGCTCGCCCGCGCGTACCTGCGCGACTCCGCGGTCTGGATCCTGGACGAGCCCACGGCGGGCCTGGACCCGCAGTCCGCCGCCGCGGCCGTGGCCGCGCTGCGCCGTCGCACGGCGGACCGTGCGGTGCTGATCGTCACCCAGGGCCCGGCGCCGTACGCCTGGGCGGACACCCACCTGGTCCTGAGCGAGGGACGTCTGACGGTCGAGGCAAGCGTCGGCTGACGGGCGATGCTGTCCGATTCAGTCGGCGGAGACAGGCGTGCTCTCCCGGTTGGCGCGGTCGACGGACGTCGCCGCGTAGCTCCAGCCGTCGGCCGCGGCGGGTCCGGTCCATGACGCGGAGGGCGCGCCGGGGAGAACGGCGACCAGCGTGCCGAGGGCGGCCTTCGAGTTCTGGCGCTGCAGCCGGATCGCATAGCGGCTCGGGGCGGCGTGCTCCGCCCGCGCGCGCAACGTCAGGGTGACCGTTCCGGTGGCGGAGCCGGGAGCCGCCGCGACCAGCGGCGGCAGCGGCGGTCGGCCTGCGGCGAGTCGGTGGAGGACCGGCGGCAGCGCGGGCCGTTGCCAGTGGTCGGCAGCCAGCGTGCTGACGCCGCCGAGCCGGTCGGCGATCACGTCCGTGCAGCTGTACAGGAGTTCGCCGTCGATCTGCGGCAGGCTCGCGTCGAGCGTGAGGTGGCGCGACAACTCGCCGGGGTCCTGCCAGGCGGCGGGCTGGCCGGGGATGCCCACTCTGAAGACGCCCTGCCCGATCCACAGCTGGACGTTTGTGCCGTCGACGGCGTTCGCCCACCACCGGGCCAGCACCGCGTAGTCGGCGACGCGCGTGCCGATGCTCCAATACAGCTGCGGGGCGATGTAGTCGACCCAGCCGTTGCGGACCCAGCGAAGGGTGTCCGCACTGAGGTCGTCGTAGGACTGGAGGTTTGCGGTGGCCGAGCCGCGCGGGTCGGTCGAGGCGTTCCGCCAGGTACCGAACGGGCTGACGCCGAAGGCCGCTTCGGGACGGACGGCACGCACCCGGGCCTGCATCTCACGCACCAGCAGGTCCACGTTGTGGCGCCGCCAGGCGGCGCGGTCGGTCCAGCCTGAGCCTTGGCCGTACGTCGCGAACGCGTCGTCGTCGGGGAAGGGCGTGGTGCCGTCCGGGTAGGGGTAGAAGTAGTCGTCGAAGTGGACGCCGTCGATCGGGTAGCGCGCGACCGCGTCCAGGATCGCGTCCTCGACGAAGGCGCGCGCGGCCGGGACGCCGGGGTTGTAGAGGAGTTGCCCGCCGTAGCGAACCACCCAGTCGGGGTGCCGTCGGGCGGGATGGTCGGGGACGAGCGCCCCCACGTCGTCATGGACCGAGACACGGTAGGGGTTGAACCACGCGTGCAGGGCGAGGCCGCGCGCATGGGCGGCGTCGACCATGAAGCCGAGCGGGTCGTAGCCGGGGTCCTGGCCCTGAACACCGGTCAGATACTGCGACCACGGCTCGAACGGCGACGGCCAGAAGGCGTCGGCGGTCGGGCGCACCTGCACGAACACGGAGTTCAGCCCGAGCCGGGCGGCGTGGTCGAACAGTCGGACGAGCTCCGCCCGCTGCTCGGTCGGCGTCAGCCCGGGCCGGGACGGCCAGTTGGCGTTGCGGACGGTTGCGATCCACTCGCCGCGCAGCTCGCGGCCCGAGCGGTTGGCTGTGGCTGGTGCCGCGACTGCAGCCGCGGCACCGGTGGCCAGTTGGGGGAGGCCGACGGCGGCCGTCACCAGGACCGTGGCGCTCCGCAGCACGGCGCGGCGGGTCGTCGGGAGGGCGAGCGCGGCAGGGGAGGGCGGGTGGTCCGGCACGGGTGCTCCTGGGGCGGCCGAGGACGTGGTGGCTGATGGCTACCACGCGATGGCCGCCGCCAAGACCGATGTCCTCCGGAGAGCGCACAGTCGGAGTCGGACGTCAGGGGTCAGATGTCGGGAGTCTGAAGTCTGAAGTCAGGAGCCGGGAGCGGGAGGTCGGAGCTCAGTCCGCGGGGACGCGCGCGAGCGCGGCGGCCAGCGCGGTGCGCTGGTACGGGCTGAGGGCGCCCAGGCGGGTGTCCTCGTCGGCCCCGGTGAGCGCCCGGTCTCAGGCGGGGCTGACGTGAGCGGCGACGACGCGCCAGCCGTTCCCCGGCGTATGGACCCAGGTGCGGGTGTAGCGCACGCGCGCGGTGAATTCCTGCCCCTCGAGCGCTCCGGCGAGCGTGCCGAGGAACCAGGTGACGCCGGTCGCGCCGTCGACCAGGACCGTGAGGTCCTCCTCGTCGACGCGCGTGAGGCGTTGACGACCGCTCTTCTGGATCTCCAGGTCGTCATTCTTGCCGTACAGGCGTCCGTCGGGCCCGGTGAAGACCAGGCGGTCGTCGAGCAGCACATCAAGTGCATCGGCGTCAGCGGCAAGCTGCGCGGCTTGAAGCCGGCGTTCCGCGGAGCGGAGTTCCTCTGTCAACTGACCGGTGCGATCGGCATTCATGCCCGTCACGCTACCCGCGCCGCACGGGTCGTTACTCCTCGGTGGGCGGCTGCACCGCGTAGCCGGGGACGGACGGCCACCGGACCGTCATGACGACGGACTCCTCCTCGGCGACCCAGGAGTGGTCGACGCCCCGACCCCACACCACGTACTCACCCTGACGCTCCAGCACCACGCTCCGGTCGCGGAACTCCATCCGGAACCGGCCGCTGATCAGCACCAGCAGGGCCGTCCGGTGCTCGCCCTCGACCCACTCCAGCCGCTTGTCACCGGCCGGGTGGACGCCCCACTTGATCTCCACGTCCTCGCTGTGGCGCGGATCGCCGGGCTCCTTGAAGTGGCCCAGGATCCAACCACGGTCCAGCGCCGCGTCGGCGCCGGCATTACCCACGTACACGGAGTCCTTCACGCTGTCGTTCACGCCGCCGCACGCTACCAGCAGGTCACCGGGGGCCAGGGATCAGGCTTCCTCCTGGATGTCCGAGATCAGCTTGGTGCTCAGGTCGCTCTGCACCGCCAGCCTGGTGTGAGTGGCGTGGGGGCCGGTGCCCCAGGTGAGGGTGACCGTGGTGAAGAGGTGTCCGGCGCCCGAGTCGTGGTAGCTGACCTGCCAGTGGGTCGGCACGTCCTGGGCGCGCAGGACGCCGTCGGCGTGGTTGGCCTCCTCCCAGACGGTCAGCCGGTGCTGGAAGTCGCGGGTGAGGTAGTGGCTGCGGAGTTCGTGGCCGAGGCTGTCCGTGCCGTCGGAGACGGCGTCGACGTAGGCGCCGTAGAAGTCGGCCACCCGGTGGGCCGCGGAGTCCGGGCTCCCGCCGCGGACGCCCGCGGTGTGGTCGGCGGCCACCGGGTGGGCCACCGCCTGCGCGGAACAAGGGGCGATCAGGGCAGCGAGGGGCAGCAGCGCTGCTACGAGGCGAACGGGAACGCGCATCTGTGAGGTCTCCTCCGCTCGAACACAGGCCCGGAGCACGGGCTGTACGCGAACCACTCTTGCCTGGTGGACGCGTCTGGACGTGGCTGCCCGGCCGAGAGGTCACCTGTTCGGACGGGTGAATCCGCGCGCCCGGCCCCGTGCGCCCGCGTCGCGTCCGTGACCAGGCGTCAACTGGACTCGGCGCAGCAGCAGGAGTGCCCCATGACGCCGCTGATGTGCTCAACCGATGTGCTCAGTCGAAGCTGACCTTCTCCGTGTCGACAGTCCCGCCCTGGCGACCGGGAGCGCTCTGGTACTGCCAGTACAGGTTGGTGTGCGCGATCACCTGGGCCGGGGAGGGGGCGCCGTAGGCGGAGTGGTCCTCGGTCGTGTGGGCGTCGCCGACTAGTGTGGCGTCGTAGCCGCGGACCATGGCCCCGTGGAGGGTGCAGCGGACGCACGCGTCCGTCTGGGCACCGGTGACCACGAGCCGGCCCACCCCGCGCGCGGCGAGCTGCGCCTCCAGGTCGGTCTCCTCGAACGCGTCGCCGTGGGACTTGTGGACGAGCGGCTCCTCGGCCAGCCGGACCAGCTCGGGCACGTAGTGCCAGGCCTCGCTGCCGCGCTCGAGGTCGCCGTCGGAGTGCTGCACCCAGACCACCGGCACGTTCTCCGCGCGGGCCTTCCCGACGAGAGTGTCGATGTTCGCAATCACACGCTCACGGTCGTGGACCCGCTCGACCACGCCGTTCTGGACGTCGATGATCAGCAGAGCGCTGTTCGGGCGGTCGGGCAGGGTGGTCATGGGAAGCCCTCGTCTCTCGTCGCGGATCCTGTGTCCCCACCCACGCTAGGACGCCCCACTGACAAACAGCGTCAGTGGCCGAGGTGAGCTGCTCGGCGCCCGGGATGCGCGCGGCGTGGAGTGCGGCGTCGTGAGAGCTGACGCGTCACTGGATGCGTCGGATGGACGCGCCCACCAGCTGGCCGTTGGTGACGGTGTACGTCCCCTCGTAGACCTGGAGCGTGCCGTCGGTCTGGGTCGCGTAGAGCACGGCGTGGACCTGGGAGGCGCCGAAGTCGCTGACCGTGCCGAGGCTGATCGACGCGGTGTCGGCGAAGCCGGCGACGTACTGCGCGTAGCTTTCGCCTGCGATGTTCCTGCCGCCGAGGGCCCAGGCGGCGGCGTAGTCGTGGTCGGTGAGGTCCTGGTAGTACTGCTCGACCACGGCCGAGGCGTTGGTCAGCGGCGGACTGGACGTGGCCGGAGTGGACGTGGCCGGGGCGGTCGACGTCGGAGGTGCTGGGGGCGCGGGTGGCGGGCGCGGAGTCGCTGTCGTCGTGACGGTCACCGTGGGCGCCGGGGGCGCCGTGGGTGCTGCGGCTCGCGCGGTGGAGGACGGCGCGGCCGGGTGGTGAGGCGCAGGCGCGGTGGTGGTGACGGTCACCCTCGGTGCCGGCGTCGGGGCCCTGGACGAGGGCGAAGCCGGGTACGTGGACGCGGTGGTGGCCGGCGCAGGGGCGGGCGCGGCCTGGTGGGTGACCGTGGCTGTCACCGTGCGGGTCGGGGTGCTCACGGACCGGGAGGGTCCACTGCTGCTGCACGCCGCGGCGGCGGCCAAGACGCAGGCCGTCGCGGTCGCGACGAATACGCCCTTCACTCCTCAAGGCTAGGACGCCCCACGCCCGCAGGCTCATCGGAGCGTGACAGCCGCTGCGGGGCGGCCGTCACAGGTCGGGGTGCGCACGACAGGCTGGTGGGGGCACCCCCGCTGAACGGCCGGACTCCTCACGACTGGGCAACCGGTGGGCCGGGCGGGGCGTGAGGGCAGATGTCAGCAACGAGATCACCTGAGGGGGTACATCGTGTTCCAGACCTTTGCCCGACTGCTCACCGTCGGCGCGATGGCGGGAACCGTCGCGGTCGCCGGGATCGGCAGCGCGTCGGCGAAGAGCAGCATCGACTTCCAGGCGAGCCCGCACGCCCAGCACGTCGGGCAGTGGTTCACCGTGCACGGCACCGGCGTCAGCGACAACAGCGGATGGCAGCGGTTCTGCGTCCAGGAGCACTACGGCACCAGTGGCACCTGGCAGACCGTGTGGTGCGGGCGGATCGTCGACCCGACGCGGCAGAACGCGGTCGGGTACGGCTGGGTCCGTGCGGGCCACCAGGGCGTGCTGGAACTGCGCGGAGTGCTGGAGGGAGTGCAGAGTTCCACGGGCGGCAAGACCTGGCTGGATGCCGAGTCCGACCCGGTCACGGTCAACGTCGTGCGCTGAACGCGGGTGTGGGGCCGGGCCGTTGAGTGTCGCCCGGCCCCGCGAACGCCCTGCGGGCCACGCCCGGCACCGCGCGGCCCGCAGGGTAGGGGAGGGCCGGGCCGCTGCTCCGTGTTCATCTGCCCACGGTTCGTACGCCACCCCGACTGCAACCGGCCGTCATCGGTCGGCGTGATCATGATGGGTGGGCTCGGGCACGTGGAGTGCGCGGACTGCGTGGAGTGCGGTCAGGTCACGTACTGTTGCGGCAGGCAGTGGATCGGTGCGGGAGGAAGATCGTGGGGCTGGGCGCCTCGGAGCGGCAGGCCGTGAGTCTGCGTTGGTTGGTGCTGGTCTACAAGATCCCGGCGGAGCCGACACGGTTGCGCGCGGGGGTGTGGCGGAAGCTCAAGGGTCTGGGCGCGATCTACCTGCAGAACTCGGTGGCCGCGCTGCCGGCCGGAGGCCCGTCCGAGCGCGCGCTGCGGCTGCTGCGCAACGAGATCGTCGAGATGGGCGGCACCGCGTCGCTGTTGGACGCGGGCGTGCTCGGCGGCGGAGCCGAGATGGAGGACCAGTTCAACGCGGCGCGCAACGACGAGTACGAGGAGATCGTCGACCGCTGCGAGGACTTCCTCGGGCAGATCGAGAAGGAGTACCGGGCCGAGCACTTCACCTACGCCGAGTTGGAGGAGAACGACGAGGACCTGGTGAAGCTGCGCAACTGGTTCGCCAAGGTCTCGGCGCGCGACGAACTCGGCGCCGCCGGCAAGGCGGCGGCCGAGGCCGCGCTGGAGCGGTGCGCGCAGGTGCTGGACGAGTACGCCGGGCGCGTCTACGCCGAAGAGGGGGACGGCCGCTGACAGGCGGTCATCCCCCTCTTCGAGTTCACATCGGGCGGCGCGACCAGCGCCGCTACTTCTGCCGTGCGGCCTTGACGACCCGGGCCAGTGACAGGCCGAGCAGTCCGGCGACGGCGATCGGCAGCAGCCACCAGGCGTTCACGCCGGACTGCGTCAGGCCCCACGTCGCCGCGAGGGCCACGGCCACGCCGAGCGCCACGCGCCAGTCGTCGCCGACGATGAAGTCGTACCAGAACTGCCCGAAGGACTTGAGGGCGGCGATGACGCTCATGTGAGGCTCCCCTCGGGGTGTGCCGGGTCGGCGGGGGTGGAAGCGGACGCGGACGAGGCGGCAGCCGCCAGGTCGTTGGCCTGGGCCCGGCGCAGCAGCGCCGTGTATCCGATGGCCAGCAGGGCCACGGCGGGGACGATGACCAGCAGTGCCGTGTCCGAACCGGGCCAGTGGGCCCCGGTGCCCTCGCCCGCCCAGAACATGCCGAACGAGGTGAGCATCGTCCCGACGGCGAACTTCATGGTGTTCTCGGGGACCTTGGCGAGCGGCGCGCGGACCGCGAAGCCGGCGGCGACCACGGCGAGCACGGCGACGACCGCGCCGAGCACGGCCACCGGGATGTCGTGCTGGTTGTCGCCGAAGGTGACGACGATGAACGCCACCTCCAGGCCCTCCAGGAAGACGCCCTTGAAGGACAGCGTGAACGCGTACCAGTCCTTGACCCGGCCGCGTCCACCGGCAGCCGCGCCTTCTGCTGCGGCGATCTCCTCGGTGAAGGCCTTCTCCTCGTCGTGGAGCGCCTTGTAGCCGGAGCCGCGCATGACCGCCTTGCGCAGCCACTGCAGGCCGAAGACCAGCAGCAGCGCGCCGACGACCAGGCGCAGCGCGCCCAACGGGATCTGTCCCACGGCCGGGCCGAGCACGGCGACCGTCGCCGCCAGGGTCAGCAGTGCAGCGACGGTGCCCTGCCAGGCCGAGCCCCAGTGCCGGCTGGTGCCTGCGGCCAGCACGATCGTCAACGCCTCGACGGCCTCCACCGCACAGGCGAGCAGGACGGTGAAGAAGAGTACGTACGACGTCATCGGCCACCTCCAGGGTGCAGTTCTGAGCGAAGACGGATGGTCATGGGATCTCCACGGGTGTGCGGTTGAACAGGTGGGAGTCGTCGCCGTCGGAGTGCGAGGGCGACGTGGGGTAGGCGAAGCAGCCGTCCGGGTCGAGAGTGACGCGGACGGGGGTGCCGCGCAGATGGGGTTGTCTGTCGAAGACGCCGGTGAGCCGGGAGCCGTCGGCGAGTTCCACGACGTGGTCGTAGCCGCGTCCCCGGTACGCCGTGTCGGTGACCGTACCGGCCAGGCCGTCACCGCCGCCGACCGAAGCGTCCGGGGCGTCCGGCGCGTCCGTGATCGTGACGGCCGCCGGACGGATCAGGACCTGGACGGACGTCCCGTCCGCGCCGCACGGGCCCATGCAGGTGGCGACCAACGACCCCGCCTCCGTGGTCAGCAGGACGCGGTCCTGGTGCGCAGGGCCGTCCGTACGGCCCGTCAACTCCCCGGCCAGGCCGGTGAAGCGGGCGACGAACGGGGTGGACGGGCGGTGGTAGACGGACTCCGGCGTGGCGAGCTGGACCAGGCGCCCGGCCTCCAGGATGCCGACCTCGTCGGCCAGCGCGAAGGCCTCGGACTGGTCGTGGGTGATGTAGACGGCGGTGGCACCGCTCTCGCGGGTCAGCGTGGAGATCTCCACGCGCAGCCGCTCGCGCAGGTCCGCGTCCAGGTTGGAGAGCGGCTCGTCGAAGAGCAGCAGTCCCGGGCTCGCGACCAGCGCGCGGGCCAGGGCGACGCGCTGCTGCTGGCCGCCGGAGAGCTGGTGCGGATAGCGGTCCGTGTGGTCGGCCAGGCCGACGCGTTCGAGGACCTCCTGCACCCGGCGCTCCGCCTCCGGACGGGGCAGCCGGCGTCGCCGCAGCGCGTAGCCGACGTTCCCGGCGGCGGACATGTGCGGCCACAGGGCGTAGTCCTGGAACACCATCGCCAGATCCCGGCGGTCCGGCGCCAGATGGACCCTGCCCTCGGCCAGCGCTCGCCCGCCGAAGCGCACGGTGCCGCCGTCGGCGCGCTCGATGCCCGCCAGGCAGCGCAGCAGCGTGGTCTTGCCGGAGCCGGACGGCCCCAGCAGCACCAGGAACCGGCCCGGTTCGACGGTGAAGGAGACCTGGTTCAGCACCCGCGTCGACCCGAAGGACTTGCTCAGCTTCTCGACCTGCAGTTGCTCGGTCACGACAGGGCCTCCAGACGACGGGCCGCGGGCAGGAACAGGCGCATCGCGCCGAGGACGACGGCGATCAGGACCAGCGCGCCGAGGACGACCACGACCGTCATCGCCGCACCCGCACCCAGGTCGTACCCCTGAAGCTGCCGGGTGATCGCCACCGACAGCGGTTCCTCGCCCGGCGGGGCGAGGAGTTGGGAGACCGGCAGCTCCAGCAGGGTGCCGCAGAAGGCGATCAGCCAGGTCCACACCAGCGAGCCCGCGACCAGCGGCAGAACCGCTCCGGTCCAGGCAGCCGCCGAGCGGCGGCCGTGCGTGCGGGCCGCCCACAGCAGCGAGTCGCTGACCTGCCCGAGCGACCCGGACAGCAGCCGGGCTGCCGACGGCAGCGCGCCCGCGAGGTAGCCGAGCACCAGCAGCGTCGTCGTCCCGTACAGGTCGATGCCGAGGCTGGAGGCGATGGGCAGGTTGTAGGTGAAGATGTAGCCGCTGGCCAGCAGCACGCTGGGCAGCGCGATCGCGGCGAGCAGCAGCAGGTCCAGCAGTCGCCCGGCGCGTCCGCCGCTCTGGCGGGCCAACGCCCGTCCGGCGACGGCGCCGAGGACGACCGCCGCGCACGCGGTGATCGCGGCCAGGCGCGCCGAGTAGCCGAGCGCGGACATCAACTCGCCCGAGTGCAGCACATGGCGGAAGTTGCCCAGCCCCAGCGCGGACAGCGACACCTGGCCACCGGAGGGCAGCAGCGAGGCCGCCGCCGCGCCGAAGGCCGGGACCCCGGCCGCGGCCAGGAAGAAGCCGACGACGCCGGTGAGCGCCGCGACCTGACCGCCGAGCCCGAGCCGCGTCCGGCGCGCCGGACGGGTGCGGCCGGACAGGATCTGGAAGCTGCGTCCGCGCATCGACCGGCGCTGCGCCAGCAGGGCGATCCCGACCAGCCCCAGCAGCAACCACCCCATCGCCGAGGCGCTCGGGAAGTCGGCGGGGAAGGTCGAGATGGACTGCTCCATCGCCCCCGTGACCAGCGGGAAGTTGCCCTGCGAAGCCAGCGTCGCGGCCACGCCGTAGTCGGAGATCGACTCGGCGAAGACGATCGCCAGCGCGGCCCACAGGCCGGGCGCCAGCATCGGCAGGATGACCCGCGCCGTGGCCAGCCGACCGCCGCCGTGGGTACGCGCGGCGTCCTCGAACTCACGGCCGAGACCGCGCAGGACGGCCGTGATCGCCAGGTACGCGAACGGCACCCCGCGTGAGGCGAGCACCCAGATCACGCCGACCGGGCCGAAGACCACGGACCGCAGCACGGCCGGGTCGTGGCCCAGCATGCGGTCCAGCACGCCCTGTTGCTCGACCAGCCAGGTCCAGCCCAGCGATTCGAGGTACGAGGGGGCCAGCAGCAGGGCCCACAGCAGCAGCCGCCACAGGCCCTGACCGGCGAGCGTGGTGCGCTCCGTCAGCCAGGCCAGCGCGACGGCGACGACCGTGGCGAGCACGGCGGCGCCGAGCCCGACCAGCAGCGAGTCCAGCAGCGCGTGCAGCGTCCAGCCGGAGAGCACCTGCTGGAAGGACGACAGGGTGAACCAGGAGTCGCCCTGCCCCAGCGACTTGGGGCTGATCGCGACCAGCAGGAAGCCGGCGACCGGGAGCAGCAGCACGGCGGCGAAGCCGATCCACGGCAGCAGCCGCAGCGCACCGGCGGCACGGCCGCGCGACGCGAAGCGTCGGGGGACCCGGGCCGCACCGACGGCGGTGCGCGGCCCGGGGGCGAGCGTGGTGTCGGTCATGGGTCAGTGGACGATCGTGTTGGTGAACCAGGTGTTGACGGTGCCTTCCTTGGGACCCCAGGTGTACGGGTCGATCGCCTGGGTCGGCACCGTGGACAGGGCGGGCAGCGCCGCCTCCGGGGAGACGCCCTGGACGATCGGCCAGAACAGCGAGTCGCCGTTGGGGTCGCCGCTCAGCATGACCTTCTGGCCCTGGGCGCTGAGCACGAAGTCCGCGAACTTCTCGGCCTCCGCCTGCTCCTGGGACGACACCTTGGCGTCGATGCCGATGACGCTCGGGAGCGAGGTCACCTTGGGCAGGTAGGTGGTCTTGATGTTCTTGTCCTTGGTCCCGGCGGCGATACCGGCCGAGCTCTGGATCAGCGCGACCTTGATCTGGCCGGTCTGCAGCGCGTGCAGGGTGTCGCCGTTGGTCTGGTAGATGTGCAGACCGTTGGACTTGAGCGAGCTGTAGAACGCCTGGCCCTGGCTGTCACCGCCGAGCTGGTTGAACATGCCCGCGACGAACGGGTAGGTGGGACCGGAGACGGACGGGTCGTTCATGCCGACCTCGCCCTTCCAGGCGGAGGTGAGCAGCGCCTGCCAACTGGTCGGCGGGTTCGGCGTCTTGGACGCGTCGTAGACGACGGCCGCGGTGACGGTCAGACCGGTCGGCACGTAGCTCTGGTCCTTCGGGACGACGGCCTGACCGGCGGCGTTGAGCTGGACGTTCGGCTCGAAGCCCTTGACCAGCATGCCCGCCTGGTCCATCGAGGCGAACGCCTCGTCGCCGTCCACCCACAGCACACCCCACTGGGGGTTGCCGCGCTCGGCCTGCACGCGGGCCAGCAGCGGGCCGGTGCTGTCGTCGACGAGCTTGGTGGGGATACCGGTCGCCTTCTGGAAGGCGGTGGTCATGGCCGAGTCGTAGCCCTGGGCCGAGTAGACGACCAGCGGCACCGGCGCGCCCGACGCGGCAGCGCTGCCACCGGTGCTCGCACTCGTGCCCGTGCTCGACCCGCAGCCGGAAACCACAGCCATCACCAGACCCGCGGCGGCGACGACGCCGATCGAGGATCTACGCGCACCCATGGCAGTTCGAAGAGACATGTCCGCTCCAGCACAAGTGAAAAGTAACAGTGGTTAGAACCGTGAAGCAACGCTGGAAACGGAAGAGTTGTCACCGGCAACCCGGACGTGAACACGCAGCGAACGTCAGGACGTGATCACGCCGGGCGCGCGGGTGGTGTGCCGGGCGGTGTGCGGGGCGGTGCGGCAGGCAGTCGGGAGCGGCGGATGTGCGGCGGCCACGGCGGGAGGGTAGCCGCCGCGGTCACGCGGGTGTCGGGCGCAGGACCAGGCAGACGAAGCCGAAGCAGTCGCGGTAGACGCGGAGCCACTCGTCGCGATGGGTCGCGGCGGCTGCCAGTGCGGTGGCGCTGTCGGGGTCGGCGGGGTGTTCCAGCGCCCAGGAGGCCAGGGCGCCCGTCCAGTGCCACTCGTACGCGTCGAGTTCGCGACGGGTGCTGACGTGGCCGTGCACGGGGGTCCAGCCGTCGGCGACGACGCGGTCCACGGTGGTCGCGAGGTCGGCGAAGTCGCCGAGCATCGCGACGGCCTCCGGGGAGGGCTCGCTCTCCCAGATGCCGTCGCCGACCAGCACCCGCCCGCCGGGTGCCAGGTGCTTGCGCGCCGCCGCCAGCGTCGGCAGCAGGCCGCCGAAGGCGTGCGTGGCGCCCACGCTCAGCACCAGGTCGAACGGCTGGGTCGCGGTGAAATCGGCGGCGTCGGTGTGGTGCAGCGCCAGGCGGTCCGCCACGCCGAGCGCGCGTGCGGCGTCCCGGGCGTCCGCCAGCGACGCCTCGGAGAGGTCGACCCCCTCGGCGTGGAGCCGCGGATACGCGCCGAGCGCACGCAGCAGCCACTCCGCGCCCCCGCAGCCGAGGTCGAGCACCCGCACGTCCTCGCGGGGCACCGCCTGTTCCAGCAGCAGGCGCACCGCATCGTCGTCGAGCGGAGCGGCGATCGGGTGATCAGTATGGGCAAGTCGGGAGATCCGGTCACGATTCATCGGTGGAGCGTGGCACGGGTCGTGGACGGCCGCATGCGCTTTTCCGACCGTGGGCTTCGTATCCTGGGACGGTCCCGGTGCAGCGCACAGCAGGGAGTCGGGCGATGGACGAGCAGACCTCCGCATCGGCAGGAACGTCCGCATCGGCAGAGTGCTCCGCATCGGCCGGGACCTCCCGCACGGGAGGCAGCAGGCTGCGGCCGGTGCTGTCGGAGACCGCTGCGCGGAGGCGGCGGCGGGCGTTGCGGTTCCTGGCGCTGTGCGTGGTCGTGCTGGTGCCCTGGACGGTCTACCTGGCGTTCTCGCTGCCGGACCAGTTCGAGGCGCGGCACTGGTCGGCCGCGTGGGTCGGGTTCGACGTGCTCTTGCTGCTGTCGCTCACCGGTACCGGCCTGGCGGCCTGGCTGCGGCGGCAGCTGCTCATTCCGCTCTCCGTCGTCGCCGGGACCCTGCTCCTGTGCGACGCGTGGTTCGACATCACGCTCGACTGGGGCACCCGCGGCGTCTGGGGCAGCGTGGCCGCCGCGTGTCTGGTGGAGTTGCCGCTCGCGCTGCTGCTGTTCCTGCGGGCCCGGCAGCTGTACCGCCGCACCGTTTGTCTGGCCTGGGAACGGATGGGCCTGCCCGGCCAGCCGCCGCCCCTGTACCGCCTCCCGCTGTTCAGCGGCCTCGACACGTTCTCCCCATCCGAGGACCTGCCGGGCGTCGGAGGCGTCGGACTCCGACGCCCGGCAGGCGATGGTGAGGGAGCGGAGCCGGATCAGGGATAGCTGGTCAGGTCCGCGACCGTCGAGCTGCTGTTCACGGTCGCGCCCGTGCCGTTGACGATGTGGTCGATCGTGCCCGTGCCGCCCAGGGAGACGTCCATGGCGTCGTGCAACGCGACGCCCGAGGTGTCCGGGACCTCGATGGCGTGGTCGGCGACCTCGCTCGGGTTGACGTTGAAGTAGCAGTAGACGCCCAGGCCGTAGGCCTGGTGGTCGGTGACGCCCGGCGCGACCTCGTAGGAGGCCCAGCCGTCGCTGCCGCCGTTCATCCAACTCGCCTGGTCCGGCGGGTCGTAGGGCATCTCGGACTGGTAGAAGTAGGTCCGGCCGCCGTTGGCGTTCCACCGCACCTGGTACTGCTGGTAGTGCTCCACGGCGAGCCCGTACATCGTCACGTCGGTGCCGTTGACGACCAGGCCGTTGGCGGCGGTGTTGGAGGTCCAGCCCACGCCGTTGCCGTGGTCCGCGCGCCAGAGCCACAGGTTGTCGCCGATGGTGGAGTTGTTGTTGACCACCAGCGTCTGGCTCGCCTTGCCGACCGCCGCGCCGCCGACGCGGAAGTAGACGTCGGAGAGCACGTTCGGGTCGGCGGAGTGGTCGGCGGAGGCGCCTGCCGGGCCGATCTGCATCAGCGAGGGCGAGTTCGTGGCGCCCGCGTCGACGATCAGGCCGGCGATCCGGACGCCGCCGACGTCGGCGGTGGAGATGGCGGTGACGCCGTTGTCGGCCTCCAGCGTGGCCAGACCGAGGCCCAGGAGGACCGTGTCGGGGCGGGTCACCTGGAGGGTGTCGGTGAGCTGGTAGACGCCGGGCGTGAAGATCAGGTTCTTGCCCGCGGCCAGCGCGGCGTTCAGGGTGGCCGAGGTGTCGGACGGGGTGGCGATGTAGAAGGCGCTGAGGGGCAGTGAGGTTCCGGGCGTCGTCTGCCCGTTGCTCCAGTCGGTGCCGGTGGAGTTGGTGCGTGGGGACGGCACGAAGACGCTGTAGTTGCCCGAGGAGTCGACCGTCAGATACGGCTTCTCGACGCTGGTCGGCGTCTGGGCGACGGTGGTGTCGGGCGGGGTGGGGAAGCTCTGCGCGGGCGCGCCCGAGTCGCCGACGAAGACCATGTTCCAGTTGGAGCCGGTCCAACTGCCGAACTCGTCGTTGCGGGAGAGCCACTGCTGCTGCGAGCCCGAGTTGACCTGGCCGTCGAACTTGGAGTCACCGAAGAAGCCGCCGCTGGACCAGCCGCCGTTGTCGTCGAGGACGACATTGCCCTGGACGTGCACGCGGCGCATCGGCGAGGCCTGGGACACGGCCCACTTGGTGCTGCCGGACGAGGGCGCGATGTCCAGGTTCTCCACCCCGCGCCAGAAGTTCTCGGTGGCGTTGCCGCCGTTCCACTGCGCGTCGGCGTTGACGCCGCCGGTGATGGTGGTGTCGTCGGGCGACGCTCCGAGCCCGAGGACCTGGGTGTAGAAGCCGACGTTGACATTGACGTTGTAGCTGCCCGGCTTGAACAGCAGGGCGTATCGGCTGCTGCCGAACTGGTTCGACTGCTGCTGGCTGTAGACGGAGTCGAGTTGGCTCTGGATCGTGGCCGCGGACTCGGAGGGGTCGAAGACCAGCACGTTGGGGCCGAAGGGGTTGCTGGTCGTGTTCGTGGTCGGCAGCGTCCACTGCTGGTTGGCGGTGCCGCCGCAGTCCCAGATCTGGGCCTGGGTGCCGGGCGTGGTGGACCAGTTGGTGTCGTCCAGGCACCTGCCCGACTGCGGGTTCAGCAGGGAGCCGTTGGTCTGCGGCTCCCAGACCTGGGCGCCGGTGCCGTTGCAGTCGTAGAGGTCCACGGTGGTGCCGTTGGCGGTTCCGCCGCTGTTGACGTCCAGACACTTGCCCAACACCTGAAGGGTGTTGCCCGAGCCGACCGTCCACTGCTGCGCGGCGCTGCCGTTGCACGTGTAGACCTGGATCGGGTTGAGGTTGGCGGTGGACGCGGAGCGGTCGTCCAGACACAGGCCGCCGTAGCCGGTGATCTGGCCGGTCGCGCCGACGGTGACGGCGGGGGCCGCAGCGGCTGAGGCCGGAGCCAGAGCCACTGCGCCCAGCGTGAGTTGGCACAGCACGGTGGCTGCGGCCTGGAGCCAGAGTCGACTTCGGCCGCGCCGGTGCCAGGGAAGGGACATGTGGGGGACCTTTCGCTCGGGGAGCGGGGCCCGACGATTGAACTCTTGAAGTCATGGCACCGTCAATGGTTTGCGCGACACAAGGTCTGGACCAGTTGCGAATGCCGTGCTGACATGGGCGTTTGGAAACGGCTGCTCATGAGTCCCCGGCTGTCGGGGTCACTTGTTGAACGCGAAGATCGGATATGACGGGCCTGTGCCTCTGTGAACTGACATGACGCCACATCAGGAGCTGGTGAGGATCATGAGTTGCTGCGTCGCGCGGGTCATCGCGACGTAGCGGTCGACCGCCCCCTCGATGCCGTCACCGAAGGAGGCGGGGTCGAGCACGACGACGAGGTCGAACTCCAGGCCCTTCGACAGCTCCGGCGTCAACCACCGCACGCGCGGTCGTTCGGCCGCCGTGGGCTCGTCCATGCTGATGACGCAGGCGACGCCCTCGTTGTGCGCGGCCAGCCAGGTGCCGAGGACCGACTCCAGCTCCGCAGCCGTTCCGTGGGCGACCGGGATCCCGCTGCTGCGGACCGACGTCGGCACGTTGGCGTCCGGGAGTGCGGCGCGGATCACGGGCTCCGCCTCCGTCATGACCTCCTCCGGGGTCCGGTAGTTGACGCTCAGCGAGGCGATGTCGACGCGGTCGAGCCCGATCCGTGCCAGCCGTTCCTCCCACGACTCGGTGAATCCGTGCCGGGCCTGCGCCCGGTCGCCCACGATGGTGAAGCTGCGCGACGGGCAGCGCTGCAGCAGCATCTGCCACTCGGCGTCGGTCAGTTCCTGGGCCTCGTCGACGACGATGTGCGCGAAGGTGCCGGCCAGCCGGTCCGGGTCGGCGGCGGGCAGGGCGGACTCGTCGACCAGGGTGTCCTTCAGATCCTGGCCGTGCAGCATGGTCACCGCGCCTTCGTGGTCGTCGTCGGCCTCCAACACGTCCTTGATGACGTCGGCCATCCGCGCGCGCTCGGCGGCGACGACGGCGTCGTGCCGCCGCTTGCGGCGTTCCGCCTCCGGGTCGCCGAGCCGTCGGCGCGCGGCGTCCAGCAGCGGCAGGTCGGAGACGGTCCAGGCCTGTGCGTCCTCGCGCTGCAGCGTCCGGATCTCGTCGCGGCTGAGCCAGGGCGCGCAGAGTCGCAGATAGGCCGGGACCGTCCACAGGTCGCCGACCAGGTCGGTCGGTTCGAGCAGCGGCCAGGCGCGGTGGAGGGTGGTGACCAGCTCCTCGTCCCGGAGCAGCGACCTGCGGAACGCCTCCGGCGGGACGCTGGGCCCGTCCAGGTCGTCGACCATGCCGAGCCTCTCCATGAGGAGGGTGGCCAGTTCCTCCCAGATCTGGTCGCGCGCCTCGTTGTGCGGCGTGCCGGGCGTGGGCGCGCGGAACGCGTCCGCCCAGTCGTCGGGGGTGATGCGGACGTCGGCCCAGTCCGTGGAGACCGTCATGCCCTCGGTGGGCGGCTCCTCGTAGATGCCGACGGCCTGCTCGATCCCCTTGACCATGCCCGCGGAGGACTTCAGCCGCGCCACCTCCGGGTCGGTTTCGGCGGGTGCGTCGGCGCCCTCGGCGACCAGGTCGCGCAGGGTGCAGGTCTGCACGCCCTCTTCGCCGAGGCTGGGGAGGACGTCGGAGACGTAGTTCAGGTAGGGCTGGTGCGGGCCGACGAACAGCACGCCGCCGCGCCGGTGACCCAGGCGCGGGTCGGAGTAGAGCAGGTACGCGGAGCGGTGCAGCGCGACCACGGTCTTGCCGGTACCCGGACCGCCGTCGACGACCAGCGCGCGGCGCGAGCTCGCACGGATGATCGCGTCCTGGTCGGCCTGGATGGTGGCGAGCACGTCCCGCATCTTCGGCGAACGGGTGCTGCCCAGGCTGGCGATGAACGCCGACTGGTCGTCGAGCGCGGCGCGCCCGTCGAGCCCGTCGGCGGTGAACACTTCGTCCCAGTAGTCGGTGATCCGGCCGCGTGTCCAGCGGTAGCGACGGCGGCTGGCCAGTCCCATCGGGTTGGCGTGGGTCGCGGCGAAGAACGGCTCGGCGGCGGGGGAGCGCCAGTCGAGCAGCAGCCGACGGCCCTCGCTGTCGGTGAGGCCGAGCCGTCCGACGTAGACGGGCTCCGCGTCCGCTGCATCGTCTGCGGGGACGATGTGCCCGAGACAGAGGTCCAGGCCGAAGCGCCGCAGCGCGCGCAGCCGACCGGTCAGCCGGTGGACCTCCGCGTCCCGGTCCATCGCGGCCCGCCCGGCCCCGCCGGGGGCCTTGAGGGCAGCGTCCAGACGGCCTGCGACGTCGGCGATCGCCGCGTCGAGGCTTTCGGCGATCGCGGCGAAGTGCTGCTCGTCGGCGGCGATCAGGGTCGGGTCGGCCTTGGCGGAGAGGCGGTCGGGGAGGTCGAAGGCGCTGGCGGTGGTGGCAACGGCGGTCAAGCGTGGACGCACGGGGTGAAACTCCCATATCCGCAGGTACTGGCGGTAGGTCGACGATTGTGCGCCACAGAGGGGGCCTTGCCGCAAGGCCCCCCATGCGCTATATCTTGAGAGTGGCGAGAGGTGGTCGATCCTCTCGCTTTTCGTTTTGCACCCGCACCCGGGCTCCACGGCGGTGGCCGCCGGGCGCGTCGCGGAAGACGAGGGTGAGCGGTGCGCCGTCGCGGACGGCGTGGATGTGCAGGTGCGGTTCGGTGGAGTTGCCGGACGAGCCGACCAGGCCGAGCTCCTCTCCCGCGTGGACGCGGTCCCCGGGGGTGTGCCTGACCGAGCCCGGAGCGAGATGGGCGAGCAGGATGCGCTCCTGGCCGGTGTCGATGACCACGTGGTTGCCCGCCGGATGCGAGCCGGCCGTGGGGTGGTCGGGGTAGGTGTCTCGGGTGATGACGATGGTGCCGTCGGCCGGGGCGAGGACAGGGACGCGGTATATCGGGTAGTCGCCCAGCCGTCGCGGGAACAGCACGCGGCTGGACCGCCCGTCGTGGGCGCGGCCGACGATGTCGAAGGCACCGCGCTGGGCAGGGACGGTCCAGTGGTGGTTCAGCAGTCGGCCGTTGCCTTCGACGATCTGCCAGTCCCCTTCCCCCAAAGGCCAGTGGAGAGTGGAGGAACGGCCGCCGAGGCGGTCCCGTCGATCGGCCAGGGCAACGACGGCGAGCATCACGGCCATCGCCGGCAGGACGGCATTGCCGAGGGCGAGATCGTCGCGCAGGCGAGGAGCGCGCAGGGCCACGTCGACGACGAGGCCGACCGTCATGGCGGTCGCCGCCCAGCGCTCCCAGCGGGGAACCGTGGCGGCGACGGGTATGCCGAGTCCCACGTAGGCGACGGTCGCGAGTGCGACGAAGGCCAACGCATCGACGGTGGAGCTCCAGGAGTCGCCCGTCAGGCACCGCACCTCTGAGTCGGCCAGCACGACCGGCCACAGCCCGACGCCGAGCACGGCTCGGATCGCCGTACTGCGTCGGATGGCCGGATGCAGAGCTTCTGAGTCGTCGCGCATCCCCGTTGTCCCCCGTCAGATCTGGTGGCCCATCAGCCACGGCTGCTCTGCGCCGTTCGCTCTCCCGCAGCCGAGCGACCTCAGTCGTGCGGCGTGGCCCGGGAGGTGCTCGTGCGTGCGCAGTCGGATCACATCGCCCCAGGGTAGCCACTGTTCAAACAGGAGCTGCCGGCGGCGCGCTCCCGTCCCGGCCGGGTGACCGGTGGCGCTGATCGTCTGTCTGGTGGGCCGGGGGCGTGCTCTGTGGTGTTGGTGGTGGGCCGGTGCGGCGGGTCGCGGGGATCGGTGCGGCGATGCTGCGCGCGCTGAGTCGTGCTCACGCGGCCGGGATCATCCATCGTGATCTGAAGCCTGACAACGTGTTGCTGGTGGATGATCGGGTGGTCATCACTGACTTCGGTATCGCGCACATGGTGGATTCCACGATGGCGCTGACCCATACCGGGACGCTCATCGGTACGCCGGCGTATATGGCGCCTGAGCAGCTTTCGGGTCAGCCTCCTACGCCTGCGACGGACTTGTGGTCGCTGGGGGCGACGTTGTACTGCGCGGTGGAGGGGGAGCCGCCGTTCAGTGCCGAGACGTTCACGGCGTTGTGTATCGCGGTGGTGACCGGGATGCCGCGTCCTGCGTTGCGTGCGGAGGGTCTGGGGGCGGTCCTTACGGCGCTTTTGACGAAGGATCCGGCCCGGCGGGTCGGGGCGGCGCAGGCGTTGGCGGCGCTGGAGGAGGTGGCGCGGACCGGTGGGGCCGCGTACGTGCCGACACACGTCGACAGTCAGCCGCCCGCGCCCGCGCCCGCGCAGGCACCCGCGTTGGCACCGGGGTTCGCGCCGGCCGGGCCCGGCGTCCTTCCCGTCGGGGCGCCCGCACCGTGGGGTGGCGGGCCGAGCCCGCGTCCGGCGCTGCCCAAGGCGAGGGCCAATTCTGTGGCAGCGATGATCGCCGGAAGTACGGCGCTGCTCACCGCCGCCATGCTTGTCTGGTTCGGGGTGTACAACTTCCTCGGCGCCCACTGGGCGGCCGATGCCGGGTTCAGCCCGGCATTGGAGAACGTGGCCTTCGGTCTCCTCGGCGGCGGGGTGCTGTTGGTCCCAGCGGGGTTCGCATTCGCCCGCAGGATTGCCGGCGCGTGGACGCTGTGCGCGCTCTGCGTGCTCTACATATTGGCGATCCTCCTGGTGGCGCCACTGCAGGGTGAGGACTTCGGCGCTCACCTTCAGTTCGTCTTCGGCTTCGACGGGGGCGCTGGTGTCGCCAACGGACTGGCGATCATCTTCAGCACCCTGACGGCGATCAGTGCGGCGATCGCCGGCAGCGTGAAGTCGTCCGGACCGACCACCGCCACGCCACCCCGTCCCTGATCACCTCGGTGGTCGGTGAGCCCGGTCAACCATGGGTCGCACCGGCGGCAGAGCCGCGTACCGCGTCGGCCCGGTCGAGCACGGCGTCGCGCATCACGAGGGCACTTCCTCGCTGGAGCGCCGACGGCCGTACTCGGCCAGGGCATGGAAGGCGGCCTTCGGCTCCCAGGGCACGCCCGGGAACGTGGCGCCGGTGCCGCCGTCGGGGAGGACCTTGACGACGCCGGAGGAGGCGAGGTCGAAGTCGCGGTCCGGGGTGTCCTCCGCATGCGGGAGGTCGTAGCGGGCGAGTGTGTAGACGAAGGCGGCGTCGAGCTCCGATCGGTCGAAGGTGTCGAGGAGTTCGAGCAGGTAGGTCGCCTGCTCCTGTTCGTCGCGCGTGACCTGGGAGGTGAACCCGACCGGGCGGGCGTCGTCCCCCCAGGCGAGCACGGAGTCGCCACGTGAGCCGACGTCGGCCGCGCCGCGGTAGGTCACGCAGCCGAACTCGGTGACAGCGGCGGGCTTTCCGTGGGAGCAGAGGGCGCGGATGCCGCGGTCGAGCTGGTCGGCGTTGTGGGCGTCGCGGTAGCCGGCGTCGGAGGCGACGATGTCGAACGGGGTCCAGTCCACGCCCTCGAAGGGCAGCGACGCGTAGCCGATCCGCCCGCCGAAGCGGGCCCGCACGGCGTCGACGGCCTCGCGCAGGAAGGTGTTGACGAGCGCGGGCAACGTGCCCAGTCTGGTGCGCAGTTGCTGCGGGTCGGCGAGGACGCCCGCGCGCTCGGAGAAGGTGTCGCCGGGCAGGAAGCCGTCGGTGAAGAGGGAGATCTCCGAGCCGGTGAGGAAGACGACGTCCGCGCCGTCGAGGCGGAGCTTCTCGGCGCGTTCGGCGCTGTCCGTGAGGAAGTCGAGCAGCTCGGCCTGGGTGAGGCCGTTGGTGAAGGGGCAGTACCAGACCTCCAGCCCCGCACGGGCGGCGTGGCGGGCGGCGATCTCCAGGCGGTCGCGGTCGCCGCCGGTGATGCGGACGGCGTCGCAGCGCAGCTCGTCGCGGATGATCCGCATCTCTCGGCCGACGACGGCCTCGTCGAAGGGTTCGTGGGTAGTCGTTCCGGCGCTGGTGAAGCCGGTGTCGTAGTTGATGCCGAACGCGCGCATGCGGAAGTCCTGCCCTCGGGGAATAGGTACGGTACGTACCGTACTCTAAACCGAAGCGGGTGTCGGCGTACGATCCGTGCCGTAGGAACGGCGGAAGGGACGCGGGAGTGAGCGAGGGAGACCGCGCGACGCGGCGGCGTGGGGCGGAGCTGGAGGAGGCGATCCTGCAGGCGGCGGCGGAGGTGCTGACCGAGTCCGGGGTCGCCGGGCTGACCATGGACGAGGTCGCCCGCCGTGCCGGTACCAACAAGAACGCCCTCTACCGCCGTTGGCCCAACCGCGTCGCCCTGGGCGTCGCCGCCTACCGTCGCCTCGCCGCGGCCGAGCCGGTTCTGCCCGACACCGGAACGCTGCGCGGCGACGCGCTTGAGCTGCTGCGCCGCGCGAACACCACCTGGTCCTCGCCCTACGGCGAGATCCTGCGCGGGCTGATCGCCGCCGCCGGCGGCGTCCCTGAACTCCTCGCCGAGCTGCGCGATCCGTCGGCGAGCAGCAGCAGTGGTGACGGGAGCTTGGGTGGGCTCGACGCCGCCTGGCTCACGGTCCTCGGCCGCGCCGTCGCGCGCGGCGAGGCAGCCCCGGAGGCGCTCCATCCACGGGTCGCCGGTGCGCCGACGGCGCTGCTGCGCAACGAGTACGTGACGCGCGGCGTCCCGGCCGTGCCGGACGAGGTGCTGGTGGAGATCGTCGACGAGGTCTTCCTGCCGCTGGTGCGCGGTCGCAGCGCAGGCTCGGGCCATGCGAGTGATCAGTCCGATATGCAGACCGCACACGACTGATCGACGCTACTCTCCCGATCATGGCTTTGAGACCCGAAGAGTTCTACGACCGCGCCCGTGCCGCCGCTGACGACGAGGGCCGGCTTCCCCTGGCACGGATGACCGGTTGGGGCATCAGCCCGTTCGAGCAGGACGGGCTGCGGGTCTCGCCGCTGCGCCCGCCGGTTCTGCCCGAGCCGGACCGGCACGGCGAGGACCCGGCCGACTGCGGCGACTGCCGCGCCCGGGACGAGGGGATCTGGTTCAACGAGCGTTGGCGGCTGGCCAGGATCCCGGGCGTCGGTGTGCCGCTGGTGCTGATGCTGTACCCGCGCGAGCACTGCGACATGGCGGAGCTCTCCGACGAACTGGCCGCCGAACTCGGGGTGCTCACCACGCACGTCGTCCGGCACATCCAGGCGCTGCCGCACATCTCGCGGGCGCACGTCTACCGGATCGGGGACGGCGCCGCGCACCTGCACATCTGGTTCTTCGCCAGGCCCGAGGGACAGGCACAGCTGTTCGGGTCGTGGCTGCCGGTCTGGGACGACCTGCTGCCGGAGTACCCGGCTGACGTGGCCGATGCGGACGCGTCGGCTGTCGCGGACGCGCTGGTCGCCTCCTACGGCGGGAGCCGTTCGGCCGTCGGGGACCAGGCGCAGGCCGGCTCCTCCGGCTCACTTGCCTGATCACCCCGATCACCGCGGCGCGTCGGACGACGCTCAGCAGTCCGGCTCGTCCAGGTGCGTCGGCGCGAACATCCGCAGCGTGGCGGGGAGGACCACCACGGACGGGCCGGGCGCGGCCAGGGCTGCGGCGAGGTCCTTGGCCAGGCGCTCCGGGGTGGTGGCGACGGCCGGGACACCGAAGGACTCGGCCAGGCGGACGAAGTCCGGGCGGGCGAGCTCGGTCCCGACTGCGGCACCGAAGGAGTCGGTCATGTACTCGCGCAGGATGCCGTAGCCGCCGTCGTCCACGATCAGCCAGGTCACGGGGAGGTCGTGCTGGCGCGCGGTGGCCAACTCGGCGAGGGAGTACATCGCGCCGCCGTCGCCCGAGACGGCCAGGACGGGACGCTGCGGTGACCGGGCCGGGACCGGGTTGAGCGCCCAGGCCGCACCGAGCGCGGCCGGGTACGCGTAGCCGAGACCGCCCGCGCCCTGGGCGGACTGCATGGCGCTGGGGCGCCGCGCGTCCCAGGCCGACCAGGCCCAGTAGCCGAGGATCGTCATGTCGAAGAACACCGGGGCCTCGTCCGGCAGCGCGTCGCGTACGGCGGCCAGGATCTGCTGCTCCAACTCCAGCCCCTGGCCGTCGATCCGCTCGCGCACCTGCTTGAGCAGCCCGGCCGCCCGCGCCTCCGCGCGGCCGTCGGTGGGGCGTTGCGCGACCGCGCGGCAGAGGGCCGACAGTGCGAGGGCGGCGTCCGCGTGGATGCCGAAGGCCGGATGGTTGGACTCCAGCTTGCCCGCGTCGGCCTCGATCTGGACGATCCGGCCGCGCGGGGCGAAGGTGCGGTAGTTGGTGGACAGTTCGCCGAGCCCGGAGCCGACGACCAGCAGCACGTCCGCGTCCTCCAGCAACTCGGTGGTGTGCCGGTCCTCAAGCCAGGACTGCAGCGAGAGCGGGTGCTCCCACGGGAACGCGCCCTTGCCGCCGAACGTGCAGGCGACCGGCGCGCGCAGCAACTCCGCGAGCTCCCGCAGCTGTTCGCCGCCCTCGGCCCTCACCACGCCGCCACCGGCGAGGATCGCGGGCCGCTCGGACGCCGCGAGCAGCGCGGCAGCCTCGGCGACCAGCTCGGCACGCGGCTGCACGGCCCGGGGCTCGGCACGCAGGTCGCGCACCGGCGGTACCTCGGTCGGCGCGAGCAGCACGTCCTGAGGGATCTCCACCCAGACCGGGCCGTACGGCACGGTCAGCGCCGACTCCCACGCCGCCGCGATCGCGGAAGGGATCTGCGACGCGCTGCGCGGGGTGTGGACGGACTTCACCACGTCCCGGAAGCTCGCCTGCTGGTCGACGAGTTCGTGCAGGTAGCCGCAGCGTCGGCCGCCGAGCCCGGCCGAGGGGATCTGGCTGCTGATCGCCAGCACCGGAACGGACGCGGCGGCCGCCTCCTGCAGCGCCGCCAGCGAGGTCAGCGCGCCCGGCCCGGTGGAGAGCAGCAGTGGTGCCACGGTGCCACGGAGCCGGGCGAAGCCGTCTGCGGCGAAACCGGCGTTGTTCTCGACCCGCAGGCCCAGGTAGCGCAGTCGGCTGCGGCCGAGGGCGTCGAAGAGGCCGAGGGCGTGCTGTCCCGGCAGGCCGAGCACACTGTCCGCGCCGAGCGCGGTCAGGGACTCGACCACCAGGTCGCCGCCGAAGCGCGCGGCGCGCGACGGGGTGGCGTTGCCGCGCGGTCCGGTGGTGTTCACTCAGGTTCCTTTCGATCAGCTTGCGTGGTGTGTGCGGCCGGTCAGGCGGCAGATGCTGCGGCCGGTCGGCCGTCCGCGGCCGTTGTCGGGTCCACCGAGGTGGTCTCACCGGCGATCCTGCGCCGCCAGGCATCCAGCCTGGCCGCGTCCGGAGCCGGCGTCAGCAGGCTGACCACGACGTAGGCGAGGAGACTGATGCCGAGGCCGTAGTAGATCGGCTCGTTCGCGAGCACTCCCTTGGTGACCATCAGCACGATCACCGTGCACCCGCCCACGATGATGGACGCGAGCGCTCCCTGGAGGTTGCCGCGCCGCCACACCAGCCCGCCGAGGATGGGCACCAGCAGGCCGCCGACCAGCAGGTTGTAGGCGACGGTCAGGGCGGAGACGACATCGCTGAGCAGGCAGGCGACGACGGTCGCGGCGACGCCGAGGACGAGGATGAAGATGCGGTTGGACCGCACCTCGTCCCGCTCGGCGACGGCCGTTCCGTCCGTCGAGAGGGCGTTCCGGCGTCGGCTGACGCGGCGCCAGATGTCGTTCTCGGCCACGGTCGCGGAGGCGATCAGCGCACCGCTCGCGGTCGACATCATCGCCGACAGCGCCGCGGCCAGAACCAGGCCCTTGACCCCGGGCGGCAGGGCGTTCTTGACGATGGTCGCGAACGCGCTGTCCGCGCCGGGCAGGGTGGGATAGAGCGCCCTGGTCGCGGTCCCGATCACCGCCCCGGCGAGTGCGTAGACGAGGCAGTAGACGCCCGCCACCGTGCCGCCGAAGGCGGCGACCCTGTCACTGCGGGCGGTGAACACGCGCTGCCAGATGTCCTGGCCGATCAGCATGCCGAAGGTGTAGATCAGCACGTAGGTGAAGATCGTCTGCCCGCCGATCGAGGTGGGGGAGAAGAACCCGTGCGGCAGCCGCGCCTCCATCCGGCCGAATCCGCCCGCCTTGATCACGGCCAGTGGCAGCAGGAGCAGCAGCACGCCGACGCTCTTGACGACGAACTGCACCATGTCCGTCAGGGTGATCGACCACATGCCGCCGAGGGCCGAGTAGCCCACGACGATCGCGCCGCCGATGACGATGGCGGCCCAGCGCGGGATGTCGAAGAGCACGTCGAAGACGCTGGCGTAGGCGATGGTGGAGGTCACCGCGAGCATCAGCGTGTACATCCACATCACCACGCCGGAGATCACGCTGGCCGCGTCGCCGTAGCGCAGCGACAGCATCTCGGCGACGGTGTAGACCTTCAGCCGGGCTATCCGGCCGGAGAAGAAGACGCTCAGGGCGAGCAGACCGAGGCCGATGGCGAAGACCATCCACGCGCCGGAGATCCCGTAGGTGTAGCCGAGGCGGACGCCGCCGATGGTGGAGGCGCCGCCGAGGACGACGGCGGCCATCGTCCCGGTGTACATGGTCGGGCCGAGGCGGCGTCCGGCCACCAGGAAGTCGCTCCTGGAACGGGCGCGGCGTCCGCCCCACCAGCCGACGCCGACGATTCCGACCAGATAGGCGACGATCACCACGTAGTCGACAGCCATGCAGGCCTCCGATCCGACCGCCCGGGGGTGGCGGTCCAGCTGTGGGGGAGTTGGGGGTCTGCGGAAGAACCTAGGGCTGCCGCCGAGCAGCCTGGAAGTGTAGGTTTCCTCCATTCCCGCAAGCTCTGCTGGACGGTCTGCACACAGGTTCGCCCTCGACCAGGTTCGCCCGCGAATGCGACCCGGAACGCGACCTCGACCCGGAAGGGGCATGGCATGCCCGCGCATCCCCCGGCTGATTCCCCGGCGTTCGCCGGACTGACGGCGGTCCCGCTGGACGTCGTCCTGTCCGACGCCGGGCTCGGCGTGCGCCAGGTGGCCGGGCCGGTCGAGGACCGCGAGGTCGCGATGGTGCACACCTCGGAGTGGGAGGATCCCAGCCGGTACCTGCTCGGCGGGGAGCTGCTGCTGACCGCCGGACGCCATCTCGGCACCGGGCACGCCGAGTTGGACGCCTACGTGGAGCGCCTGGTCCGCGCGGGAGTGGCGGCCCTCGGCTTCGGCCTCGCGCCTGTCCACGACGAGGTGCCCCCGGAACTGCTCGCCGCCTGCGCCCACTGGGGCCTGCCACTGTTGCTGGTGCCGCCCGAGACGCCCTTCGTCGCGGTGTCCCGCGTGGTGCACCTCGCCATGGCCGAGGCCCGCAGCCGGGAGCTGCGCCGGATGTCGCGCGCCCAGTCCGACCTGGCCGCTGCCGCGTCGCGACCCGACGCCGTCGAGTCGGTGCTGCGGCAGTTGGCCGGGCACCTCGGAGCATGGACGGCGCTGCTCGACGGCGACGGGCACGAGCTCGTCGCCTGTGGCTCGCACCCCGCCGACAGCGCGCGGCAACGCCTGCTCGCCCTCGCCCGTGAGCGGGGACGCCTCCGCGCGGCCGGGGGCCGGGTCCCCGAGGCGGCCGTCGAGCACGTGGGCGAGGCGCAGCTCATCCTGCACACCGTGCCGGGCGGCGAGAGCAGCGGCGCGCTCCAGTTGGCGCTGGTCACCGCAGGACGCCAGACCTCGGTGGACCGGTCCGTCGCCGGGATGGGCGTCGTGCTGCTCTCCCTGCTGACCGGTCCCCGGCACGCACTCGGCGCCGACGCACCCACGGCCGGTGCCCTGTTGCGTGCCCTGCTGGGAGCCGGACCGGGGGAACTCGCCGCGCTGCTTCATCCGTCGGGCGACGCATCGGCGGCACGCTGGTCGGTGGTGGCGGGACGCAGGTCCGCCGCGCGGGCGGACGGCTCGGCGCGGTCGGCGCGCGTCCACCTGGCGGCGCTCGGGACGGCGCTGGGCACGGCCTGCCTGGAGGTCGACGGCGACACCCTGCGCGCGGTGATCCCGTTGCCGACAACGGCGGAGGACCGCATGCCGACCGGCGAGGCGGAGGTCTTCGAGGACTTCCCCGACGCTGTCCGGCTCGGTTGGACCCTCGGCGTGAGCGCACCGGCCGGGACCGGGGACCTGCGCGCGGCGGCTGCGCAGGCCGAGCGCGCCCTCCACCGCGCGCTGGCCACCGACCGCCGGACGGTTCGGCACCCCCGAGCGCAGAACGGCGTGCACTCGCTGGTCGACCCCGACGAGGCCCGGGCGCAGGCCCGGCACCTACTCGCCCCCTTGCTGACGGCCGGGCCGCCGGGAGCCGACGTCCTTGTGGAGACCCTGCACGGTTGGCTGTCCGCGCACGGCAGTTGGGACCGCACGGCGGCGGCTCTCGGGGTCCACCGCAACACCGTCCGCCAGCGCGTCACGCGTGTCGCCGCGCTTCTCGACTCGGACCTGGACGACCCGCAGACCCGTATGGAGCTCTGGTTCGCCCTGCGCTGGCTGGATCGGGTGTAGGGCCTGTCGTCAACTCAACGGCCGCCAACGGCCGTCAACGGCGGTCAGCGCCGCCTGCGCGCGATTGCGCGGCGCAGCTGACGCTCCGCGATCGCCAGCGCCAACGCGAACGCCGCGAGCAGGGCCGCGCGGCGCACGACGGGGAGCAGGATCGGGCCGAGATCGAGGGCGTCGTCGCTGCCGAGCTTGGGCGGCGGCGCGGGCTCGGCTTCGTTCTCGACGGTGGCGTCGGCTTCGACCTCAGCCGCTACCTTGGCTTCGGTCGTGGCGGCCGGTGCCTCCTCGGTTGCTGGAACGGCAGCGGGAGCGGCTGTGGCCGAGGCGAGTTGGGCCGAGAGCCGGTCGGCGAACTCGGCGATGACGCGGTCGCCGATGTCGGCCATGACGCCGCGTCCGAACTGGGCCGGGCGGCCGGTGATGGTCAGGTCGGTATCGACGTCCAGCTCCGTCGTGCCCGGTGACTGTTCGTGGACCGCGACCACCAGTGTCGCCTGCGCCGTTCCCGCGCCGCGCTGTTCGCGACCGGAGGCGTGGACGAGCATGCGGTGGTGCGCGTCGTCGCGTTCGTCGACGACGGCGCGGCCCCGGTAGGCGACGGTGATCGGGCCGACCTTGACCGTCATCGAGCCGTAGACGGTGTCGTGATCAGCACGGTCCACATGGTCGACGGCTGCTCCGGGCAGGCACGGCGCAAGGTCCTCGATCTCGCCGAGCGCGCGCCACACCTCGTCCGTGGGGGCGGGGACGGTTGTCACGTGGTGCAGCTGCATGTTCAACTCCTCGCGCTGGTCGGCGCGTTCGCGGGCGGTTGCGCGTGCGGGGCCGGGCCGTGGACGGCGCCGGTCGTGGCGGAGAGCGCGGTGCCGGTGCCGCCCCAGCGGGTGGAGACGATCTCCGCCGCGATCGAGACCGCCACCTCCTCGGGCGTCCGCGCGCCCAGGTCCAGGCCGATGGGCGCGCGCAGCCGGGCCAGTGCGGCGTCGTCGACGCCGGCGTCGCGCAGTCGTGCGAGCCGGTCCTCGTGGGTGCGGCGGCTGCCCATGACGCCGATGTACGCGGCGGGCGTGCGCAGCGCGACCTCCAGCAGCGGGACGTCGAACTTCGGGTCGTGGGTGAGCACGCAGATGGCGGTCGACCGGCTCACCTCCGTCTCCGCGATCGACGCCAGGTAGCGGTGCGGCCAGTCGACGACCACCTCGACCTGCGGCGGGAACCGACGCGCGGTGGCGAAGACCGGGCGGGCGTCGCAGACCGTCACCCGGTAGCCGAGAAAGGCCCCGAGGTCGGCGACGGCGGCGGCGAAGTCGATCGCACCGAAGACCAGCAGCCGCGGCGGGGGAGCGAACGACTCGAGGAAGACGGTCACCTGATCCATCCGGCGCTCGCCGTTCGGGCCGTAGTGGCGCTGCGCGGTGACGCCCTGCGCCAGCTCGCCGCGCGCGTCGGCGGTGACGGCGGCGTCCAGTCCCTCCGCGCCCAGTGGCCCTGCACCCAGCGACCCCTCGACGCGGTCGGGCCAGACGGCGAGGACCGAGCCGACAGTGGTGTCGTCGGGCGCTGCCAGCACGGTTGCCAACGCGACCGGCCGTTGCTCGGCCACGGACTCGGCCACCGCGCCGAACGCGGGGTCCAGCGCGGCCGAGACCGGCCGGACCAGGAGGGTGATCTCACCGCCGCAGGTCAGCCCGACGGCGAAGGCGTCGTCGTCGCTGTAGCCGAAGGTCGCAAGCCGGGCCCGGCCGGTGCGGACGACCTCCTGGGCCAGCTCGAAGACCGCGCCCTCGACGCAGCCGCCCGAGACGCTGCCGACGACCTCGTCGCCCGGTCCGACCGCCATCGCCGCGCCCGGCGCGCGGGGCGCGCTGCGAGTCACCCCGACGACCGTGGCCAGACCGAACTCCGCGCCCGCCGCGTACCAGCGCCGCAGCGCGGGCAGGATCTCACGCATCAGCCGCTCCTCTCACCACGGCGGCCAGGTGCGTAAGGGCCGCGAGGCTGTGCCCCTCGACGAAGACGTCCACGCTCGGCAGCGCCGCCGCCATGCCCGCCGCCAGCGGCGCGTAACCCGGCTGTCCCTTGCGGGGGTTGGCCCAGACGACCCGGTGTGCGAGCCGGTGCAGCCGCTGCATCTGCGTCGCCAGGACGGCCGGGTCGCCGCGCTCCCAGCCGTCGGAGAGCAGGACCACCACCGCCCCCCGGGCCATGCCGCGCCGGCCCCAGCCGCCCAGGAACGCCTGCAGCGTCTCGCCGAGCCGCGTCCCGCCGCTCCAGTCCGGCACGGCGCGGCTCAGCGTGGCCATGGCCAGCTCGGGTTGACGGTGTGTCAGGTGGCTGGTGACGCGGGTGAGTCGGGTGCCGAGGGTGAACACCTCGGTAGCTGAAGCCGCGGGCCCGGCGGTGCGAGCGGCGGTGCGAGCGGCGTGGGCGAAGCGCAGCAGCGCGTCGGCGTAGGGGGCCATCGACCCGCTGACGTCGACCAACAGCACCACGCGGCGCGGTGTGCGCACGCGGGTGCGGCGCAGCAGGCGGACCGGTTCGCCGCCGTGGCGCAGCAGGTCACGCATGGTGCGGCGGACGTCCACCTCACCGCGAGTGCGCCGGGACGGGCGGCGGCGCGCGGTGCGGCGGGTCTCGCCGTCGAGGGCCAGGGCGGCGAGCAGGCGGCGGAGTTGGGCGCGCTCGGCGTCGGTCGTCGCCGCGATGTCCCGGTGCCGCAGCACCTCCGCCGAACTGGCCAGCGCGGCCAGCGGCCGGTCGACGGCAGGCGAGGGCTCACCGTCGCCGGTCGGTTCGACGCCGACGGACAGGCGCGGCCGTGGCCGCAGCGGCAGCGGACGTCGGCCGTCCACGCCGCGTGCGCGAACACCGAAGTACGCGGAGAAGACGCGGTCGTAGCGGTCGAGGTCGTCCCGGTCACCGCAGAGGGTGAGCCGTCCCGCCCAGTACACGTCCCGTCGCAGCGCCGGTCCGAGGACGTCCAGCGCACTCAGGAACCCGCGCACCTGCCCCGGGGCGACGTCCACCCCGGCCGCGCGCAGCGTCCGGACGAACCCGACGACGGCGGAGGTCGCGGCGCAGGCGGTGAACTCGGCGGGGAGGCCGGGAGACGGCGGTGCGTCGACCGTCGCGACCGGGCAGGTCACGGCGCACCGCCGGACGCCGCGCCCGCGAGCAGCGCCGTCAGGTCGAGGCTGCGCGCCTGCTCGATGTCCTCGTGGTACTTGAGGACCGCGCCCAGCGTCGCCGTCGCCGACTCCGCGTCCAACGCCGTCGCGCCGAGTGCGTGCAGCGCCTCCGCCCAGTCCAACGTCTCCGCCACGCCCGGCGGCTTGAGCAGGTCGCGGGCGCGCAATGCCCGTACGGCGTGCGTGACTTCGACCGCCAGGCGTTCCGTCACCTCCGGCAGCCGTCGCCGGACGATGGCGACCTCGCGGGCGAAGTCCGGGTGGTCGAACCAGTGGTAAAGGCAGCGCCGCTTGAGCGCGTCGTGGACCTCGCGCGTGCGGTTGGACGTCAGCACCACGACGGGAGGCCGTTCGCCGCGCAGCGTGCCCAACTCCGGGACGGTCACCGTCCATTCCGACAGCAGCTCCAGCAGCAGTGCCTCGAACTCCTCGTCCGCGCGGTCGATCTCGTCGACCAGCAGCACCGACGGCCAGGTCGTCAGCGCGCGCAGCAGCGGACGGGCGATGAGGAAACGCGGGCTGTAGAGCTGGTCCTCCAACAGTTCGGCATCGGGAGCGCCGGCCGCGCCGCCCGCCTCGGCGACCTTGAGGTGCAGCAACTGCCGTGGGAAGTCCCAGTCGTAGAGCGCCTGGGCGGCGTCGATGCCCTCGTAGCACTGGAGTCGGATCAGCGGCGCGTCGAGGGCCTGGGCGAGGGCGGACGCCAGGGCGGTCTTGCCGGTCCCGGCGTCACCCTCGCAGAAGACCGGCCGGTGCAGCCGCACGGCGAGGAAGCAGGCGACGGCCAGGCCCTCGTCCACGAGGTAGCCGGTCTCCTCCAGCCGGGACCGCATCGCCTGCGGACTCTCCGGCTCCGTCCGCTCGGGCCCTTTGTCGCGCTCCGCTTCCGCTCCGCTGCGCTGCGCCTCAGCTCGCCGCTCGGATGCTGGCTCCATCATCCCGTGCGCCCTCCTCAGACCGCGCCCGCTGCGGCGGCGCCGGTGGCGGCCAGGACGGCGCGGCGGGTCAGGACGCGGGTGAGGTGCTCGCGGTACTCGGCGGAGCCGGACAGGTCCGTCGGCGGATGCGCGCCCTCGGCGGCCATGGTCGCGGCGCGCCCGATCGCCTCCTCGGTCGCGTCGGCGCCCGCGAGCGCCGTCTCGGTCAGGTGCGCGCGCATCGGCCGTGGGCCCATGTTGACCAGGCCGATCCGCGCCTCGGCGATCCCGCCGCCGTCCCGTTCACGGCGCACCGCCGCCGCGACGCCGACCACCGCCCACGCCTGCGCGGTGCGGTGGAACTTCTCGTAGTGGAAGCCCCAGTCGCCCAGCATCGGGAGGCGGATCTCGATCAGCAACTCGTCGGACCGCAGGGCCGTCTGGAGGTAGTCGACGAAGAAGTCCGCCGCCGGGACGGAGCGGTAGCCCTGCGGGCCGAGCGCGACCATGGTCGCGTCCAGCGCCAGGCAGACCGCAGGGAGGTCCCCGGCCGGGTCCGCGTGGGCGAGCGAGCCGCCCAGGGTGCCGCGGTGGCGCACCGCCGGATCGGCGACGGTCGCGGCGGCCTGGGCCAGCAGCCCGGCGTGCATCCGCACGCGCGGGTCGCGAATGACGTCGTGATGCGTCGTCATGGCGCCGACGATCAGCTCCCGGCCCTGCTCGCGGACGCCACGCAGCGACTCGACGCCGCCGACGTCGACGAGGAGTTCGGGGAAGGAGAGCCGCAGCCGCAGCATCGGCATCAGGCTCTGGCCCCCGGCCAGCACCTTCGCCTCCGGCCCGGCTTCGGCCAGGACCTGGACGGCCTCCTCCGCGCTCTGCGGGCGGGCGTAGTCGAACTTCGCGGGGATCACGACGCGTCCCCCTTCCGGGAGTTCTCCGCCTTGTCGTGGGCGGCGTCCCTGACGGCCCGCCAGATGCGCTCCGGCGTGCAGGGCATCCGCACGTCGTGGACGCCGAGCGGGCGCAGCGCGTCCATGATCGCGTTGACCACCGCCGGGGTGGAGGCGATGGTGCCCGCCTCACCGACGCCCTTGACGCCGAGCGGGTTGGAGGTCGACGGGGTCTCGGTCCGGTCGGTGACAAGGTCGGGCAGGTCCGGCGCGGCCGGGACCAGGTAGTCGGCCATGGTGCCGGAGACCAGGTTGCCCGCCTCGTCGTACACCGCCTCCTCGTACAGCGCCTGCGCGATGCCCTGCGCGACGCCGCCGTGCACCTGGCCTTCGACGATCATCGGGTTGACGACCCGTCCGACGTCGTCGACGCAGACGTAGGAGCGGATCGCGACCGCGCCCGTCTCCGTGTCGACCTCGACCGCGCAGAGGTGGGTGCCGTGCGGGTAGGAGAAGTTCTCCGGGTCGACCAGGTGCTCCGCGTTGAGCGTCGGCTCCATGCCCTCCGGCATGTCGTGCGCGGCGAACGCCGCGAAGGCGATCTCCTGGATTGTCTTGCTCGCCTCGGGCGAGCCGCGCACCGTGAAGACGCCGTCGGCGAAGTCGAGGTCGTCCTCGCTCGCCTCCAGCAGGTGCGCCGCCAGCTTCCGCGCCTTGGCGACGACCTTGAGCGCCGCCTCGTGCACCGCGATGCCGCCGACCACCAGCGAGCGCGAGCCGTAGGTGTCCATGCCCTGCGGCGCGACGCGGGTGTCGCCGTGCATCACCTCGACGTCCTCGAACGGCACGCCGAGCGCGTCGGCGGCGATCTGGCTCCACGCCGTCACATGGCCCTGGCCGTGCGGGCTGGTGCCGGTGATCACCTCGACCTTGCCCGTCGCCAGCACCCGGATCGACGCCGCCTCCCAGCCGCCCGCCGCGTAGCGCAGCGAGCCGAGGATCCGGCTCGGGGCCAGGCCGCACATCTCGGTGTAGGTGGAGATCCCGATGCCGAGCCGCACCGGGTCGGCGTTGGCGTGGCGGGCCCGCTGCTCGGCGCGCAGGTCCTGGTAGCCGAAGAGCGCGACGGCGCGGTCGGTTGCCGCCGCGTAGTTCCCGCTGTCGTAGGTGAGGCCCGCGACGGTGGTGAACGGGAACTCCTCGTGTCGGATCCAGTTGCGGCGGCGCAGCTCCAGCGGGTCCAGGCCGAGCTCGGCGGCGAGCTCGTCCATGGTCCGCTCGATGGCGAAGGTCGCCTCGGGACGGCCCGCGCCGCGGTAGGCGTCGGTCGGAGTCCGGGTGGTGAAGACGCCCGTGCAGTGGAAGTCGTAGGCGTCCATCTTGTAGATGCCCGGGTACATGAACGCGCCCAGCAGCGGCACGCCCGGCGTGATGATCATCAGGTAGGCGCCCATGTCGGCCAGGATGTCGGCCTTCATGCCGAGCAGCCGGCCGTCGCTGGTCGCGGCCAGCTCGATGTCCTGGATCTGGCCGCGTCCGTGGTGTTGCGCCTGGTAGCTCTCCGAGCGCGACTCGGTCCACTTCACCGGCTGACCGAGCGCGCGGGCCAGCGCCAGCATGATCGCGTCCTCGCCGTAGACCTGCAGCTTCGAGCCGAAGCCGCCGCCCACGTCCGGGGCGACGACGCGGAGCTTCTGCTCCGGGATGCCGGTGGTCAGCGCCATCATGATCCGCAGGATGTGCGGGATCTGGGTGGCGGAGTAGAGGGTGTACTCACCCGTGGCCGGAACCGGGACGACCATGCAGGCGCGCGGTTCCATCGCGTTGGGGATCAGGCGTTGTTGGTGGTGGCGGCGGCGCACGACGATGTCGGCCGCTGCTCGCGCGGACTCGTAGTCGCCCGAGACCAGCGGCCAGGTGTAGCAGTGGTTGGTTCCCTTGTGCGCGTGGACCAGCGGCGCGCCGTCGGCCAGCGCCGCCTCCAGGTCCATCACCGGCGGCAGCGGCTCGTAGTCCACCCAGACGTCCTCCAGGGCATCCGCCGCCGCGTAGCGGTCACGGGCCACGACGACCGCGACCGGGTCGCCGACGTAGCGCACCTCGTCGACGGCGAGGGGCGGGTGGTCGGGGAGGACCATGTCCTCCGTCACCTGCCAGGCGCAGGGCAGCGAGCCGAGTCCCTCGGCCAGATCACGGCCGGTGAACACGGCGACGACGCCCTCGCGTTCCAGCGCCGGGGTGGCGTCGACGCGGGTGATCCGCGCGTGGGCCATCGGGCTGCGCAGGATCGCCACGTGCAGCAGACCGGGCGCGGACATGTTGTCGGTCCACGTGGTCTGCCCGGTCACCAGCCGCGCGTCCTCCTTGCGGGTCCGCGCGCGGCCGACCTCGCGGACGCGGGCCTGCTCGGTCATGCCCGTTGTGTCCGTCATGCCGGGGCCTCCTGACCGCTCGCCTGGGGAACGTCCGCGGCCTGGCCGCGCGGCTCGGGTGCGCCCTGGCGACGCAGTTCCGCCGCGGCGGCGAGAACGGCGCGGACGATGTTCTGGTAGCCCGTGCAGCGGCAGAGGTTGCCCTCCAGCGCGTCCCTGACCTGCTCCGGGGTGGGGTCCGGGGTCTCCCTGAGCAGGTCACGGGCCGCCATGATCATCCCGGGTGTGCAGTAGCCGCACTGCAGCGCGTGCTGCTCGTGGAAGGCCTTCTGCAGTGGGTGCCAGGCCCCGTCCGGACCGGCCAACCCCTGGATCGTGGTCACCCGGCAGCCGTCCGCCTGGACGGCCAGCACCTGGCAGCTCTTGACGCTGACCCCGTCGAGATCGACGGTGCAGGCACCGCAGTTGCCGGTGTCGCACCCGATCGGCGTGCCGGTCCGGTCCAGCCGGTCACGCAGGTAGTGGATCAGCAGCAGGCGTGGCTCCACCTCGTCCAGGTGGTCCACGCCGTCGACGTTCACATGGATCCGGGCCGAGGACGCCCGGGGCATCGGAGTTGTGGCCATCTGCCCTCCTGAGCGATCGGGTCCTGCGACCCAGGGCCCGAAACGGCAGAAATCCGCCTATATCACTACACTAGGCCGCGCCCACGCGCCCTGCGCGGCAGGCTTTCGCTCCCACGGGTCGGCCCCTGCTCCTCTTCTACTCCTCTTCCTCTTCCGCCCTCAGCTGCAACCGCAGCAAGTGCGCGGTGAGCAGCGCCTGGGCGAGGAAGCCCTCGACCGAATCCAGCGCGTGGTGGGCCGCGCGGGTGCGGCCGTCGTCCACCGCGTCCTGCGCGGCGAGCAGATCCGCCGCGGCGAGCGCGCAGACCGCCGCGCCTGCCACGCCGGGCGGGCCGACCGCCTCTTCCTCCTCCTGGTCCCCGTCCACCTCGCCGACGACCTCGCCGACGACTTCTCCGCCGATGACCTCCCCGACCGCGGTCACGTCATCCGCGCCGAGTGCGGCGCCGATGTCGAAGGCCGTCCGGTGCAGGCGGTTGACCAGGACCGCCCGGTGGACGTCGGGGTTGTCGCTCTCGGTGCGCCAGCCGCCCTGCAGCTCGGACATGGCGTGCGGCGGATCGTCGTTGGGGTCCACGACCGTGGCCACCTCGAACTCCACCCGGCCCAGCAGGCCGCCGAGCAGCTCCGGCAGGTCGTCCCGGGTCGGGCCGTAGGGCCGGTACTCGGGATCCGCCACGACCTCCTGGCCCAGCACGGACAAGGCCTGCACCACCTGGTCGACGGTGACGGGCGCGGGATTGTGCAGGTCCATGACGGCTCCCTCGCGTACCTCTCGCGTACATGACGGTTCGTCCACCCTAGACGACCGGCTTAGCAACGCTGACGGGTGCAGTAAGCAAACCTCGCGACAGGCAGTCGCGTTGGCACGGCAGGGTGGACCCATGCTGTGGACGAAAACCGTGTGGGCCAAGACGTTGACCGGGATATCGGCGGGCGCGCTCGTGCTTGCCGTCAGTGCGTGCGCGTCGAGCGCGTCGAGCGCGTCGCCGGTGGGGGCGAGCCGGACGACTTCGGGTGGGAAGGCCGCCGGGAGCTCTGGTGGGGAGGCCGCCGGGAGTGCGGGGGGCTGGACCCTCCGGATGCCGAGCACGGTGGTGGGTCTCAAACAGACCACCCTTCCGAGCGACGCGATGGCGAAGATCAGCTCCACCCTCGCGCAGGAGGCCGCACCCCTCGGCGTCACCGGCGGGACGCCCGCCGTCGCGGTCTACGACGACCCGCAGTACGACGTCTACATCATCATCGCGGGCTACAACGGCTCCGGTTTTGATCCCTCGAAGCTGACCGCTCTGGTCGACGCGGCGCCGAAGACCACCGAGGACGGCGCCGGGGACAGGATCACCACCAACTCGATGCCGGTCGATCCCGGACCCCACGCCGGCACCGCAGGCTGCGCGTCGGAGCTCCTGCAGAACGGGGATCTCGCGACCGAGAGCACGGTGTGCAGTTGGATGACGGCCACGACGATGGGCAGCGTCTCGTACTACCCGAAGCCCGACCAGCAGAAGATGGTGTTCGGGACCGGGTCCGACGTCATCGGGAAGTTGATGCGGGACGTTCGGCAGGCCGTCGAGCAGCAGAGCTGACACAGGCCCCAGGCGCGCACGCGGGCCCGGCGCGCTCCGGTACCGCATGGCGCGCTCACTCGGGCGGCTGACCGGGCGTGCCGCAGGGCGGTCGGGTTCGTTGAACCGGACGTGACTCCTGCGGAACCGTTTCCGCGGCGTGCTCCGAACAGTGCCGCGCGGTCGAGCGACACGCCCCTGTTCAATGCGATCGCCGCGTCATGGGCGGCGGTCGGCCGCGCGGTGCCGGGAAGCCCGGATCCGGAGTGGGACCGGCTCGTCTCCGCCCACTCCGCCCCGCGTCGCCGCCGCCTGCTCCTTCCGACCCCACGTCAGGACGCGCCCTGAGCCCTACCCCGACCCTGGCCCTGGCCCTGACCCTGGCCCTCACCCGCCCGTGCGCGCGTCTCGCCGCGTGCTGTCGGTCCGCCGTGATACGTACACATACAACAGGAATCGAGGGCAACCGAGGGGGAGAGGTGCAGCCATGACGACGGCACAGGACGCCGGTGAGCTGCTGGCCCGCGTGCGCGCGGAGCTGGCGCCGCACGCTGACGAGAACCGGCTGATCGGGCGGATCGCGGACGGCAGCGCGCCGCCGGGCGTGCTGGCCGCGCTCGCTGCGCAGCAGCGGCGGATCATTGCCAGTGACCGCCGTAGCTTCCTGCTGCTGGCGGCGCGTTGCGCGGACTCGCCGGGCGGGGCCTACTTCGCGGAGCTCGCCGCGGGTGAGACCCAGGCGCTGGAGCTGCTGGCGCCCTTCGCCGCCGCGTGCGGTCTGGCGGACGACGCGGCGCTGCGCGCGCAGGCGCCGCTGCCCGGGTGTCAGGCGTACCCGGCCTACCTGGCCTGGCTCGCAGTCAACGGCGAGCCGACCGGCGTGGTGCTCGCGCTGACCGCCAACTTCGCCGCCTGGGGTGGCTACTGCGCCACCGTCGCGGACGCGCTCCGCCACCGCTACGGGTTCGGTGACCGTGCCTGCGCCTTCTTCGACTTCTTCGCCGCGCCCGACCCGGAGGCCGACGCCCGCGCGATCGCCGTGGTCGCGCAGGCGCAGCGGCAGGGCCAGGGGCAGGCCGAGGGGCAGGGGCAGGCCGACGGCGACGTGCTGGAGTACGGCCGGATGCTGCAGAGCTACGAGCTCATGTTCTGGAACACCCTGGCCGACCTGGAGCCATGACCTCGTGCGCCGGCCCCTCCCGAAAGCCCGCCGGGAGGGGCCATTGGTACTGACGGTCCGTCAGCGTGTCAGCTCAGCCCCGGGAGGGCGCCCGTGCCGTCGAGGGGCTTGAGGTCGGTGAGCCAGCGGGCGTCCGGGTCGTAGGCCGCGAAGAACGGGCGGCCGACGAGCTCCGGGTTGCGGGCCTGGACGTAGTGGAGAACGAACGCGCGCTGACCGGCCACCTCGGCCACACCGTCGACCTGGACCTTGCCCGGCGTCGCCGACATGATCGGCCCGCGCACCGTCCGCGCCAGCCCGGAGATCTGCGCGTACGCGTCACGGAAGAGCTCGTAGGCGCGGCCGAGTGGAACGGCGAAGTAGTCCTGCGGGCCGGTGTCCCGCTCGACGAACATGTAGTACGGGACGGCGCCGAGGGCGACCAGCCTGCGCCACAGGACGGCCCAGTCCTCGGCCCGGTCGTTGACGCCGCGGATCAGCGGCGCCTGGCAGCGCACCACCGCGCCGGTGGACTGCACCCGGCGCAGAGCCTGCTCGGCGGAGGCGTTCGCAAGCTCGCGCGGGTGCGAGTAGTGGGCCATCAGCGCGAGGTTGCGCCCGCTCTGCACCACCCGCTCGAACAGCCGCAGCAGGCCGTCGGCGTCCGGGTCGGTCAGGACCCGGTGCGGCCAGTAGGAGAGCGCCTTGGTGCCGATCCGGACCGACTCCAGGTGCGGGATGTCCAGCAGCGGCTCGATGTAGCGGGCCAGGACCGAGCTGCTCATGATCAGCGGGTCGCCGCCGGTGATGAGGACGCTGGTGAGCTCCGGATGCGCGGCCACGTAGGACCTGAGCGCCTCCGCGTCCCCGCTGGCCATCTTCAGGTCGGGCTCGCCCACGAACTGCGGCCAGCGGAAGCAGTACGAGCAGTAGGCGTGGCAGGTCTGGCCCTGCCGCGGGAAGAAGAGCAGCGTCTCCGCGTACTTGTGCTGCATGCCCTCGGTCGGCACACCGTCCAGCAGCGGGGTGTTGAGGTCGAGCTGGCCGCTGGGGTGCGGGTTGAGGCGCAGCCGCAGCTCGTGCACGTCGGCGCGCAGCCGGTCGGCCGACGCGCCCTCGCGCAGCATCGTGGCGATGCGGTCGACGTCGGCGCGCGGCAGCATGTCCGGCTGCGGGAAGACCAGCCGGTAGATCGGGTCGTCGGGCGCCGCCTGCCAGTCGATCAGCTCGTCGACCACGTAGGAATTGGTCCGGAACGGCAGCACCTCGGCCACGGCCCGGGCCCGCATCCGGTCCTGGTCGTTCAGCCCGGCGCGCGCGAGCAGGGCGTCGAGGTGGGGGAGGGAAAGAGCCCGGAAGACTGGACGATCACCGTTCTGCACTGGCACGTACCGAACCTCTGTCACTGCTTGACTGCATTGCCCTTGCTGGTACCGCTGCTGCTTCTGTTGTCCCTGATACCCCTGATGCCCTCGCTTCAGACCGGAGTCGGGCGGGTCTCGTGCAGCCGGACAAAAACCTCGGCGTCCTCACCGTACGTGTCGGCGTACTTGTCACCGTACTTGTCGACGAACGCCGCGCGGAGCCGTGCGAGCAGCTCCGCCTCCGCGGTGTCGATCAGCTCCAGCTGGAAGATCCGCTCCGGGCGGTCGCCCACGGTGACGCGCACCGGACCGTCGCGGTGCCGGGCGAGTTCCACGACGAGACGCCGGTCGCTCAGGACGAGGCCGCCGTCACTGTCGACGTACTCCAGCCGCAGCGGTTCCCGCGCGCCCCCGCCGTCCTCGTCGACGAACTGGACGTTCTTGGTCAGCACTTCCTGGACCGGTCGGGAGCGGGTCCACAGTTCGGCGAAGCGCTCGGAGACGAAGGCGCCGAGCGGCGTGGTGATCCGCACCTCCAGCTGCTGTCCCTCGCCGGAGAGGCGGTCCACGGGGTAGAAGCTCACCATCATCCGCTCACCGCACCGGTACAGCTGGATGGACGGCGCGTTGGCGTAGACGCGCACCTGGAGCTGGTCCCGCCGCGCGGCCGGCAGGCGCTCCGCCAACTGCCGCAGGTCGCGCAGGTTCCGCATGATCTCGCGGCGCACGTCCGCGCTCAGCTCGTGCGACCGCTGCCGTGCGGCCAGCGAGTCGGGATCCAGCAGCATGACGCGGACCGTCGCGCCGCGTCCGATCGCGTTGCGCGCGGCGTCGGCGAAGCGTTCGGCGTTGTTGCCGGACATCAGGTACGAGAAGGTGTCCAGCACGCAGACGATGTCCTGGGTGTGCGCCACCCTGTCGCAGAACGACGGGTAGTCCAACCGCAGGTGCTCGCGGACGCGCTCCTCCTCCAGCCGGGTCAGGATCGGCTGGATGACCAGCAGCGTCACGATCGTGGTCAGCAGCTCCGGGGCCAGGTTCAGCAGCAGGTTCTGCCGGAAGTCCGGCAAGCCCTGGGCGAACCAGATGCACAGGCCGACGCAGAGGCCGACTGCCGCACAGATCAGCAGTACGCCCCGTCGCACGCGGCTGTCCCCGAACACCCGCCACCCCCGTAGCCGCAGCACGCCCAGAAGGCGAGAACGCCCTGAAACGGAACACGTGCCCGGGGAGCGGGCACGTCCGTACGGCCTTAGTACCCCGGCTCCATGGGTGCATGCACCGGAGCGCTCCTCTTCCTGATCGGTATCGGCTGGATAACGCCCCGAGTACCTTTCTTGACGCAAGAAAAGATCACCGGACACACTCTCGTCACCCGAGCGAAACGCAAGTCGGTGCGGATAGTTCTTGTCACCCGCGCGTCGCCCGCACCGGCCTGCCGGCCGCAGGTGGACACGTCCGACGCGCGGGAGGTGCAGGCGGCGCGGGACGCGTTGTCCAGTGCCTGAACTTCCTGTCCGTCACCTTCCGGACTTCTTGTCCTCATCCCAGCGCTCGCCTATCCTCACCTGCCTGCCCGAACCGGCCGACCGATCACCCGTCAGAACTCCGACTACGTACAGCAATCGGGATCCATCAGGGTGTCGATGCTGATCACTACCGTGAGGAGCGTCACCCATGTCCAGCAGTTCCCGCAATCGAGTACGCACCGTGACGACGGCCTTGGGCGCGACGGCCTTCCTGCTGGCGGTCACGGCCTGCAGTTCCAGCTCGGGCGGTTCCGGCTCCACAGGGGGAGCGCTGCCTTCGGCGTCCGGGCCCGCGAAGGGCACGATCACCTGGTTCGCCAACCAGTTCGGCCCGACCGGAACGGATGTCCGCAAGACGCTGATCGCGGCGTTCGAGAAGGCCAACCCGGGCATCACGGTCAACCTGGAGCAGGCCCCGAGCGACACCGACGCCTACCGCTCCACGCTGACGACCCAGATCTCCGGCGGCTCCTCCAGCTTCGACGTGTACAACGGCGACGTCGTCTGGCCCGCGCAGTTCGGCAAGGCCGGCCTCGCCCTGCCGCTGGACAGCTACCTGCCGTCCAGCTTCTGGCAGACCTTCTCGCCGGGTCTGGTCAACGGCCTGAAGTACCAGGGCCAGACGATGGCAGTGCCGCTCTTCACCGACAACGCGTTCCTCTTCTACCGCAAGGACCTGCTGGCCAAGGCGCACCTGCCGGTTCCGACGACCTGGGAGCAACTGCAGTCCGAGGCGGCCCAGTTGCAGAAGCAGGGGGCGGTCAAGTACGGCTTCGCCGCCCAGTTCGCCTCCTACGAGGGCCTGACCTGTGACTGGACCGAGTTCGACGCGGACGCCGGCGGCCAGATCGTCGACTCCGGGGCCACCAAGTCGGAGATCAACTCGGCCGCGTCGCTGAAGGCGCTGAACTACATGCGCGGCCTGGTCAGCAGCGGCGTCGCCCCGGCGGCGGTCACCACCTTCCAGGAGCAGCAGTCGGAGCAGCTGTTCACCTCCGGGCAGGCCGCGTTCCTGCGCAACTGGACCTACGCGTACGCGGACTCGAACAGCCCGTCCTCCTCGAAGATCGCGGGCAACGTGGGCATCACCAACCTGCCGACCTTCGCGGGCCAGACCGGTCCCGGCTACTCGGTCACCGGCGGGTGGAACCTCTACGTCAACCCGCACAGCAAGAACCTGGCGGCTGACGTCGCGTTCGTGAAGTGGATGGCCAGCCCCGCCGCTCAGAAGATCATCGCTGTCCAGGGCGGCGAGATCCCGACGGTCGCCAGCGTCCTGGCCGACCCGAGCGTGCAGTCCGCCAACCCGGCGTTCCCGGTCGCGGCGAAGAACAAGCTGGTGACGCGCCCGTCCAACGTGGCCGCGTACGCGCAGGTCAGCCAGAGCGTCTACAGCAACATCAACGCGGCGCTGTCCGGCTCCACCTCCCCGTCCTCGGCGCTGTCGGCCGCGGACAAGGCCATCGGCACGGCCATCGGCGGTGGCGGGCTGTAACCGACGGGTACCACCACCTAGGAACCGAACCCGGTCGTGGGACGGCAGTTCCGTCCTGTCCCGTCCCACGGCCGGCCCCCGCAGGCCATCCCGTTCCAGCTGTTTCAGCCGCTTCAGCCAAGGCAGGTGCCCCGTGACCACCGACGACCCCGAGGCGGCAGGCCCGCCCACGCCGACCTCAGCCACACTGAGCTCCGACACGCTGACCGAAGACGCCGTCCCCGCGAGCGCGCGGCCCAGGGCCACGGCCGGGCCGAAGGCGCGGAAGCGCCGCAAGGCGTCGGCGCTGGAGCGCCGTTACGCCCGCCTCGGCTGGCTGTTCGCCAGCCCCGCGCTGCTCGTCGTCGCGGCCGTGACGATCTTCCCGATCGTGTTCTCGGTCGTGATGAGCCTCAGCAACGTCAACGTGACGGCCAACGGCTTCCAGCTGTCCGGATTCACCGGCTCCAACTTCTCGCTGGTGGTGGGCTCCGCGCGCTGGCAGCACGACCTGTGGTTCACCGTCATCTACACGGTCGGCACGGTCGCGGTGGAGATGGTCCTCGGTACGGCGATCGCCCTGGTCCTGGAGCGGCTCAAGGTCGGACGCGGCTGGCTGATGGCGCTGCTCCTGCTGCCCTGGGCGATGATCACCGTGGTCTCCGCCGAGCTGTGGTCCTACCTCTACAACGGCGTCTACGGCCTGGTCGACCAGATCCTCGCACCCATCGCCGGACACGACGTCAACCTGCTCGGCACACCGGTGGACGCGACCGTGGCCATGGGCGTCGCCGACGTGTGGAAGACGACGCCGTTCGTCGCCATCATCGTCCTCGCGGGCCTGGTCATGCTGCCCGGCGACGTCGTCGAGGCGGCCCGGATCGACGGCGCGGGCGCCTGGACGATCTTCTGGCGGGTCCGCCTGCCGCTGCTGCGGCCGACGCTGGCCATCGCCGTGATGTTCCGCATCCTGCAGGCGTTCGGGCTCTTCGACCTGCCCTTCGTGCTGACCCAGGGCGGACCGGGCACCTCGACCGAGTCGCTCGCCATGCTCGGCTGGCGGGTGATGTTCCAGGACCTCAAGTTCGGCCCCGGCGCGGCCGTGGCGACCACCACGGCGGCGATCGTGCTGGTCGGCTGCCTGCTGTTCCTCAAGGTCTTCCGGGCCCAGGTCGGTCAGGAGGAGACCGTATGAGCACCGTCAGTTCCGGTTCCAAGCCCACCTCGGTCGCCGCACGTCCGGTGGTGATCAACCGCCGACCAGGCGGATGGCGGCGGATCGTCAACGGGACCAACCTCGCCGCCCTGCTGGTCGCGGCGTTCGTCGCCGCGCCGCTGTACTGGCTCGTGGCCACCTCGCTCAAGTCCACCACCGACGTCGGCGCCGCGCACCCGACGCTGATCCCGCATCAGCCGACCTTCTCGAACTACAGCAACGCGTTCAGCAACTACCACTTCGCCACCTACATCGTGAACTCCGCGGTCGTCACCGTCATCTCGACCGTGCTCGTGCTGAGCCTGGGCACGGGAGCCGGGTACGCGCTGGCGCGGCTGCCGCTGCGCGGCAAGGCGTCGGTGATGACCGCGCTGCTAATGATCTCGCTCTTCCCGACCGTGGCGCTGGCCGCGCCGCTCTACCTGCTGATGCGGGACGCCGGGTGGCTCAACTCCTACCAGGGCCTGATCGTCGTCTACACGGCGCTCAACCTGCCGTTCTCGATCTGGATCATCCGCAACTACATGCTGGCGATCCCGAAGGAGATGGAGGAGGTCGCCTGGATGGACGGAGCCTCACCGCTGCGGACCGTCGTCAGCGTGATCCTGCCGCAGGCCAAGCCGGGCCTGTTCACCGCCGGGGTGTTCACCTTCGTGGCCTGCTGGACCGAGTTCCTGATCGCGCTGACGCTCAACAACGACGACCAGCACCGCACCATCCCGGTCGGCATCGCCCTCTTCGGCGGGCAGTTCACCACGCCGTACGGCACGATCTTCGCCGCCGCGACGGTGGCGATGCTGCCGATCGCGCTGCTGGTGCTGATCTTCCGGCGCGCCGTCGTCTCCGGCCTGACGGCCGGTGCCGTCAAGGGCTGACCCGCACCTCCCCACATACCGCACCTGGAGAGACCGCACCCTCATGACCGACGCCGCCCGCCACATCCCCGCCTGGCTGCCCGACGCCGTCCTCTACCAGATCTACCCACAGAGCTTCTCCGACTCCAACGCCGACGGCATCGGCGACCTCCCCGGCATCACCGACCGCCTGGACTACCTGTCCTGGCTCGGCGTCAACACCCTCTGGCTCAGCCCCTGCTTCACCTCCGAGTTCGGCGACGCCGGCTACGACGTCGCCGACTACCTCACCATCGCCCCCCGCTACGGCACCAACGACGACATCGCACACCTGGTCGAGGAGGCGCGCCGCCGGGACATCCGGGTCATGCTCGACCTGGTCCCCGGCCACACCTCACACCGGCACCCCTGGTTCCAGCACTCGGCGCAGACACCCGGCGACGACCGCTACATCTGGGCCGACAAGATCACCGCCCCCGTCCGCGACTGGATCCCCAACCAGGGCGCCCGCGGCGGCTTCTACCTCGCCAACTTCTACCCCATCCAACCCGCCCTCAACTTCGGCTACGCCCGCACCGACGACGCCGAACCATGGCGGCAACCCGTCGACGCCGACGGCCCCCGCGCCAACCGGGCCGCGCTGCGCGAAATCATGAGCCACTGGTTCGACCGCGGCATCGCCGGCTTCCGCGTCGACATGGCCGCCTCCCTCGTCAAGGACGACCCCAACAAAGTCGAAACCGGAAAGCTCTGGGGCGAGATGCGCCAGTGGATCGACCACGCCCACCCCGACCGCGCCCTGCTGTCGGAATGGGGCGACCCCAAGACATCCATCCCGGCCGGCTTCCACTCCGACTTCTTCCTCCACTTCACCGGCCCGGCGCTGCGCTCCCTGTGGGACAACGGGACCGGCAGCCAAGGCGCTTGGGCCGACGGCCAGCCCTGCTACTTCGACCCCGACGGCAAGGGCACCATGGGCCCGTTCCTCGACGCCTGGAACGAGGCCCGCGCCGCCAGCGACGGCTCCGGCCACGTCGCCCTGCCGACGGCCAACCACGACTTCTCCCGCCTGACCTGCGGCCCCCGCACCCGCGACATGGTCGCCCCCGCCTTCGCGTTCCAACTCACCTGGCCCTCCCTGCCCGTCATCTACTACGGCGACGAGATCGGCATGCGCTACCTGCCCGGACTGCCCGACAAGGAAGGCAGCCAACTCGGCCCCGAAGCACGCCAAGGCTCCCGCACCCCCATGCAGTGGGACGCCACCCCCAACGCGGGCTTCTCCACCGCCCCCGCCGACCACCTCTACCTCCCACTCGACCCGGCCCCCGACCGCCCCACCGTGGCCGCCGGCCAGGCCGACCCCGACTCACTCCTCCACCACGTCCGCCGCCTCATCCACCTCCGCCGCACCACCCCCGCCCTCGGCTCCGCCGCGCCGGTGCAAGTGCTGCACCGCGACTACCCCTTCGTCTACCTGCGCGGCAACACCCACCTCGTCGTCATCAACGGCCGTGAGCAGCCCGCCACGGCCTCTGTGCCGATACTGGGCGTCGGGGGCGGCCTGCGTCCGTTGGCCGTGCACGGGGTCGAGGTGACCGGGGGCGAGATCCGCGCGGCCGGGTTCTCCTACGGCGTCTTCGAGGTTGTCTGACGAGTCGTCACGTGGGCTATGACGGATAGGCGGGGATGCTCGGCGCGCTCGCCGGAAGCCTCACCCCGCCGCACGGGTACTGCTGTGTGAACGCCTTGGCCAGCTTGAGGACGATCCCCGCGTCCGCCTGACGCACGTGGCCCGGGGGCGGCGCGGGGGAGGCACCGGGGTCGACGGCCGCGTTGACGGAGACGCGCGCGTAGCCGTGGTCGACCTGCCCGGAGAAGGAATCGTGGTAGGTGCAGGGGAAGGCCAGGTCGATGCTGTAGCCGTAGGACGCCTGCCAGGCGATGATCCCGCCGCCGGTCCCGGTGCCAAAAGGCAGTGACCGCACCGCTCCGCGGCTCGCGTCCAGGGCCTGGGCCTGACGGAGCTGGGCGGCGGTGTAGAGGGCGATCGTCGGGCCGCTGCCCAGGTAGCGCGGCGTCTGGCCGCCCTGCCAGGACAGCACGCAGTGGTAGCCGCCGTTGGTGGCTTGGCTCGCGGGCTGGAGCGTGGTGGTGTCGGTCGCGGCGCTGAGCGTGCCACCGCCCTGCCCCGCCAGGGGCCGCAGGTCGTCAGCCGTCAGCACACCCCAACAGGCCTGCGGCGGGAGGTTAGTGACTGTCTGCCAGGGCCGCACCGCCAGAACCACGACGGCGGCGGCGACCACGACGACCACCGCGGCGACGACGAGCGGCAGCCGTCGGCGACGGTGCGTCGGCTCGCTCACTTGCCCCCCTGGTGGTAGGCGCCGTCCGTGGTGACGCCGCCTTCGTAGCCGGTCTGCGCCGCCTGCCCGACGTTGTAGGTGGTGGTGCCGTCGGGATCCTGGCCGGTTCCCTGCAGCGCGTTCTGCACGGCGTACTGGGCCGCCTGACCCGCAGCCGTCTTGCCCGAGTTGACGATGTCGATGTTGGTGTCGACGCTCTGCGCCGTGGAGTTGTGGTGGAAGCTGCTGCCCATGTTGGTGATCATCTTGCTGACCTGGCTGTTCAGGATGCTCCCGACGATCGGCACCTTGCCGACCACGCTGCCCACCGAGGCGCTGTAGATGGTGCTGGCCCAGCCAGCGTTGCGGTCGATGGACGCGTTGTAGGCCGCGTCCGACTGCCAGCCGTTCTGGGCCACGGCGTTGGCGCGCGCGTTGCTGAGGATGCCGCTGATCTGGCTGCCCTGGTTGGCCACTCGTGTGAGGTTCTCGTTGAGGTCGCCGGGCTGGTGCACCGCGTTCTGCAACTGACCTGCCGTGTAGCCGTTCTGGGCCTGCTGGAGGATGCCGTAGGCGTTCGGGTCCCGGCCCAGGGTGTCCAGCAGATGGGTGGTGTTGTTCTGGTCGAGGTTGGCCGGGGCACCGTAGACGCCGAGCAGGCCCCCCGAGGGTGCGTTGACGGTCCGGTCGACGTCGCCCATGTACGAGCCGGTCATGTGCGCGAGGCTGCCGTTCATGCTGGAGAAGGGCGCGCCGTTGCCCTGGATCAGGCTCGGGTTGCTGCCGAAGGTGTTCACCACCTGGTTCATCACGTCGTCGGTCGCGGGGGTGTGCGGCGGGGGCACCTGGCCGCTCGGCGCGTCCCAGGCCTGGCCCGTGGTCGCGGCCTGGAGGGCGTGGCCCAGCGCCGTCGGCTCGGAGTTGGCGCCTGCGGCCTGGGCGCCGGCGTCCTGGGAGGTGGTGTCCGACCACAGCGGGTTCTTGTCGCCGTTGGTGTAGAAGCTCAGGTAGCCGTTGGGCGTCACCGTGTGGCCGGACGGGGTGCCGTCGGTGTTGTAGAGGGTCTCCGGGTTGTGGAAGAAGTCCGTCGCTGCGGCCGGGCTGTGCCCGAGCCCCTCCAGAACGCCCGTCACGGGGTTGAAACCGGAGCCGTTGCCCAGGAAGTTGGTCGTGACGTCCGGGCAGGGCGGCGTCGGCATGGCCTGCTCCCACATGCGCGGGTTCTGCTCCGTCAGCTGGGTGACGTGCTCGGCGATGGGGTCGATGAAGTGCGGGTCGTAGTTCCCGGTGCGCAGGATGCTGCCCAGGATCTGGTAGCCGTAGGGCTGGTAGTTGAAGTTGTCCGGCCCGGCCAGCTGGATCCGCTGGGATCCCGCCGCGCGCAGCCCCGCCTCCCACTGGTCGGAGAGGTGCGGCCAGGTCTGGGTGTTGGTCGCGCAGGCCAGCGACGTGCCGAGCTGCTGCTGCAGGTCCTTGAGCAGCGCCACCCGGTTCGGATCGACCGGCGGGCTTCCGGTCGTGCCCTCGGAGAGCTGGCCCCAGGACAACAGCGTCCCCTGGGGGCCGAGGTCGTTGTAGAACGCCGTGGTGAACCGCGGGTCGTTGGCGTGAGCCTTCAGCAGCGCGTCCAGCTGGGCGAGTTGGGCGTTGGTGAGGTTGTTGCCCTGCCGGGCCAGGTTCGCCGCCTGCGCGGCCTCCTCCTCCGGGATGCCGCCGACCGGCGCGGCGTTGAAGCTCTGCTGGTTGGTCCCGGTGTCCGCGGAGAGCGCGGCTGCAGCCGTCTGGTCCGCGTCGGTGGCCTGCTGCAGCACGGACTTGATCCGCTGCGCGATGGCGTCCGCCTCCTGGGACATCGCCTGCTGGTACTCCTGGTGTACCCCGGCGTTGTGCGGGAGGTCGGGGGGCGTGTTCCAGGTGACCTGGCTGCCGTCGGCGGAGATCACCAGGCCCTGGCTCTGCGCGTCCTGCTGGATCTGACGCAGTGTGTTCTGGAAGCCGACGAACTGGTCGTGGGCGTCCCGCAGGGCCTTCGCCATCGCGCTGGTCTCGGTGAACGCCGCGTCGATCTGGGTGCGCGCCTGGGTCAACTCCCCGGCGGCGGCCTCCGCGGCCGGCCCGGACCAGCCACTGGCCGAGAGCGGAGTGACCACGCCGCCCTGGAAGTCCGAGTCGTACTCCCACCCGCGCGTCATCTGCTCCAGGTCGGTGGTGACCGTGTCCAGCGCGGAGAGATTGGTGTTGGCCAGCTCGTCGTACGTGACCATGGCGGCTTGTCGCCTCCCGACCGGTGAATGCAGCAGTGGCTCAGTTGTCCAGTGCACGGATATGGCTGCGGTTGGTGTTCTCGGTGCTGGTGTAGCCATTGGCGCTGTCCTGCAGGTTCTGCCCGATGGTGATCAGATTTCCGCCGAGCGTGAGGAACTGCAGTTCCCACGTCTGGTGCGCGGTGGTGATCGCGCCGCCGATCGCCCATCCGTTCATCGCCGTCGCGGCGGTGAACATGTCGCTGCCGGTGGGATTCTGACAGTCGGCGGTCATCTTGTTGCCGAGTTGTCCGGCGTTCTGCCCGGCGGTGCGCAGGGCGTCGGGGTGCACCACCAGTTGCTGGCCACTGGCTCCTGCGGGAGCCGTCGGACTTCCACCGGTGGTGATCGCGGCGGGTGCGGCGGCAAGATCGGGAAACTGTTTCTGTGCCTGTGGCGTGAGATCCCCGGACTTGTCGTACATCCACGGATTCAGAGCTTGATCGAGATCCTGGTTCCCCATGGCGTTTCTCCCCCTGCCAGACACCGGGGTCGCGGTTGCCGCGAATCTATGGCCAATATCCGCCGGTGTCCACAAAAGCAGGCAGTGGGGGTGCGGGCGGCGAAAGGCCGCTGCGAAATGGTGACGAGCCGGTGACATATGCCCTTCCCGCCCGCGTCGGAAAACGGTTCGACGCCCCGGCGCAGCCCTGGCACAGTGGCCCGTCATGACGGACTTCGAGCTCCTGACCGCCGCGGACGTGAGGCTCATGCAAGGTCTGGCGCAGCGCGTCACGGCAACCCGCCTGGACCTGGTCAACGCCGACGCGTCGTACGGGGAGTTGGCCTGGGTGTGGGGCCACGGGCACGCCGCCTACGGCGCGACGTGGCCGCGTCGACTGTGGTTCTGCGGCGACAGCGACCGGGACGAGCTGGTGGCGTGGGGCTGGGCGTACCTGCCGCGCCAGGTGCGGCGCAACGACGGGTCCGTGCGGGAGGTCACCGGCGCGTCGCTGACGTACCAGGTCCATCCCGACCACGCCGAACTGGTCGACGAGGTGATCGACTGGTTCGAGGGCGTGGCGGCCGGTCTTGAGCGCACGGTGCTGGCGTCGGCCGCCGACGCGTTCGCCCTGAAGCGCTGGGCGGCGCACGGCTATGCGTCCGACGCCGAGGCACTCGCCGACGACGGCGACTGGACCCAGCTCAACGAGCGTGACCTCGTCGATGTCGAACTGCCGGTGCTACCAGCCGGTTTCCGCTTCCGCACCGCCGCCGACGCCGGTCCGGACGCTGCCGTTCAGGCCCACGTGGACGCCTGGACTCCCACGGCGTACACGGCGGAGAGCTACGCAGGCGTCCGCCGGACGCCCGGCTACCGCGCCGACCTGCACGTCCTGGTCGAGGCCCCGGACGGCACCATGGCCGCCTCGGCCATCATGTGGCTCGACGAGGTAAACCGCACGGTCGAGTTCGAACCGGTCGGCACCCACCCGGCCTACCGACGGCTCGGGTTGGGCCGCTCGATGCTCCTCCACGGCATGCACCTGGCCCGCGCGGCCGGAGCCACGCACGCGACGGTCGTCTGCCTGGGCGCACCCGGCCACCCTGGGGCACGCGGGCTCTACTACGGCCTCGGCTTCCGGGAACTGTCGCGGGACGCCCCGTTGATCAAATCCGGTCAAGGCCCAGCCCCGACCCACGGGGTCAGGTGAGGGCCAGGCTCGCGCGAGCTGCGATCATGAAGGCACTCTTGTGCTCTTCGAGGTGCTCATTGACCTCCATGCCGCCGATCTCCCGCCAGACCGCTTGGTTGAGCGCTCGCCCGTAGGCACGAGCGGGTTCGTCCAGGGTTGGGTCGCAGAGCAGGGCGACGCCACGATCCGCTGCCCAGAGGTTGGTCATCACTGCTTGTGTCCGAGCTGTCCAGCCGTTCTCGTCATCACCCCAGGGTTCCGGGCGCGTGTAGGCCGCCCGCTCGGCGTCCTGGGCGCACACGAGATACTCCTTGATCGCCTGCACCTGCTCGGCCCTGCGCGTCTCGGCGGTCGCCGCCGACTGCCGCCGCTCCTCGGCCCGATCCGCCGCCCGCTGCGCGGCGCGCTGCGTGAACGCCGTCAGCGCACCGCCGAGCGCGACACCCGCGAGCGAGAAGGCCGATACCAACAGTTCCCCCACCACGCCAACTCTCCTTCTGCGATGAGTTTTCGCCCCTCAGTGTGTCCATCGTCCCGCAGCGGCCCGGTCAGTCGTCCGCGTGGCTCGACGAGGATGCGGACCGGGGCTGTCCCCGCTGTCCCGGCTCGCCCTGGTTGGTCGCGGTCACCACCGCGAAGTCCGCCGCCCACTCCGCCGGACAGGCACTAGTGGCTGGGCCGCGGGGCGGCAAGCGTGCGGTGCTTGGCTCCGGCGTAGGCGGTCAGCTCCGCGCGCAGCCGCTGGAGGATGGCGGGGCGGCTGAGCTTGCTGTAGGCGACGCGGGCAGGGTGGCACAGGACGTAGCCGTCGCCACCCTGGTAGGGGCTGATGCCGTGCTCCTGCAGCCACTCACGCCCGGGATCGTTGCCGCGGCTGAACCACGCGACGACGGGGGCGTCCCGCCCACTGCCCGCGACACCGATCCGGTCGATCGCGGTCCAGGGGACGGAGAACCGCACCACGCGCAAGACACCCTGCTGCCTGACCTCCTGTTCGACGGTCAGATGCACCCGGTCGAGGAGGACCCTGCCCCGAGGGGCGTCCTTGGCCAGGCCGAACCTGACGTATTCGGCGAGGACGCACCCCAGGAATACGATGCCGAAGACCGCGTAGTCCGGACCCTCGGGCGTCCAGCTCTGCCGGGGATCGGACAGGTGGTAGATCGCCGCCTACACCGTCAGCACTGCCGCAGCTATCAGCACCTTGACCAGCAACCCGTAGACGTGTGGGCCCAACGGGCGTGGGAAGGCGGCGGGTTGGGCGGCATGGGGATTCGAGGTGAGGAACCAGCCCGGCTCGCGCCTCGCTCGCTCGTGCAACGGGCCGATCACCTGGTCCCGCTTCTGCACGACCACGCCTTCCAGTACCTCCGCAGGTACCTCCGGATGTGCCTCCGGAGGTACCTGCGGGCGCTCCTGGCTGCGCCGGCGTTCGAGCCTCCGGAGCGCGGTCGCCAACTGCCGGTACTGGGCCCTGCGTGCGGCAGCGAGCTCTGCGGTCGCCCCCGGGCGCTCGACCCCGGGGTGCTCGACCGCCGGACGGTCCACCCCCGGCCGGTCCACCCCCGGCCGGTCCACCCTCGGCCGGTCGACCACGGTCGGTGGGTGCCAGGGTGCTCGGGCAAGTCCGCGCAGCACTCCGGCGACCGCGACGGCGCTGTCGTACCGCTCGCCCGGCTCCTTCCGCAGGAGGGTCAGGACGACGTCGTCCCAGGCGGGCGGAATCCCCTCGGAGAGCGTGCTGGGCGCGGGGGGCTCCTCGGTGAGATGGGCCGTGATGTAGCCGAGGGTGTCACCGGCCTCGAAGGGCAGACGGCCCGTGATCATCTCGAAGAGCAGGCACCCGAGCGCGTACAGGTCACTGCGCTTCTCGGCCTTGCCGCGCGCCTGCTCCGGTGCCATGTACGGCGGGGTGCCGACGATGAAACCGGTCTGGGTGATCCGGTCCGCCGTCGCATAGGGGTCGGCCGCGCGGGCGATGCCGAAGTCCAGGACCTTGACCGCGCCCGAGGGCATGACCTGGATGTTGGACGGCTTGATGTCCCGGTGGAGGACGTCCGCCCGGTGCGCCTCGGCGAGCGCCTCGCAGATCTGCGCGCCCCAGTCGGCCGCCTGGGGGAGGGGGACCGGGCCCCGGCGCAGCACCGCGTCCAGCCCTTCGCCACGGAGCAGCTCCATCACCAGGAAGGGGGCCGTGCCGTCCTCGCCGTGGACCTCGCCGAGATCGTGGACGGTCACGATGTTGGGGTGCTGGAGCAGGCCGGTGATCTGCGCCTCCCGAAGGAACCGGGTCCGCGCCTCGTTCCCCCGGCTGCCGCCGCCGGACAGCAGGGTGATCACCTTGACGGCGACGGAGCGGCCCAGTGTGCCGTCATGGGCCTGCCATACCTGCCCCATGCCTCCTTCGCCAGCTGCCGGACCAGCCGGTACCGACCCCCGAGAAGCTGTCCCTGCACCGCACCGGCCCCCGTTCGGAACACATCTGACACCCCGACAGTAACCCGGTACCCGGACCGGCTCCCGTTCAACGGCACAACCGGAACACGGAGCTGATCGACTACGGTGGTGGCGTGAGCGACGACACCTGGGCAAGCCTGGCCGATCAGTTCGCGGACGAGGCCTACGCCTCGGTGAAGGGCCAGGTGCGCACCTATGTGATGCACCAGCAGCTGCTGGGGCATCTGCCGCCGCCTCCCGCCTCCGTGCTGGACGTCGGCGGCGGAGCGGGGAACCAGTCGTTCCCGCTGGCCCAGGCCGGTTACCAGGTGACCCTGCTCGACCCGTCGCCCGGGATGCTCGACAAGGCGCGTCAGCGCCTCCAGCGGTTGCCGGAGGACGTCCAGCAGCGGGTGACCCTCGTGCACGCCGACGGCGCGGACGCCGACGCGGCGCTTGCGGGCCAGCGCTTCGACGCGGTGCTCTGCCACGGCGTGCTCGGGTACCTGGAGGATCCGACGCCCCTGATCGATCAGCTGTGCCGCTGCGCCGCGCCCGGCGGTATCGTCTCGATCATGGCGGGCAATGCCAAGGCGGGTGCGGTGCGCCCGGCCATGGAGCGGCGCTGGGACGACGCCCTGGCCGCGTTCGACGCCACCCGTGAGATCGGCGTACTGGGTCTGCCGACCCGCGGCGACACGGTGGAGGAGCTGAGCGAGCAGATCCGCAGCCGTGGCGTGGAGCCGCTGGACTGGTACGGGGTCTGGTTGTTCGTCGACTGGCTGGAGTTCGGCGGAGCCGAGCTGGACCCGAAGGACGCCGAGCAGGCGCAGAAGGTCGCCGCCGTCGAACTCGAAGCCGGCCGCCGCGACCCCTACCGCCAACTCAGCCGCGTCTTTCACCTCGTGGGACGCAAGGGCGAGACGCAGGAGCGGGAAGGGGAACGGGAACGGAAACAGGAGCAGGAGCGGACGAGCTGATGAGCGAGGAACTTCCGCCCGGGGGAGTGGAACTGTCGCCCGCCGAGCTCGATGCCCTCGAAGTGCAGTGGGCGCAGTCCGCCTGGACCCCGAGCGAGGTCGCCGAGCGCCTGGCCGGCGTCGCCACGCCGTGGTGCGTGGCGGCGGGTTGGGCACTGGACCTGTTCCGGGGTGGGCAGACGCGCCCGCACGGTGACCTCGAGATTGCGATCCCCGCCGCGGACTTCCCCGAGATCCGTGACCGCTTCCCCGGCTACGCCTTCGACGCGGTGAGCAGCGGCCGGATCTGGCGGAACGCCGCACCGGAGGTGCTCGCCGCCACGCACCAGACCTGGCTGCGCGATCCGGACGCCGAGGCCTACCGCCTCGACGTGTTCCGTGAGCCCCATGACGGGGGGACCTGGATCTCCCGCCATGACCCGACGATCCGGCTTCCCTACAGCGAGATCGTCGGGCACACCCCGGATGGCATCCCGTACCTCACACCCGAGTTGGTCCTGCTGTTCAAGGCCAAGCACGCCCGTCCCAAGGACCAGGCGGACTTCGAGTCGACCGTCCCGCAGTTGACGACGCGTCAGCGTGCGCGTCTGGCCGGGTTTCTCGCACACACCTACCCCGGGCATCGCTGGCTCGAAGGCCTGTGAACCGGGCGGCTACGGCCTCCTGCGCCCGCGGCGTCGCAGGCGCTGGAGCAGGCCCCACTTGTGGGAGTCACGCGCCGGCGGGGGAGTGCTCGGCCCGGACGCGGCTGTGTCTGCCGACTTCGCTGGGTGGCGCAGGCGCCAGTCCTCCACGATCGCGCCGATGTCGTAGGGGGCGAGGTTGAGCGGCGGCCCCTCGACAGGCCCGCGCAGGCAGGCGCTGATCTTGTCGTTGATGTCCGAGACGATCCGGCGCACCTCAGACTCGGACGGCGCGTCCGCGGCAGCCGCCAGGGCGTCCTCGGCTTCCTTGCGCAGGGCGAGCGTCGGCGGCAGGATCGACAGGCCCTCCGTCGCCAGCTTCTGTTTGACCCACCACAGTTCGTCGTAGGGCTTGTCCTCGTCGGGCAGGGGCTTGCCGAACCCGGGCAGGTTCTCGAAGTCGCCCCGCTCCTGCGCTTCGCGGATCTGCTGGTCGACCCATGACTCGAAGCTGAGGCCGGGGGGTTTCCGCTCCGTCATACCTCCATCCTGCCTCCGGCGGGTGCGGCCCCGGCATTGGTTGCAGATATAACAGTGCTTATATAAGTGCTGTTACGATGCCTGCATGGCAGACGAGCGCGCGCTTGATTCCATCCAGCCTGATCCCACTCGGCTTGATCCCACTCCGCCTGATCCCACCCAGCAGAGCCTCTGGCGTCCCCTGCGGTTCCTCCAGGACGCGATCGAGGCGGACATCGCCCGCGTCTATGCGGAGGCGCCGATCGAGGGGCTGAAGTCGAGCTTCGTCATGGAGCTGCTGCGGCTGCACGCGGCCGGGCCGATGACCATCACCGAGCTGGCCGAGTCGGTCGGGCGGACGCACTCGGCACTGAGCCAGAAGGTGGCCGCGATGCGCGCCGCCGGCTGGGTGGAGACCGTCGCGGGCGACGACGCGCGCAGCAAGAAGGTGACGCTGTCGGAGCAGGGCCGGAGCGTCGTGGGTCGTCTGGCGGCGGAGTGGCGGGCGACCGAAGCCGTCCTCGCCGAGATCGAGGCCGAGATCCCCTACCCGCTCAGCCGGGTGGTCACCGACATCGAACGGGTCCTTGCGCGCCGGAGTTTTCACGACCGGATGGACGAGAAGCTCGCCGAGGACCCGGAATGGCGCTGAGGCGCGCCCTCCGCGACACCGTGAAGGGCGCACTGCTGGACATCGCGCCGCTGGGGTCCTCGCCGACCTTCCGGCGGCTGTGGATCGGGCAGTCGCTGTCCGGATTCGGCGGGCAGATGACGCTCGTCGCCGTGATGTTCCAGGTCTGGCAGGCGACCAGGAGCACGGCGTGGACCGGTGCGGTCGGGCTCGCCCAGGCGATTCCCCTGGTGGCGCTCGGACTCTTCGCCGGATCGCTCGTCGACCGCGTGGATCGGCGAAGGTTCTACCTGGTCACGACCGGCGGGCAGGCCGTGTGCTCGTTCCTGCTCGCCGCGCAGGGCCTGACCGGGAACCTTCCGGTGGCGGCGGTGCTGGCACTGCTCGCGGCGCAGTCCTGCCTCGCGGCGGGGAGCAGCCCGGCGTCGCGCACCTTCATGCCGCACCTGCTGTCCAGGGATCAGCTGGCGGCCGGGCTCGCGCTGCGGCGGATCGCGTTCCAGGGCTCGATGCTGCTCGGACCGGCGCTCGGCGGCGTGATCGTCGGCTGGCTCGGGGTCGGCGGCTGCTACCTGATCGACGCGCTCAGTTTCGCCGCCGCGTTGTACGGCGCGTTCGGCCTGCCCCGGCTGCCACCCGGCGACGCCCCCGCCCGAGCCGGCCTGCGCGGGGTCGCGGACGGGCTCGCCTTCCTGGTCCGGTCCCCGGTCATCCGTGGGGCGCTGCTGACCGATCTGGCCGCGACCGTGCTGTCGATGCCGATCAGCCTCTTCCCGCTGATCAACGCGGAGCGGTTCGGTGACGATCCGCGTACCCTCGGGCTCTTCCTCACCGCGATCGCGGTCGGCGGCGTCGTGGCCTCCCTGCTCTCCGGCAGCTTCACCCGGTCGGCGCGGCCGGGCGTGGTCATGCTCGTCGGATCCGCCACCTGGGGTGGGGCGTTGGCCCTCTTCGGCCTGACGCCGAACGCCTGGGTCGGGCTCGCCTTCCTGACCCTGGCCGGAGCCGCCGACACCGTCGCGGTGGTCTCCCGCAGCACGATCGTCCAGACCCACACGCCGAGCGAGCTCCTCGGCCGGGTCAGCGCCGCCGAGCAGATCGTCGGCCAGGCCGGTCCGGACCTCGGAAACATGCGCGGCGGGTTGGTTGCTGAGGCGACGTCAGGAATGTTCACCCTGGTCAGCGGTGGGCTGCTCTGCCTGGGCGCGGTGATGCTGGTGGGGGCCGCGACGCCCGGCCTGCGCGGGGCAACGGTCTTCCCGGAGGCAGAAGCGGTCGCGGGTTGACCTGGCACACCGGCCCGAGGTGCCCCCGCAGTGGCCTGGTCAGACTGCGCCGCAGCAACTGCACCTCGACTTCGAGGTGGACCATCTGGACGAAGCCGAGGCCCGGCTGCTGGAGTTGGGCGCGGGAAGGCCGGAACCGCAGGCGCGCGGTGAGAGGTTCCGCGTGCTCACCGACCCGGCGGGACATCCCTTCTGCCTGACGCTGGGCAGCTCCGCGCCCTAGGTGTGGGCTCGCCTGGGCCGGAGTTCCCCGCCGCACCGGCTGGGAAAACCGCTGTCGGGCAAGTAGATCAAGATGGTAGAACCACCGCTGTGCATAAGACTCTGGAGTTTCCCGATCTGCTGCGGCTGATCGACGAACGTTCAACCGCCTTCCGCGCCTCGATCGCCGCCGCGCCCAGCCTCGACCTGCCCGTGCCGACCTGCCCCGAGTGGACACTGTCCGACCTGGTGCAGCACATCGGCGAGGGCCGCCGCCGCTGGGCCGCCACCGTCGCCGCCGGGCCGGACGCCACGTCCAGGACCCCGGCCCAGGGTGACGCGGTCGCGCCGCAGGAGCGCGAGGCCGTGCTGGCCTGGCTGGCCGCCTCAACCGAGCTGTTGCTGGCGGCCCTGCGGGAGGCCGGTCCGGACCAGGGCTGCTTCACCGGCTGGGGTTACACGCAGACGCCGCACACCGCCGGTGGCGTCGCCCGGCACCAGGTCCAGGAGATCGCGGTGCACACCTACGACGCCCAGCTCAGCGTGGGCGAGCCGGCCTCACTGCCTGTCGAGGTGGCGCTCGACGGTGTCGAGGAGAACCTGTTCATCGCGAGTTTCTCGACGAGCGCCTGGCCGCACAAGCCCACCGCCTTCGACTTCCACGCCATCGAGGGCCGCTCCTGGCGCCTCACGGTCGACGGCGACGGTGCACGGACCACCCGGCTGCCCGCTACCGGCGAGGACCCGGACGCGGCAGGCCTGTCCATTCGCGGCACGGCCAGTGATCTGGTCCTCTACCTGTACCAACGCATTTCGGTGGACTCCCTGCAACTCGACGGGGACCGGGAGCTGCTCGACCAGCTCTGGGCCTGGGAACCGGAGGACTGGGCGTGACGACACGCCACCGCGCATGAACCGGCCGCTTGAATCGCGAACGGCCTCGTACCGAACGGTGGCGGTCTCACTGGATGAACCCGGCCGAGGTGCTGCGGGTGTGCCAGATCCGTCAGTCCTCAGCCGACGGCCGGCGCGCCGAACCACGTCGGCAGGGCGCTGAGCAGGTCGTCCGGGTCGTCGCCGACCCAGGCGATGTGGCCGTCGGGGCGCAGGAGGACGGCTGGGGCGTCCAACTCCTCGCTGGCGTCCAGGACATGGTCGACGCGGTCGGACCAGCCCGCAACCGAGAGGCGGCCGCCGCCGGTCTGGTCGAGGAGGAGGCCGCGGCCTGCGTGCATCAGGTCGTAGAGACGGCCCTGCTTGAGGGCGATGTCGCGCATGCGCAGGCCGAGGAGGTCGTGTCCCTCGTCCTGGCCCGCGCCCTCGCCGAAGTCGTAGCGGATGCCGATCGCGGTGATCCTGCCGACCAGGTAGCGGTTGACCTCGTCGAAGTCCGCCAGGTCGGACAGGAGCCGGCGCAGGGCGGCCGGGCCCGGGCCGGGGGAGAGCAGCTGCATCTGGGCGCGGGTGTTCTCCAGCACATCCGCGGCCACCGGGTGGCGCTCGGCGTGGTACGTGTCGAGCAGGCCTTCCGGCGCCCAGCCGTTGATCTCGGCGGCGAGCTTCCAGCCGAGGTTGAACGCGTCCTGGACGCCGAGGTTGAGGCCCTGGCCGCCGGTCGGCGGGTGGATGTGGGCCGCGTCGCCCGCCAGCAGCACCCGGTCGACGCGATAGCGCTCGGCCAGCCGCGTCGCGTCGCCGAAGCGGGAGAGCCAGCGCGGCGAGTGGATGCCGAAGTCGGTGCCGGTGAAATCCCGCAGCCGCTGCCGAAGTTCGTCCAGGGTCACGGGGGCCGTGCGGTCCTCGCTCAGGCCTTCGGCGGGCACGATCATCCGGTACCAGCCGTCCCGCATGGGCATGGCGCCGAACCTCAGATGGGTCTTGCGGACCTCGGACATCACGGCGGCCAGTTCCTCCGGCGTCACGCCGATCCTGACCTCGCCCAGCAGCGTTTCGTGCTGGGCGGGTTCGCCCGGGAAGGCGACGCCGAGCAGCTTGCGTACCGTGCTCCGTCCGCCGTCGCAGCCGACGAGGTAGCGGGAGCGCAGCCGCGATCCGTCGGCGAGCTCCGCAGTGACACCCGCATCGCCCTGCTCCAGCGTGACCAGTTCGAAGCCGCGCCGGATCTCCGCGCCCAACTCGACGGCGTGTGCCTCGAGCAGGCGCTCGGTGTCGGCCTGCGGGATGCCGAGGACGTACCCGTGCGCGGTGTCGAGGCCCTCGGGCGCGGGCTTGGTGATGCCGCCGAAGAAGCCGAAGAAGGGGTGCTTCACCCCGTCGGCGAGAAACCGGTCCAGCAGACCGCGCTGGTCCATCACCTCGATGCTGCGCACGTGCAGGCCGAGACCGCGCGAGAGGCCGGTCGGCCGCGGTTCCTTCTCCAGCACCAGCACGCGGACGTCGTGCAGGCGCAGTTCGGCGGCCAGCATCAGGCCGGTCGGCCCGCCGCCGACCACGACGACGTCGAACCTGTCGCTCAGATCGATCGTGTCGGTTGTGTCAGTCATGAATTCCTCGTCCGCAGTTCTGGTTCGGCCGGCAATTGTGCGCCAGGACCAGGGCCTTGCGGCAAGGCCCCCCATACGCTATAGATTGAAACTGGCAGGGAGTGGTTCATCTCCCTGCCTTTGCTTTTGTCTGCTTTTGCCGCGCTGCTGTCGCACCGCTGCTGTGCCGCCGACGGAGTGTCGCCGCCGGGCGGCTGTGCGTCGCGGGTGTCCGGGCCGGTACGGTGCCAGGGTGGAGATCAACGGCGGGGGAGGGGCGGCACGCGGACTGGTGCTGCTGATCGGCGGCGCGCCCGGCGGCAAGCGACGGCAGCCGGTCCGTCCGGAGGCTGCGCTGGGTCTGCTGGCGACCGTGCCCACGGAGGCACTGCTGGGCAGTCCGGTCCCGGCGAGCGTGCTGCAGTTGGCGGACCCGTCGGATCCGCAGCTGCTGCTGGCGCAGCTCCAGACGGCCGCAGAGACGCCCGGCCCGGTCCTGGTGGCGCTGGCGGGCCAGCTGACGGCGGACCGACGCCGACACGAGCTGCACCTGGCCCTCGCACAGACCACGCGTGACAACACCCGCTACACCGCGCTGCCCTGGGTCTGGCTGGCCGACCAGCTGCGGCAGCGCCCGCCCGGCACCACGACGGTGCTCGCCGACCTGGTCGCCGATCCGGAGGCCTGGGCCGTGGTGCAGCAGCACGGGCCGGCTGCGCTGACCACCGGGCTGCCGCTGTTCGGTCAGGTCAGCCCGCCCGGGACCAGCGGCGACGGCTACGCGCCGCTGTACACCCGTGCGCTGGTCGAGCAACTGCGCCGCGCCCAGCCCGGCGTCCGGCCCGCCGACCTGCACCACATCGCCGGGCACTCCGGGCTGCCCGCCGAAACGATGCTGCTGGCGACGGAGATCCCGCCGCCGGCTCCTGTTCCGGTCCCCGCGCAGGCGCCTGTGCCCGTGCCCACACCTGTGCCCGTGCCCACACCTGTGCCTGTGGCCACACCCGTTCCCGTTTCCACACCTGTGCCCGCGCCACTTCCCGCACCGGTTCCCCTGCCGGTCCAGGCGCGGCCCGAGCCCGTCGCACTGCCGCCCGCCGCTCCGGTCGTCCACGCCGCCGTGGTGGAAGCGGTCCGCCCGGCACCTGCTGTCGCGGACCCGCGTGCGGACATCGCGGCGGCGCTCCACGCGGGCGACCACCCCCGTGCCGCGTTCCTGATCGCGTCCTGGGAGAGGGAGTTGCTGCGCCATCAGGGCCCGCGCGCGCCCGAGCTCGCCGACGTCGCGGACGCCCAGGCGCAGTTGGCCCTCGCGGGCGGCGACCTCGGGCAGGCGACCGGGCGGCTGATCGAGGTGGCCCGGCTGCGGATGCAGCAGTTCCCGCCGCACGCCGAGCAGGTGGCCGTGGCCGTCGACAACGCGACCGCGATCTGGGGGCGGCTGCCGCGCGAGACGGCGCTCCAGCACAGCGGCCAGCTGCTCGCGCTGTGCCGGGCGATGCCGCCCGGTACCGGTCGGGTGGAGGGGGTCGAGCAGCGGCTGGCCCAACTCACCAGGAAGACCGGCCTGCTGCGCCGCCGCGCCGGATAGGTGGCTCGGCGGCTCAGCAACTCAGCAACTCGGCGGGTCGGCCGAGCTTCAGACGAGACCCGACAGCTCCAGATCGGCCACGGCGACGAGCAGGTGGCCGCAGAGCGCGGCCGACGGGAACTCGACGGGGTGGGTGAACGGCCCGGTGACCAGGAGCAGGCGGCCCCGGGCGCGGGCGACGCGTCGCCAGGCGCGGGTGGAGTGGAGCAGCCCGTGGTACCACTGCAGGCCGTCCGGGCGGGTGACCCGGAGGCAGCCGTCGTCGAGGGTCGCCCGCCAGCGCACGGCGTCGTCGACGAAGTCGGCCGCGTCGGCCGGGAGCCAGCCGGTCTCGGTGGGATGGCCGGGGCGGGCCGGGAAGACCAGCGCCGGCAGATCCTGCCACAGCTCCGGCCAGACGGTCGACTGCGTCAGGGGCAGATCCGCGAACGACCCCGGCGGGTCCTCCTCCGCCGGGAGCGGGATCACCACGGCGCCCCCACCGCGCCATGGTGATCCGTGTCGCGCTCCGTGAGGTGCTGTACGCGCTGTAGCTGCTGTGTCACGTCGATCCCTGTGCGGGAGGGAGCAGGAGGGAGGGATCAGGGCTTGATGCCCACGCCCACCCACAGGCTGACCTCTGCGTCCGTCAGTTCCTTTGCCGGGCCGGCGTCCGGACGCCAGCGGTGGCCGACGACGACGCCCGGCTCCAGCAGGTCGAGGCCGTCGAAGAAGCTCGCCACCTCCTTGTGCGTGCGGAACCGGACCGGTGTGCCGGAGCCGTTGTAGATCTCCTCGATCTTCTGCCAGCTGTCCTGGTCGAACTCGGGCGTGCAGTGACTTATCGCCAGCGCGCTGCCGGAGGGGAGCGCACTCAGCAGGGTCCGCACGATGCGGTGCGGGTCCTGGGCGTCCGGGACGAAGTGCAGCAGCGCGTTGAGGGAGAGCGCGACGGGCCGGTCGAGGTCGAGCAGCTCGGCGAGCTCCGCGGACTCGAGCAGGCTCTCCGGGTCGTTGACGTCCGCCTCGATGTAGGTCGTGCGCCCCTCCGCGGTGCTGCGCATCAGGCGCTCGGCGTACTTGAGGACCAGCGGGTCGTTGTCGGCGTAGACGACGCGCGCGTCCGGGGCGACGGACTGGGCGACCTGGTGCAGGTTCGGCTCGGTGGGGATGCCGGTGCCGATGTCCAGCCACTGACGGACGCCGTGCTCGCGCGCCAGGACCCGGGTGGCGCGGTGCATGAACGCCCGGTTCTCGCGGGCGCAGGTGAAGATGCTGGGGTACGCGGCGGCGACCTGCTCGGCGGCCTGGGCGTCGACCTCGAAGTGGTCCTTGCCGCCCAGGTAGTAGTCGTACATCCGCGCGGAGTGCGGCCGGTTGGTGATGATGCCCCTCGCGGGCCGGGTGTCGCTCATCGGGTCCCCCAAATCGTTGTCGTGCGTCCGTTTGTCCGTCAGCGGGTCGTCAGCCGGCCGTCAGGTGGTCGGCGAGTCCCGCCTTGGCGCCCCTGACGAAGGCGCCGATCTCCTCGGCGGTGTAGATCAGGGCCGGGCCGCCCGGATCGGTGGACTGGCGCACCGCGACCCGGCCGTCGGGCAGGCGCTTCACCTCCACGCACTGTCCGCCGTTGGGCCCCGACCACGGGCGCTCCCAGCCCTCTTCGCCGAGGTCCCCGGCGGGCATGCCGTTGTGGACGCTCCTGCAGTCGTCCGTGTTTCTGCCGTTGTCCGCGCTGTTGTTGCTGGTGAGAGTCATGAGTACTCCTTGCGCATGCGGTTCAACAGGGCCTTGCTCTCGGCGGACGACGTCAGCAGCGCCATCCGGTTGTGCGCTTCGAGGTGGGCGACGACGTCCGCGCGCTGGTCCAGGTAGACGGAGGCGGACAGGATCTCGCTGTAGACGACGTCAGGGAGTTCGGGTTCCCGGAAGCGGAAGTAGGTGAATGGCGCGCAGGCGCCGACATGCGCGCCCGCGGTGAACGGGACGACGTCGATGCTGATGTGGTCGCGCTCCATCGCCTCCAGCAGCACCTCGATCTGACCACGCATCACTTCCTGGTCGCCGACCAGGCGGTGGAGCACCGCCTCCTCCATCACCACCCACAGCGTGGGCGCGTCGGGCCGGTCGAGCAGGCTCTGGCGGCGCAGTCGCAGGTCCACGCGTCGCGCCAGTTCGTCGTCGGTGTCGTTGGGGAAACCGCCGCCCAGCAGGGCGCGGGCGTAGCCGGGGGTCTGCAACAGGCCCGGGGCGCAGTGCGGTTCGTAGGTACGGAGCATGGTCGCGCCGGACTCGAGGCTGACGTAGGCCGAGAACCAGCTCGGCAGCACGTCCCGGTAGGCGTACCACCAGCCGGGCTCGTTGGCCTTCTCGGCCAGGGCGACGAACTCCTCGATCTCCTGCTGGTCGGCGCCGTACCGCTCCAGCAGCCGCTCCACGTAGAGCGGTTTGAGGGCGACCTCCGCCTTCTCCAGGCGGCGCACGGTCAGTGGGGTGACGCGCAGGACCTTGGCCGCCTGCTCCAGCGACGCGCCCGCGTTCTGGCGGCGCTCCTGGAGCCGTCGGCCGAGGATCATGCGCAGCACGGTGGGCGCGCCGACGCCGGCCGCCGAACGGCTCTCACTCACGGGCTGCACCTCCCCGATGGACCTTGCCGATGGACCTCGCCTATGAAGCTGCGGATGATCAGTTCCGGTGCCGAGGATCGGTTCCGATGATCAGTCACCATCCTGATTTTGACAGAGACTTGGCGCTGATGACCCCAGAAGGATGACATCAAGCTGAAATTATCAGGGAGTCGGTTGCGCCGTGACAATCGCGACGAGCATAGTCTGATGCCGTGAGCGCTCATCGGCACCAGACCGCCCAGCTTCTGGACGCCCGCCTCTTAGAGACGGCGGGTCCCCGCAGATCGCACTGGCTGGAACTCCCGGCCGAGCGGTCCAGCGTCGCTGTCGCCCGCCACCGCATCGCCGAGCAGCTGGACGCCTGGTCCGTGCCGCGGGCGACCCGGAACGACGCGGTCCTGCTCCTGTCCGAGCTGGCCACCAACGCGGTGGTGCACACCGCCAGCACGAGGATGCTGTGCGGCGCGGCCCTGCTGGCCGACGGCCGGGTCCGGGTCGAGGTCCACGACGATAACCCCGCCCACTGCACACTCCCGGACGCTCCCGATCTCGACGAGGAGAGCGGCCGGGGACTGCTCATCGTCCAGGAACTCGCGGACGCCTGGGGCATCGCCGGATCCACCTGCACCAAGGGCAAGTTCGTCTGGGCGATGTTGGGAACGGCCACCCCGCACGCCGCCTGAGCAGAGGCCCGCTGCCACCTGGGCCCACCACGCCGCGCGCCCGGACGGGCAGCCGGTGTCAGGAGTCGTCCTCCCGGGGGCCGTCCTCCTCCGGTGGGGCCTGCGGGGTGCGTTCGCGCAGGAGCTGGAGGAACGCGCGAGCCGCCGGTGAGGCTCCGGAGGCGATCCAGACCGCACGCACTGTTCGCGGAGGCACGCCCGTCGTAGCCACCGCGGTAACTGCGGGCATGCGCGCGGCGGTGGCGGCGGGGACCAGGCCGATGCCGAGGCCGCGCCCCACGAGCTGTTCCAGCAGTGCCATCGTGTCCGCCTCGAAGGCGACGGTGCGGGTGGCACCGGCCGCCGTGAACGCCGCGTCGTTGTGCCGGCGGATGCCGGAGCCGGGTGGCATGTCGACCATGTCCTCCTCGGCCAGCCGGGCAGGCGTGACGCGCGCTTCCTGGGCCAGCCGATGCCCGTGCGGGACGATCGCGACCAGGTCCTCCTGCGCGAGCACCCGCCCCGCCAGCCCGGCCGGGGGCCGCTCCGGGCGGGTGTCGACGAACGCGAGGTCGCAGGCGCGGTCGCGCACCTCCTGCAGCAGGTCCCGGACCAGCCTGGCGCGCAGCGTGACCTGCACAGCAGGATGCCGCTCCCGGTAGGCGGCGAGCAGGTCGGGCAGATCCACCGCGGTGAGCGGGGTGATGGTGCCGATGCTCAACTGGCCGCGTACCTCGCTCTCGGACGCGGCCACCTCACTGCGGGCCCGCTCGATCGCGGCCAGCGCCTCGCGGGCCGGGCCGAGGAACGCCTCGCCGGCGGCGGTGATGCGCACCCGCCGGCTCGTGCGTTCGAACAGCCGGGTGCCCAACTCGCTCTCCAGCCGGGCGATCTGGTGGCTGAGGGCGGACTGGACCACGAAGCAGCGGTGAGCGGCGCGGGTGAAGCTGCCGGTCTCGGCGACGGCGACGGCGTAGACGAGCTGGCGGAGTTCCATTCATCCATCGTGTTCCACGATCGCTGGCATGACAACCATCTGTTGGATTCATCCGGGCTGGCCGGAGAGCATGAACGCGAGCCCGGACCGACCGGCGCCGCGGGAGCTGCGACGCGGTCCGCCGACGGACGTTGTCGGTGACGCTCTGATCTTGACGCTCTGATCTTGACGCTCTGATCTCGGCGCTCTGAACTTACGGAAGGAAACGGACATGGCCTCCTCCTCGGCTTCCCCCGCTGCGCCATCAACGTCCACGACAGGCGCTCCCGCACCCCGTTCGGGCAGCGCCGGCGCCGACGGTCCGGGTCGCGGCACGGTGGTGCTGATGTCCGCGGCCGTCGGGCTGTGTGTGGCGAGCAACTACTACGCCCAGCCGCTGCTGGACACCATCGCCCGGGACCTGCGGCTCTCCGCCGCCTCCGCCGCGCTGGTGGTGACGGTCGCCCAGGTCGGCTACGCACTGGGGTTGGTCCTGGTACTGCCGCTGGGCGACCTGCTGGAACGGCGTCGGCTGGTCTGCGGCCTGACCCTGGCCACGGCGTGCTCCCTGGCGCTGACGGCGGTCGCCGCCAACGCAGGGCTGCTGCTGGCCGGCACCGCGCTGACCGGTCTGCTGTCGGTGACCGCGCAGGTCCTGGTGCCGTTCGCCGCGGACCTGGCCGCCCCGCACCGGCGCGGTCAGGTCGTGGGAACGGTGATGAGCGGACTGGTGCTGGGCATGCTGCTGGCCCGAACCGCATCCGGTGCCCTGGCCGCGGTCGGCGGCTGGCGCACGGTGTACTGGGCCGCGGCGGTTGCGATGGCCGTCCTGGCTGTCACTCTGCACAGGGCGCTGCCTCAGTACCGGGGATCCGCCGGTCTGCGCTACGGACGGCTGCTGCGCTCCACCGCGCGTCTCCTGGTCGACGAACCGGTACTGCGGGTCCGGGCGTTGCTCGGCCTGCTGGCCTTCGCCTGCTTCAGCGCGCTGTGGACCTCGCTGGCATTTCTGCTCTCCGGCCCCGGTTACCACTGGTCGGACAGCGAGATCGGACTGCTCGGACTCGCCGGTGCCGCCGGTGCGGTCGCCGCCCAGCTGGCCGGACGGCTGGCGGACCGTGGACGGACCACGCTGACCACGATGGTCAGCGCGCTGCTCCTGCTCGGTTCCTGGGGACTGCTGGCCCTGGGGGCGCATCACCTGGCGGCGCTGATCGCCGGCATCGTGCTGCTGGACCTGGCGCACCAGGGCGTGCACATCAGCAACCAGTCGCTGATCTACGCCCTGCGCCCGGACGCACGCGGACGCATCACCTCGGCCTACATGACGTGTTACTTCCTGGGTGGGGCGATCGGCTCAGGGCTGGTCGGGGTGGTCCACGCCCACGCCGGTTGGAACGGGGTCTGTGTGCTGGGTGCCGCGCTCGCCCTGCTGTTGTGCCTGGCGGCGGCCGGCACCGCCATCGCCGGCACCGCCACCGGCGTCCGGAGCTGGTGGCGTGGGCGGACCCGGCTGCGCGAACTGTGGACCGTGGCGAGCGCAGGTGTTCTGGGCGCCGCTGTGCTCGCGCTCATCGCCCTGGCGATCCGCCTGGCCCGGTGACCCCGGCGAGCCGGGCGAGCCGGTCATCGGGCGCGCTTCTCCGACACGCCGGTGCTCAGGGTGCGGAAGAAGGCGCGGATGTCGCCGACCAGCAGGTCGGGCTGTTCCATCGCGGCGAAGTGGCCGCCGCGTTCGAACTCCGTCCAGCGGACGATGTTGTCGGTCCGCTCGGCGATGTGGCGCAGGACGATGAAGTTCTCCGCAGGGAAAGACGCCAGGGCGGTGGGTGCCCGGGACGGCTCCGGCGGTTCTCCCCAGTAGGCCGCGTGGGCCCGCTCGTAGTAGATCCGGGCGGAGGAACCGGCCGTGCCCGTCAGCCAGTACAGCATCACGTTGGTGAGCAGGTGGTCGCGGTCGACGGCGTCCTGCGGGCCACCGCCGCCACAGTCGCCGGAGTCGGTCCACTCCTTGAACTTCTCGGCGATCCAGGCCAGTTGGCCGACCGGCGAGTCGGTGAGGGCGTACGCGAGGGTCTGCGGCCGGGTGGACTGGATGTCGGCGTAGCCCTGCCGGTCGCGCAGCCACGCGCGGGTCCGCTCCCAGGACGCCCAGGTGCGCTCGCGCTCGGCCGGGCTCAGCCCGGCGAGTTCCGCCTCGGTCGGCTCGGCTGACGCCGCGGCGCCGGGGATCAGGTTCAGGTGCACGCCGATGACCTGGTCGGGGCTGGTGCGGCCGATCTCGCGGGAGATGGCCGATCCCCAGTCGCCGCCCTGGACGCCGTAGCGCGGGTAGCCCAGACGCCGCATCAGTTCGGCGAAGGCAGCCGCCACGCGCCGGTACTCCCAGCCGGTCTCGCGGGTCGGGCCGGAGAAGCCGAAGCCGGGGATGCTCGGCAGCACGAGGTGGAACGCGTCGGCGCGGTCGCCGCCGTGGGCCACGGGGTCGGTCAGCGGACCTGCGATCCGCTCGAACTCGACGATGGAGCCCGGCCAGCCGTGCGTGATCAGCAGCGGCGTGGCGTCGGGTTCCGGCGAGCGGATGTGGGCGAAGTGGATGTTCGCGCCGTCGATCGTGGTCATGAACTGCGGCCACTCGTTCAGCCGGGCCTCGGCCGCGCGCCAGTCGTACCCGTGCCGCCAGTGCTGCGCGAGCTCCTTGAGGTAGTCGGCCGGGATCCCGTAGTCCCAGCCGACCCCCGGAAGCTGGTCCGGCCACCGGGTCCGGTCGAGCCGCTGGTGGAGGTCGTCCAGGTCGGTGTCCGGGACGGCGATGCGGAAAGGTCGGATGCTGTCGTCAGGCGAGATCCTCATAGGGGCCGCAGCATACGGCGCGGACGCTCCAGCGGATGCGTGAGTGCGTCGCCGGGCGCAGGATCGAGAGGTGACCGCGATCGTCGTGCTGATGGAGCTGGAGCCCGCCACCGAGGTGGTGGACAGCGTCGTCGGCGAGACCGACATCGGCGCCCGCGTCCGCGCCGTGCACGCCGCCGCGGCCGACCCGGACGCGCCCGGCGACCCCCTCGCGCGCACGCTCTGCGGCCTCGTCGCGGACGAGCTGGAGCCCGAGCCGTACGCGCCCGTCAGCCCGGGCGGGCCCTGGTACCCGCCCGAGTACCGCAGCCGTCGCTGCCTGGACTGCGACGCGGCGCTGAAGAGCGGCTGACGTCAACGGCACGACCGTGTTCACCCCGCCGTTCACCCCGGCATTCACGGCTCCGCGTCCCGTTCTGTCCTCACTTCTTCTCGTAGCGCCGCAGGTCAGCCGTGGTGTCGTCCCGCAGCACCGTCAGTCGCGCCTCGGCCGTGCGGTGCACGGCAGTCGGATGACAGACCGTGCTGGAAACATCTGTGCTGTCGCGGTGAGCGACGAGTACAGCGGGACTGGTACAGCGGCCTGTGCCTGGGCACCACCGACACCCAGGCAGGTGCCCACCTCGTCCAGCAGCGGTGCGAGGACACCGAGGACCTGGCACCGCGGCTGATCGGTCACCTCACCGGACCGGCGCTCCGGAGCAGGTGGCTGCGCGCGTGGACGGCGGCGTGGGGCCAGGCGGTCCGGGCCGCGGCGGGGAGCCCGGCGGTGCCGTTGCCGACGACGATGGAGACGTGCTGGAGGCCACGACAGCGCAGGTCGCCGAAGATCGGCTCCCAGACGTCGGCCGGGCCGGCTGCCCCGGCCGCCCAGAGGGAGAGCAGCTCCCGGCGCCCGTCCGCCGCGACCGCGACGGCCAGATGGACCGCCTCACGGCCGCCGGGGACGGTGGCCGTGTCGGCGAAGAGGACGAGGTAGCGCGGCGCGAGCCGACGCCGCTGCCACAGGTGCAGGCGCGCGGCGACGCGGTCGGCGACGTGGGAGAGCGGCGCCGCCGGCGGGCTGTCGCCGTAGAACTGGACGAGTCGGGCCTCGAAGTCCGCACGCGGCAGCCCACGGGCGGCGAGCGAGAGCAGCAGCGGCTCGCGTCCGGCGAGGTCACGGCGGTACTTGGGGAGGATGGCGGGGGAGAAGCTGCCCCTGCGGTCCCTGGGCATGAGCACCTCGACGGGCCCGAACGTGGTCAGCACCGTCTTGGGGCGGTGGCCGTTGTGGGAGTTGACGTCGGCCCGGTCGTCCGGGTCCTCGGCGCAGCCGTTGAGGTGGTGGTCCAGCTCCACCTGGAGGGCGGCTTCGAGGATCAGCCGGGTGACGTCGCGTAACGGGGCGTCGCAGCTGCCCAGCAGGTCACTTGCGTCGCCGTGGCTGTAGCCCGGCCCCGGCCCGAGGCACGGATCCGGCACGGACATCGGAGTGATCGCGGCGGACCGCACGGGCGGAGCTGTCTCCGGGCTGCTGCTGGCTGCGGGGTGGTTCATCGGAAGCCTCCTCGTGCCGGGACGGCGAGCAGTCGGCGGGGTCGGTTGGCGAGAGAATATGGCGGGGATATGACGATTGGTCAGACAGGTCACACAGGTCAGACAGGTCAGATGGATCAGACAGTCGATCAGTTGAGGGTGACATTCACCGACATGCCCGCCAACACGTCGGACGGGGGGTTCTCGATCGTGATGGTCACGTCGTAGTAGGTCGCGCCCGGTACCCGGGCCGGATCGAGCAGGATCTGGCTGATGCGACCGGTGAGCGTGCGTCCGTCCGAGGAGACCGAGAGGGAGGCGGTCTGGCCCCGGTGCACGGTGCTCATCTGCGACTCGGGGAGCTGCGCGGTGACCTCCAGGGTGCCGGAGTAGACGGTGATCAGCGCCGAGGTGCCCGGGTTCTCGTCGGCTGCAGAGCCGCTGCCCGCCGCCGGGGAGGGGACGAACAGCTGCACGCCAGGCTGCTGGTCGACCAGGGTGCCGGACTGGGCGGCCGGTCCTGAGTACGCGTGCACGCCGTCCGGGCCGACCAGGTCGCCGGCCGCTCCTGCGGTGTCGGCCACCACACCGTCGGCGGGTGCGAGGATGGTGGTCTGCTGCAGAGCGAGCGCGTCGGCGGCCACCTGGGCCTGGGCGGTGGCGAGTTGGGACCGCGCCTGGGCGACGGTTGCCGGGGTGAGCGCGCTGCCCTGGGCGTCGATCTGCGCCTGCGCGGCCTGGACCACGGACTGGCTCTGGGACAGGGCCGCCTGGTCCTGCTGCTCCTGGGACTGGGTGCTGGACTGCAGGCCGCTCAGCTGGGCCTTGGCCTGAGCGAGGATGGCCGCGTCCTTGTCGATCTGGGACGCGAGGTTCTGACAGAGCGCCGGATCGGGGGTGGCGGCGACCACCGCACCGGGAGTTCGTGCCGCAGGGGCTGCCGCTGGAGTCATCGTCGCCGCCGGAGTCATGGTCGGCGCCGGCGACGGGTGGGACGACGGGGGCGGGGCGGCGGGCGGAGTGACCGTCGGCGGCGTGGCGGAACTGCCGCAGGTCTGGGCGTAGCGGGTCTCGTCGTCGGTCAGTGTGGTCTGGTCGGAGGAGATGGCGGTGGACTGCGCGGTGAGCTGGTTCGCCGTGTCGGTCTGCACCAGCGACAGCGCGCCCTGGGCGCTGCTTGCGTCCGTCTGGGCCTTGGCCAGGGCGAGTTGGTTCTGTGCCGCGGTATCGGGGTCGGTGGCGGGATGCTCGTCCTCGGTGATCAGGGCGGTGTCGGCGGCGACGGCCGCGCGGGCGGCCTGGAGGTTTGCCGCCGCGACGCTGCTCTGCTGGGTGGCCAGCACCTGCCCGGCGTGGACGTGGTCGCCAGGCCGGACCAGAAGCGTCTGCACCGCCCCGGTGGCAGGGAAGTTGAGGTAGTAGGTGTGGGCGGGGGTGACCTCGCCGCTGAAACTGAGCGGCCGGTTGGCGATGGCATGGTACGTGGCTGCGGTGGCCGCGGTGCAGGCGACGGCTGCCGCCACCGCTGCACCGAGCTGCCACAGCGCCCTGGGCTTGCGGGCGGGGAGGATCTCCCCCACGCCCGCCTCCCCGTCGGCGAGTGCCGCGTTCATGCCCCGGACCGGACGGGACTTCTTGCCGCGCACGTTCTCGTCACCTCCGGGTGCTGGGCGCCGAGTCCGCCGCAGGAGCGGTCTCGGGCAGTTCGCTGACCAGGTCCTCGGCCGTCGTCATGCCCGCGCGCCAGACCGAGCGGGCGACGATCTTGCTGGGGTCGACCCGGGAGCGGTAGCGGCCGGCGACCTCGCGGCACTCCTCCATCAGGCCCTCGTTCAGCGTGGTCGGGTTCAGGCCGAGGGCGAGGAACTGGTCGTTGCGGACGTTGAGTTCGTTCTCGTCGGCCTCGCGCCGCGGATTGGGCAGGTGCGCGACGGGCACGCCGGTGAGCGAGCCGACCAGCTTGGCCAGGTCGCGCACCCGGTGGCTCTCGGTGATCTGGTTGAAGACCTTGGGCTTCTCGCCGGCGGCGGGCGGGTTCTCCAGGGCGATCTCGATACATCGCACGGTGTCGCGGATGTGGATGAACGCGCGGGTCTGCCCGCCGCTGCCGTGGACGGTGAGCGGGTGCCCGACGGCGGCCTGCATCAGGAAGCGGTTGAGTACGGTGCCGTAGTCGCCGTCGTAGTCGAAGCGGTTGATCAGCCGCTCGTCGCGGGCGGTCTGCGCGGTCTGGGTGCCCCAGACGATGCCCTGGTGCAGGTCGGTGATGCGCAGCTGGTCGTTGGCCGCGTAGAAGGCGAACATCAACTGGTCGAGTGTCTTGGTGAGGTGGTAGACGGAGCCGGGGCTGGCGGGGTGCAGGATCTCGCGCTCCACATCGCCGTCGGGCGTGGGGACCTTGACGGTCAGATAGCCCTCGGGGATCGGCGCGCTCCCGGACCAGCCGTAGCCGTAGACGCCCATGGTGCCCAGGTGGACCAGGGCCGCGTCGGTCCCGGAGTGGACCAGCGCGGAGAGCAGGTTGTGGGTGGCCCGGACGTTGTTGTCGATCGTGTAGCGCTTGGACGTGGTCGACCGCATCGAGTACGGCGCCGCCCGCTGCTCGGCGAAGTGGACGATCGCGTCGGGACGCAGGGCCGACAGCAGCGCGGTGAGGCGCTCGGCCTCGTTGGCCAGGTCGAGCCGGACGAAGCCGATCTCCTTGCCGGACACCTGGCGCCACACCCGCAGCCGCTCGCCGATCGGCCGGATCGGGGTCAGCGAATCGACCTCCAGCTCCAGGTCGATGGCGCGTCGGCTGAGGTTGTCGACGATGGTGACGTCGTGCCCGCGGTCGGACAGATGGAGCGCTGTCGGCCAGCCGCAGAATCCGTCCCCGCCAAGAATGAGCACATGCATGTGCGCGCACCTCCATGAAATACGGATGGAACACGAACGCAATACAGGGGAGAAATATCGAGGCAAGACACGCCTGGTGCTCTCGCCGTTTTGGTGCACGGCCGAGGAAATTACCGCCGCAGCTCGGCCGGCCACGGTGGACGCTGCGGAATGGCGTCCGGAGGCACGATGACGAGGCGGCCTCTTGTACCGGCCAGTACGGACTCTGGCACAAGATCTGTGTCATGTCCAGCGCACAAGATTTTTTGAACCCGCTGGTCATCCTGTCACCACTCTTGAAAGAGGCACTGTCTGTAACAAGCGGGCTGTGGACCTGCAGTGACGCACTGTCATCCACATCGAGTGCCATGCTGCGGCCGAAGTTCCGCCATGGCGATCTCACAGGAAACTCCACACATGATTTTCCGGTGTATCGGAAAAGGCCCGATGATTCGCCCGGGGTAAAGTAAAGGATCAGGTAAGAACGACCCATTCGGCATTGCCTCACGGTGCAGTTCAAAGGTTTCACTTGGGAAGGCGAAAGGAGGGCTCCCATGGCTCGAAGTGCCGCCTCGGAAGAGAATTCCGACCCGCTCCCGCTCATCGCCCCGCCCTCAGCACCCCCTGCAGCACCCCCCGCCCCGCCGGCTGATCTGCGCGCGCTCGCCGAGTCCGCCGCAGTGCTGCTGGAGGATGCCGACGCGGCCGACGTCATCGCCTGGGCCCGCCGTGAGTTCGGAACCGGGCTGGTCGTCGCGTCCTCCATGGCCGACACCCACCTGGTCCACCTCGCCCAGAGCGTCGCGCCCGGCATCGACGTGCTCTTCCTCGACACCGGCTACCACTTTGCCGAGACCATCGGCACAAGGGACGCCGTCGCCACCGTCTACGACGTCAACGTCGTCACCATGACGCCGCATCAGACCGTCGCCGAGCAGGCGCTGACCTACGGCGCGCACCTCTACCAGCGCGATCCGGACCGCTGCTGCGCGCTGCGCAAGGTCGAGCCGCTGGAGCGCGGACTCCGGCCCTACCGCGCCTGGATCACCGGGATGCGCCGCGAGGACGCACGCACCCGCGCCGGCATGCGCGTGGTCGAGTACGACAAGGCCCGCGACAAGATCACCGTCGCGCCGCTCGCACGCTGGACCCAGCAGGACGTGGACGCCTATGTGACCCGCCATCAGGTCCTGGTCAACCCGCTGCTGTACGACGGCTACACCTCCATCGGCTGCGCCCCCTGCACCAGAAGGCCCAGCCCCGGCGCCGACCCGCGCTCGGGCCGCTGGGCCGGATCGTCCAAGACCGAATGCGGGCTGCGTCAGCAGCCGGGAAGGCAGTGAACGATGAGGGACCTCGCACCCACCGGACCGGGGACCGCACTCGGGACCGCAGCCCCGCCCACCCGACAGAGACCACGCCTCTCCCACCTCGACGTGCTGGAGTCCGAGGCGGCCCACATCATCCGCGAGAGCGCGGCTCAGTTCGAACGTCCGGCGCTGCTCTTCTCCGGCGGCAAGGACTCCATGGTCATGCTGTACGTGGCGCTCAAGGCCTTCCGGCCCGCGCCGCTGCCGTTCGGGCTGCTGCACGTGGACACCGGCCACAACTTCCCCGAGGTGCTGGACTTCCGCGACCGCGTCGTCGCCGAGCACGGCCTGCGGCTCACGGTGGCCAGGGTCGAGGACTACCTCGCCGACGGCCGCCTGACCGAGCGTCCCGACGGCACCCGCAACCCGCTGCAGACCGTGCCGCTGCTCGACGCGGTGACCCGCGGCCGGCACGACGCGCTCTTCGGCGGCGGCCGACGCGACGAGGAGAAGGCGCGCGCCAAGGAGCGTGTCTTCTCGGTACGCGACGAGTTCGGCGCCTGGGACCCGCGCCGTCAGCGCCCGGAGCTGTGGTCGCTCTACAACGGCCGCCACGCTCCCGGCGAGCACCTGCGCGTCTTCCCGCTCTCCAACTGGACCGAGCTGGACGTGTGGCAGTACATCGTCCGGGAGAAGGTCGACCTGCCGTCGATCTACTACGCCCACGAGCGGGACGTCTTCCGGCGCAACGGCATGTGGCTGACCGCGGGGGAGTGGGGCGGCCCGAAGAACGACGAGCCCGTCGAGCGGCGGAGCGTGCGCTACCGCACCGTCGGCGACATGTCCTGCACCGGCGCGGTGGAGTCCGACGCCGCCGACCCGGACCAGGTCATCGCCGAGATCGCCGCCTCCCGGCTCACCGAGCGCGGCGAGACCCGCGCCGACGACCAGCTCTCCGAGGCCGCCATGGAGGACCGCAAGCGCGAGGGGTACTTCTGATGGACCTGCCCCCGCTCACCCGCACGCCCCTCACCCGTACGCCGGTGGCCACAGACCCCGACGGCTTCGACAGGCCCGACGGCCCCGACGGTCCAGGCGCACCGGCGACGCTGCTGCGGCTGGCCACCGCCGGGTCCGTGGACGACGGCAAGTCGACCCTGGTCGGTCGACTGCTCCACGACAGCCACGCGGTGCTGGCCGACCAGCTCGCCGCCGTCGCCCGCGCCTCCCGCGAACGCGGACTGGCCGCTGCCGACCTGGCGCTGCTGACCGACGGCCTGCGCGCCGAACGCGAGCAGGGCATCACCATCGACGTCGCCCACCGCTACTTCGCCACCGCGCGACGGCGGTTCATCCTCGCCGACACCCCCGGGCACGTGCAGTACACCCGCAACATGGTCACCGGCGCGTCCACCGCCGACCTGGCCGTGGTGCTGGTGGACGCGCGCGGCCGGGTCCGCGAGCAGACGCGCCGTCACCTCGCGGTCGCCGCACTGCTGCGGGTCCCGCGCCTGGTGCTGGCCGTCAACAAGATGGACCTGGTCGGCCACGCCGAGCCGGTCTTCGCCGCCGTCGCCCTGGAGTGCGCGGGCTACGCCGCCGAGCTGGGTGTCCGCGACCTGCTGGCGATCCCGATCAGCGCCCTGAACGGTGACAACGTCGTGCACCCCTCCGCGTCGATGGACTGGTACAGCGGTCCGACGCTGCTCGAACACCTCGAATCCGTCGAGGTCGACGAGGACCCGCAGCGCCTGCCGATGCGTTTCCCGGTCCAGTGCGTCGTGCGGGCACCGGAGTCCGGCCCGCGGCACGGCACCAGTGTCTCCGGTGTCTCCGGTGTCTCCAGTGAATCTGGTGTCGCCGGCGGCTACCGCGGCTATGCCGGACGCGTCGCCAGCGGCGTGGTTCGGCTGGGCGACCCGGTCGTCGTGCTGCCGTCCGGGCGGACCTCGACGGTCGTCGGCATCGACCGGATGGACCAGGAGAACGCCGAACTCGCCGTCGCCGACCAGTCGGTGACGCTGCGTCTGGCCGATGACCTGGACGTGGGCCGGGGCGACCTGATCGCCCCGGTCGACTGCGCGCCGCCCGTCGGCCGCGAGTTCACCGCGACCGTCTGCCACCTCGACGCGCGACCGCTCCGAGCCGGGGACCAGGTGCTGCTGCGGCAGCAGACCGCCCTGGTGCGCGCCGTGGTCCGCTCGCTGGACGCCCGGCTCGATCTGACCACCCTCGCGGCCCTGCCCGTGCCGACCGCGCTGGAGGCCAACGACATCGGGCAGATCACCCTGGCCACGGCCGAGGCGCTGCCGTTGGACGAGTACCGGGACAACCGGCGCACGGGTGCGTTCCTGCTGATCGACCCTGCCGACGGCAGCACGTTGACGGCGGGCATGGTCGGCGGCCTCGTACCGGGAGGGCGGCCATGACCAGCACGACCGTGACCGGCAGCCGCGGCCTATCCGTCGTGCCCGTGCCCGTGCCCGTGCCCGTGCCCGTGCGCGTGCCCGTGCGCGTGCCCGTGCGCGTGCCCGTGCGCGTGCCCGTGCCCGCGCTGCTGCTCGGCCTGTTCGCCCTGTTGTGCGCCGCCCTCTCCGGCTGCACGCAGGACGCGGCGGCCGCGCCGGGCCCCGCCGTGGCGCTGCGGCTCGGCTACCTGGCGGACATCACCCACGCGACCCCGCTGATCGGCCTCCAGAACGGGATCTACGCCCGCGACCTGGGGGAGACCCGGCTGACCCCGCAGGTCTTCGGGGCCGGCCCGGACGAGATGACCGCCCTGCTCGGCGGCCACCTCGACGCCGCCTACGTCGGGCCGTCGTCCGCGCTCAACGCGTATATGCGCAGCCACGGTGAGGCGCTGCGCATCGTCGCCGGAGCAACGCTCGGCGGCGCGGAACTGGTCGTGCGTCCCGGTATCACCAGCGCGTCCCAGCTGCGCGGCCGGACCCTCGCCACCCCGCAGCTCGGCAATACCCAGGACGTGGCGCTGCGCTACTGGCTGCTCCAGCAGGGCTTCCACACCGACCCGAGCGGCAGCGGCGACGTCGCCGTCGTCCCCGAGAGCAACGCCACCACGCTGGAGCAGTTCCGCGCCGGTCGGATCGACGGAGCGTGGGTGCCCGAGCCGTGGGCCTCGCGGATGGTGCTCGAAGGCGGCGGGCACGTGCTGGTCGACGAGCGCTCGCTGTGGCCCGGCGGCCGGTTCGCCACCACCGACCTGGTCGTCGCGACCTCGTTCCTGAACGCTCATCCGCAGACCGTCACCGCGCTGCTGACCGCTCAACTGGACACCCAGGCCTGGATCACCGCTCACCCGGCGACAGCTCGGACGGACGTCGGCAAGGCCCTCACCGCGGCGACCGGCGCCACCCTCCAACCGGCCGAACTCGCCCGAGCCTGGGCCGCGTTGACCCTGAGCGACGACCCGGTGGTCGGCGACCTGCCGGCGCTGGCCGCGCACGCCGCCGCCGTCGGGCTGGGCTCGGACGACGGCAGCGGTGCCGCCGCCTCGGTGTCCGGCATCTACGCGCTCGGTCCGCTCGACACGCTCCTCGCCGCGCGCGGCGAACCCACGCCCGCTTCATCCTGACTGTCCGTCACTTTCGACCCGTACGCGCCGGAGGGACCCTCGTGAGCAGTCCGCCCCAGACCGCGCCGACCAGACCGGCGCCGTCCGTGACCGTGCCCCCGCCCGCCGTGCCGCCGCCCGTCGTGCGGTTGACCGCGGTCGGCAAGACCTTCGGCCGTCCCGGAGCGACGGCCGCGCCCGTGTTGGAGGACATCGACCTGACCGTGCCGTCCGGCGGCTTCACCTGCGTCATCGGGGCGTCGGGCTGCGGCAAGTCGACGTTGCTGCACCTGATCGCGCAGCTGGCCGAGCCCAGCAGCGGGACCGTCGAGGTGGTCGGCGGGCATGCGGCGCTGATGTTCCAGGAGTCGGCGCTGTTCCCGTGGCTCACGGCCGGGCGCAACGTCGAACTCGCGCTGCGCCTGCGTGGCCTGCGCGGCCGGGCGGAGCGCCGGGCCGAGGCCGAGCGGCTCCTCACCCTGGTCCGGCTGGACGGCGCCCACCCGAAGCCGGTGCACGAGCTGTCCGGCGGCATGCGTCAACGCGTCGCGCTGGCCCGGGCGTTGGCCCAGCAGAGCAGCGTGCTGCTGATGGACGAGCCCTTCGCCGCGCTCGACGCGATCACCCGCGACGTGCTCCACGAGGAGCTGGTCCGGATCTGGCAGCAGACCGGCTGTGCCGTCGTCTTCGTCACCCACAACGTCCGCGAGGCCGTCCGGCTGGGACGCGAAGTGGTGCTGCTCTCCTCCCGCCCCGGCCGGATCACCGGACGCTGGATCGTCCCGGTCCCGCAGCCGCGCCGGATCGAGGACGCCGAGGTTGCTGGCCTCGCCGCCGAGATCACCGACCACCTGCGCCAGGAGATCAGCCGCCATGGCCGCGCCTGACAGCGGGACCGACACCGTGCCGGATGCCGCGCCGGACACCGTCCTCGTCGAGGCCGGTCTCGACGCGCTGGAGGCGCAACCCCGGCCGCGCCGGAGCGGGTTGACCGTGCTGCGCGACCGTGTACTGCCGCCCGTGCTCGGCCTCGCGCTGGTCCTCGGCGCGTGGCAGCTGGTGTGGGCGTCCGCCGTCGAACCCGACTGGGTGCTGCCGAGCCCCGTCGAGGTCGGCCAGAGCCTGCTGGGCGCGGCGGGCCAGGGGGAGGTCTGGCCGAGCATCGGTCAGAGCGTGCTGCGCGGCGTGCTCGGGTTCGCCGTGTCCGTGGCCGTCGGCACCGTGCTGGGCCTGCTGGTCGGACGGCTCCGGCCGTTGCGTCTGACAGTCGGGCCGGTGCTGGCGGGACTGCAGAGCCTGCCCTCGGTGGCGTGGGTCCCGCCCGCGATCATGTTCTTCGGCGTTACCCCGGCCGCCCTCTACAGCGTGGTCCTGCTCGGTGCGATCCCGTCGATCGCGCTGGGACTGGTCTCCGGACTGGACCAGGTACCGCCGCTCTTCCTGCTGGTCGGCCGAAACCTCGGCGCCCGTCGGCTCACCTCGGTCCGGCATGTGCTGCTGCCCGCCGCGCTGGCGGGCTATGTCAGCGGCCTCAAGCAGGGCTGGGCCTTCGCGTGGCGCTCGCTGATGGCGGCCGAGATCATCGCCGTCTCGCCCGCGCTGGGCCCGGGCCTGGGTCGGCTGCTGAAACAGGCTCAGGACGCGGGGGACATGCGGCTCGCCTTCTGCGCCATCGCGCTGATCCTGGTCGTCGGCGTCATCGTGAACCTGCTCGTCTTCGCCCCCATGGAACGCCGCGTGCTCCGTGCCCGTGGCCTCACCGCCCCCGGCCGCTGAGCCGCAGGCAGAAACTCCATACACCCAAGGACTCCTGGCACTCCACGCGAAAGGAATCGTCGGCCGATGCCGAGCACCACCAGTCGCGACACCCTGGCCGCGCTCGTTCTGGAGGCGCTGCTCCTGCTGCTGGTCACCCGCTGGCCACTGGCACGGCGCTTCGACGACAGCGACCGAGGCAGCGGCCGGATCGTCGAACTCCCGTCCGTACGGCGGCCGTCGGTCCCGCGCGTCGTCGCGTTCCTGGTGGTCGGCGCGGCCGTCAGCACCGCCATCATCGCGCTGCGGCACCCGCAACTGCTCCAGGCCTACGACTCCCTGGTCGCCGACACGCTCAACGCGACCGCACGCGACCCGCACCAGGCCCTCGTCTACGCCCAGACGCTCCCACCGCTGCTGCCCGCCGCCGTCGTCGGGTACCTGCTGACGCTGGCCGTCGTGCTGCCCGCCAGCCTCGGACGCAGGCTGATGATCCTGGCGCACGCGCCGCTCTTCGTCGCGTTGTCCGTGCTCGCCGAGTGCTTCACCGCGCTGCTCGGTGCCACCACCGGCATGCCGCTCGCGCCCGCGCCGCTGATCGCCCTCGCGCTCCAGTCCACCCTCGGCTACCTGCTGATCTTCCGGCTCACCTTCACCACCTACCGGCTGCCCTCGATCACACCGTTGCGCTCCCTGCGACGCGGTGCGGACTGGCACGACAACCTTGTGCTGGCGTTCTGCCTGCTCGCCTCGCTCAGCGCGGTGACCGCCCTCGCGCTGGTCCTGATCCAGCATGTCGGCAACCACCCGCTGACGGTGTTCCTGATCCTCGCCAGCCTGCGCTCCTGCGTCACCGACCTCACCTTCGTGCTGCTCACCCTGGTGCGCGCGGTCGGCGGACGCATCGCGCGTCCCGGCCCGGAGCGGCCCCCGCTCGACGTCATCATCCCCGCGTACAACGAGGCCGCCGGGATCGAGCGGCTGCTGCGCTCCATCGACCGCGCGGCGGGGGAGTACGGCGGACCGGTGCACGTCGTGCTCTGCGACGACGGGTCCACCGACGACACCCGCGCGCTGGCCCAGGCCGCCGTCGCCGCCTGGCGGTACGCGACGGGCGAGGTGATCCAGGGTCAGCACGGCGGCAAGGCCAAGGCACTGAACCTGGCGCTGGCCCGCTGCACGGCGGAGTTCGTCTTCCGCGTCGACGCCGACTGCGCGCTGGACCCGGGCTCCTTCGCGGGTGCCATCCCGCACTTCCTCGCCGATCCGCGCGTGGGCACCGTCGGCGTGCTACCGCTGCCCAAGGAGCCCTACAGCACCTGGATCGACCGGATGCGCGCCATGGAGCAGCTGTTCACCTACGGTTTCTGCCTATCCGCGCTCAGCGAGGTCGACGCCGTGCCGTGCATTCCCGGCACCTTCTGCGCCTTCCGGCGGGAGCCGGCGGTCGAGCTGGGCGGCTTCGTGCACGGGATGTTCGGTGAGGACGCCGAGTTCACCTGCGCGCTGGCCAGGATGGGCTGGCGGGCGGTGGTCGCCCCGCAGACCATCTCCTACGAGGACGTGCCGGCCAGTGTCGGCCAGCTGCGGGTGCAGCGGTTCCGGTGGGGGCTCGGCGGCATGATGAACTTCAGCCGGTTCACGCCGTTCGGGCAGGGCGCGCCCGGAACGCGCTTCTGGTTCGAGCTGCCGCGCAGCGCGGGCACCCGGATGACCTCGCCGGTGCACTTCTTCGTGCTGATCCTGGCCTTGGTCTACGGCGTGCTCCAGCCGCAGCCGCAGCACAACGTCGCGCGCTTCGCGGTGGTGTTCGTGCTCGCGCAGATCCCCGCGCTGCTGCCCAGGGTCGCGGCGATCATCTACTACCGCCGCACCCGCCTGCTGCTGTGGCTGCCACTGTGGTTGCCCTTCACGTTCCTCAAGCGCGTCTTCCAGCTGGAGTCCGCCCTGGCCTGCGGCACCCGGCCCGTCGGCCTTCCGCTGGCGTTCCGTCAACTTCGGCGCAGCCGACGTCCGGTGGGGGCGGCAGCGGGGAGGGCAGGGGGGACGGCGGTCGCCGGAGCGGCACCGGACAAGTGAGAGGATCCGAACACTGGTCCGAGTTCAGACAAGACAGCTGCTGCTCCACCGCAAGAGAGCTGCTCCACTGCAAGAGAGCTGCTCCACCGCACGACAGGCGATCCACTGGAGGACTCCATCGCATGAAGCTCACCACCCGCGCCGCCCGGATCCCACTGCTGCTGGGCACAGCCCTGCTCCTTGCTGCCGTGGCCGGTTGCAGCTCCGACCACGGCAGCAAGGGGGCGACGGGGACACCCGCGCCGCCGAGCGGTACGACCAGCACGAGCACGAGCACGGCCCCGGCCGCCGGCGGCAGCGGCGCGCTGTCCTGGATCGTCAGCGGCCAGACGCTGACGCGCATGATCGCCGTGGACGGAACCTCCGCCGCGAAGGTGTTCGACACCCCCACCACCTACGTGCTCACCGAGGCCAAGCACTGGGACGTGCCCGCGGGGTGGAACAGCACGCCCACCGCCGATTTCACCAGCTACAGCGCCCTGCGCACCGCGATCCGGCACCACACCCTCGACCCGCGCATCCGTGCCGTGCTCTACGACAACGAGCACTGGTCGCTGACCCCGTCCGTCGAGCAGTCGAACCCGGCCCACTATGACCAACTGGCCGCCCAGCTCGTCCACAACGACCACCTGCAGTTCCTCGCCTCCCCGGCCACCGACCTTGCGACCGTGCTGGAGCCGAACTCGACCGGCGGCAGCTTCGACGCGATGCTCGCCAGCGGCCTGTTCGGGCAGATCGCGCCGTACACGGACGTGCTCGACATCCAGAGCCAGGGTGCCGAGCCGTCTTCCACGCGGTTCGCCTCCTACGTGCGTGCCGCCGCCGCGCAGGCGCGCGCCGCCAACCCGCACATCCAGGTCCTGGCCGGGATCAGCACCAACCCGTCCGGCCAGTCCGTGACCGCTGCCGGGATCGAACGCGCCGCCCGGTCGGTTGGCTCCTCCGTCGACGGCTACTGGCTCAACGATCCCGCCGAAGGAACCGCCTGCCCGCGCTGCTCCGGTCCCCTCCCGCAGACGGCACTTGCCGTCGCGAGCAACCTCTCCGGGTCGACCGGCCTCGCCGGGGCGGCGCCGACTTCATGACACCGCATCACCATCGCTGGAAGGACCCACCATGACAGACGTGTCACCCGACCGTGATCCACTCGCCAAGCCCCTCACGCGCCGCCGCAGCCTCACCCTCGGAGCGGTCGGCGCGGTCGGCGCGGGCCTGGGGTTAGTCGCCACCAGCGCGACGCCCGCGGCAGCCGCGACCCGGGAAGCCGCTACATCTCGTGCCGCCGCTACATCTCGTGCGGCCACTCGTTCCACCACTACATCTCGTGCCGGCACGTCTCGTGCCGTCACGTCTCGTGCCGGCACGTCCACCGTGTTCGACGTGACGACGTACGGCGCGCTCGGCGACGGGCACACCGACGACACCGCCGCGATCCAGAAGGCGCTCACCGCGGCGGGCGCGGTCGCGGGCTCGGAGGTCTACTTCCCGCCCGCGCCCGGCGGTTGCTACCGCACCTCCGGGGTCACCGTCCCCGGCGGCGTCGCCACGCTGTCCGGCTCCAGCACCCTCCAGGACTCGAACGCGCCCACCGTGGCCAAGCTGACCGGTTCCGTCCTCGCACCGCTGACCGCGACCACCGCGGCCCTGCTCACCGTCGGCGTCTCCGGCAACGGCAGCGTCGTCGACACCAACCCGCACGGACTGACCGTCGACGGGATCGGCTTCCTCGGCACCGCGCCCGGCGGCGGCGCCGTCGTCGGCCTGTGGGGAGCGACGGTCGTCGACACCTCCGACGTCACCTTCATCAACTGTCGTGACCTGTACTGCGGTTCGCCCGCCTTCAGCGGCTACCCGACGGGCGGCGACCCGGACGGCACCGGGGGATTCCTCCGGTTCCTCTCCTCCGGGACGGACAACTTCTTCGCCGTCAACGGCCGCGTCCTGTCCTCTTCCTCCTACGGCGCGGGCACCTTCGTGCTGGCCGACGGCCTCTCCACCACCTACCCGGGCGGCGGCAGCACCGACGGACGGGTCAGCGGCTGCCAGGTCAACGGGCACAACCACGGCGTCCAGCTGGGCCCGGTGGTGGCGGGTGCGGGTGGCTGGTCCATCGCCGACTGCCACTTCTCCTCAGCCGAGGGGTCCAGCCACATCACCTACGGCATGGCGGGCACCCCGTGGACGCTGCGCGTCGAGGGCTGTTACTTCGACCTGGTCGCGATCGTCCACATCGACTGCCACGGCCGCGGGCTCCAGGCGGTCGGCAACTACTTCCGGGCGCTCGGTGGCCTGACCGCCGTCTCCTTCGGCAGCGAGCTCGCCACCGCCGGACGCGACCCGGGCGCGCTGCTGACGGGCAACGTCCTGGACCTGAACGGTTCCACCGCGACGGCCTGCTTCGCGCACTTCCTCGGCTTCACCGCTGCCGTGCTGACCGCTCACGGCGGCGGCCAGTACAGCGGCAACCTGGTGCACAACCACGGTGCGGCGATGCCGAAGAGCTGGGTGGGCCAGTACATGGACAACGCCCACAAGCCCGTCAGCAAGGCGTCCACCGCCCAACTCGACCTGACGGCGGGTCCGGTGCTCTCCGCCTGAGTCAGACCGCCGAGAGCCTCGCCTGGCTGCCTCACGCCTCCGGGCGTCCCGGTTGAGCCGGAGTCGAAGCCGGAGCCGAGGCCGGGGCCGAAGCCGGGGCCGGAGGCCAGGCGTGCGGCGCGAGCACGCCCTTGACGTAGGCGCGGGCGATCAGCGCCGTGCGGTTGGCCACGCCCCAGCGTCGGGACAGCCGGGTGAGGTGGTAGTTGACCCCGTCCGCTGTCAGGCCCACCTCGGTGGCGATCCGGGCGCTGGTGAGACCGGTCGCGGCCAGCGCGAGGATCCGCGACTCCATCGCGCCGGCCTCGGCGGGCCCGTTCTGCTGCGGCGGGGCGGTCGGCTTCGTGTCGCCGTCGGCGTGGAGGAAGAGCAGCAGGTTGGGCACGGCGTCCGGCGTGTCGCGGATCAGGTCGATCGTCAGTTCCCCGTGCCGCTCCGCGCCGGAGCCGCTGGTCCAGGAGACCGCGATCGGATAACGGGCGCTGCGGCGCAGGCGCAGAGCCTGGATGATCCGGTCGAACCGCTCCGCACCGGTGGGGTGGAAGAGCTCCTGGGCGTTGCGACCGACCAGACGGCCCGGAAGGGTGCCCCACTCGACGGCCATCGGATGGTTGGCCGCGAGGATCCAGCCCCTCGCGTCGCAGAAGGCGAGCGGCAGCGGGACCCGGTCGAAGAGGACCGCGGTGCGGTTGCGCCAGAGGACCGCCGTCTCGGTGTCCGGCACGTTGCGGCGGGCTTTCTCCGCACCGTCCGGCTGCTGTGCGGGGTCGTGCACGGGGGCTCCCGTCGGTCGGCTTGTTCCGGGCACAGGGCGATCGGGAGGGCAAGATCGCCGGGAGTGAATCCACTACAGGAAATTGTAGTGCCCCTGCGCCCGGGGTGCTGTGCGCGGCGCAAGAGTGGAGGTGATCCGCAGCGGGGGCGAGAGCCCTGAATTCCCCGATATCGGAGGGAAGTTCACCTCATGACCACAACCCGGCCCATCCAGTCGGAAACGAGCAGCGCTTTCGGTGGGGTACCCGTCGTCGACGTGTCCGAGACCGGACCTGGCGCGGTGCCCCTGCTCCAGATGATGGAGCTGGCCCGGCGTCACGGCCCCGCCTACGTCCGCCGCCTGCACGGTCGGGACCTGCTCCTCGTCAGCGGGCTCGACCTGGTCACCGAACTGGCGGACGAGCAGCGGTTCACCAAGTCGGTCGGCCCGGCGCTGGAGAACGTGCGAGCGTTCACCGGCGACGGCCTCTTCACCGCCTACAACGACGAGCCGAACTGGGCCCGCGCGCACGACATCCTGATGCCCGCCTTCGCCCTCGGCTCGATGCGCACATACCACCCGGTGATGCTCCAGGTCGCGCACCGGCTCATCGACTCCTGGGACCGCCACGCCGCCGCCGGCGCCCCGGTGGAGGTGGCCGAGGACACCACCCGGATGACGCTGGACACCATCGGCCTGGCCGGCTTCGGCTTCGACTTCGACTCGTTCGGCCGCACCGAGCCGCACCCCTTCGTCAGCGCGATGGTGCGCTCGCTGGAGTGGGCGATGCACCGCCTGGCCCGTGTCCCCGGGGTCGACTACAGCGAGGCCGACGCGGCCCTGCGGGTGGACGCCGCGTACCTGGCCGAGGTCGTCGACCAGGTGATCGCCACCCGCACGGGTGACCGGGCTGCCGGTACAGGTGCCACCAGTACAGATGCCACCGGTACAGATGCCCATGAGGACCTGCTCTCCCTGATGCTCGACACGGTCCACCCGGTCGACGGCACCACGCTGGACCTGGAGAACGTCCGCAACCAGGTGATCACCTTCCTGATCGCCGGGCACGAGACCACCTCCGGGACGCTCGCGTTCGCCCTCTACCACCTGGCCAAGAACCCCGCCGCGCTGCGGCTCGTGCAGCGCGAGGTGGACGAGCTGTGGGGCGACCAGGCGGACCCGGAGCCGACCTTCGAGGACGTCGGCCGCCTGCGGATGACCCGTCAGGTCCTGAACGAGACGCTGCGGCTGTGGCCCGCGGCCCCCGGCTTCGGTCGGCAGGCGCGCCAGGACACGCTGCTCGGGGGATGGATCCCGCTGCGCGCCGGGCAGAGCGTCCAGGTCATCTCGCCGATGCTGCACCGCGACCCGGCCTGGGGCGACAACCCGGAGTCCTTCGACCCGTTCCGGTTCACCCCCGAGGCGGAGGCGGCCCGCTCCCCGCACGCGTTCAAGCCCTTCGGTACCGGTGAGCGCGCGTGCATCGGGCGGCAGTTCGCGCTGCACGAGGCGACCATGCTGCTCGCCATGCTGGTCCACCGGTACCGGCTGATCGACCACGCCGACTACCGGCTGACGATCAAGCAGAGCCTGACCATCAAGCCGCACGACTTCACGCTCACCCTCCTCCCGCGCACCCCGGCCGACCGCGCGCTGGTCCGCGCCGCCCTGCCGAGCAGCACCCGGCCGAGCAGCACCCGTTCGAGCAGCGGCGCGGCCTCGGACCAGGACGGCGTCGGCGCGACGGCGCGTCCCTCCGGGCCCACCCGCGTGCGCCAGGGCACCGGCGTCCTGCTGCTGCACGGGTCCAACTACGGCACCTGCCGGGACTTCGCCGCCCGTCTCGGCGACGCTGCGGCCGAACTGGGCTGCGACACCTCCGTCGCGCCGCTCGACGCCCACGCCGACGGTCTGCCCACCGGCCGGCCGGTGATCGTCTGCGCCGCCTCCTACAACGGCCGTCCCACCGACGACGCGGCCGCGTTCGTCCAGTGGCTGGAGACCGCCGCGCCGGGTGCCGCTGACGGCGTCCGTTACGCCGTGCTCGGCGTCGGCGACCGCAACTGGTCCGCGACCTACCAGCGCATCCCTACCCTGGTCGACGATCGGCTCGCCGCCCTCGGAGCCACCCGGATCCTGCCGCGCGCCGAGGCCGACGCCTCCGCCGACCTGTCCGGCGCCGTCGAGGAGTTCACCGGGGCGCTGCGCGCCGCGCTGCTGGAGCAGTACGGCGACCCGGACACAGTCGGCCGCGGGGCTTCCGTCGGGGTGCCTTCCGGGACCGGCCAGACTGGCACCGACCAGACCGGGACCGGCTACACCGTCACCGAGATCAGCGGTGGCCCGCTCGACGCGCTGGCCGCACGTCACGGCATGACCGCGATGACCGTCACCACGGCAGAGCACCTGAGCCGGGCCGACTATCCGCGCGTCAAGCGCCTGGTCCGGCTGGCGCTGCCGGAGGGCGTCGACTACCGCACGGGCGATCACCTCTCCGTACTCCCCGCCAACGCGCCTGGTCTCGTCGACCGCGTCGCCGAGTTGATGGGTGCCGACCTCGACACCGTGCTGAGCATCGTTCCGCCCCGGCAGCGCCGAGACGGTCTCGCAGTCGACCGGCCGCTGACGGTCAGGGAGCTGCTGACCCATCACGTCGAGCTCCAGGACCGCCCGACGGCACGTCAACTGTCCCGGCTCGCCGAGCTCAACCCCTGCCCGCCCGAGCAGGCCACGCTGCGCGCCCTCGCCGCCGATCCGGCGGCGGACCCGCGCACCCTGCTGGACGTCGTCGAGGACCACCCCGCCCTGCGCGAGGTGCTGACCTGGCCACTGTTGCTGGAGCTGTTGCCCGCGCGGCGCCCCCGCCACTACTCGATCTCCTCCTCGCCCGCCCGCGACCCGCGCCATGTAGACCTGATGGTCTCCCTGCTCGAAGCCCCGGCCCGCTCGGGACGCGGCCTCCACCGGGGCACCGGCTCCGGCTACCTCAACAACGTCGGGGTCGGGGACACCGTCGTCGCCCGAATCCAGCCCTGCCGCGAGGCCTTCCGGATCGACCACGCCGCGTCGTCCCCGGTCATCATGATCGCCGCCGGTACCGGTCTGGCCCCGTTCCGCGGCGCGATCGCCGACCGGCGCGCGCGCCTTGAGGGCGGTGACGAACTGGCCTCGGCGCTCTGCTACTTCGGCTGTGACGCCCCGGACGCCGACTTCCTGCACGCCGCGGAGCTCACAGCGGCTGAGCAGGCGGGCGCGGTCTCGATGCGTCCGGCGTTCAGCGAAGCCCCGGTCGACGGCCGCCGCTTCGTCCAGGACCGCATCACCGCCGAGGCGGATGAGGTCTGGGAGCTGCTGGAGTCGGGTGCCTCGGTCTACGTCTGCGGCGACGGCGCCCGCATGGCACCGGGGGTACGCGCTGCCTTCCAGAGCATCCACCGCGAGCGGGTGAGTAGTTCGCGTCCCGAGGACGCTGAAGCCTGGCTCCAGCAACTGATCGCCGACGGCCGCTACGTCGAGGACGTCTACGGCGGCTGACCCACACCGGCCGTGCAGCCCACTGTCACTACCGGCGGGGCTGCACGGCAGTCGCTATCGAGCCCTACTGGCGGTGGGGGTAGCGGGTGTTGGGTGGGGGTGGGGTGTCGGGTGGTGGGACGGCTCGGGGTCGGCCGCTCTTCATCTCGAGTTCCCAGCCGGTGTGGTGGAGATCGGTGTGGTGTTCGTTGCAGAGCAGGGCGAGGTTGTCCAGCCCCGTCTCGCCACCGTCGGCCCAGTGGAC